>CAKRRU010000118.1 GCA_934394515.1 uncultured Acetatifactor sp.
GCATGGTTCTTATTCGCCCGGGAAAAATAAGGGTACAGGAAGAGAAAAATGGAACTGTGTACCCTCGCCCGGGAAAAATAAGGGTACAGGAAGAGAAAAATGGAACTGTGTACCCTCGCCCAGGAAAAATAAGGGTACAGGAAGAGAAAAATGGAACTGTGTACCCTCGCTCGGGAAAAATAAGGGTACAGGAGGAGAAAAACAGAGTTGCGTACCCTCGTCCGACAGATAATAGAAGATTATAACAAAATATATATTTACAGTTCAAGAAAAGTATGCTGTAATAAAAATACACTTTTGTTAAGTGCCGGAATTCTATTGAGTATTCTTAAAGCAATCAAGCTGTTTTCAGCAAAAATATCCAAAAACAAGAAACATTACCTTATTACCAAAGTTAATTCCACGCAAAATGTTGTTCAAGATATCCTGGTTAATTTGATGCCAAAAACAATTACTCTAAAGCAAAAGAAAGGCGATGTCATGTTATATTATCAACTTCTCAAAGAACAGGAAGTATTATCACAACGCGAAACTGAAATACGTAAAATATTGGAAAATTATCCGGAAGGAAAACTAATATACTCGCAAAATGGAAAGCACAAAAAATGGTACAAGTCATGTAACGGAGTAAAGAGCTACATTCCGAGTAGAGACATAAATATTGCCGTTGCTCTTGCAGAGAAAAAATATTATGAAGCAATACTGTTAGATGTGGTCTGGGAGAAAAAGGCAGTGGAGAACTATTTGAAAGTGTGCAATAAAGGAAAAACGCAGCAAGAAAAAATAGTTGCAACATCTGCTTATACAGAACTCTTGAAAAGAGGATTCATATCTTCAAAAGAGGAACTTGCCAAGTGGGAGAGAGCAGATTATGAAAAATGTTCCAAATATCCGGAGCAATTAGTACATCCAGTGTTTGATGGACAAAAAGTACGTTCAAAATCAGAAGCAATTATTGCAACTATGCTACATTTGAATAAAATCCCATTTCATTATGAAGAAGCGTTACATTTTGGAAACAAAGTAATTTACCCGGACTTTACCATAAGACATCCGGTAACCGGACGCATATACTATTGGGAACATTTTGGTATGATGGATAATGATAGCTATGCGCAGCCCGCATTTCAAAAAATGCAGCTTTATAATATAAATGGGATTCTGTTATCAGATACTCTTTTGACTACTTATGAAACCCAGGAGATCCCGTTAAAGACAGATATGGTTGAAAACATGATACATAGTTACTTCATGTAGACAGCCTCGTTAATTTCATAAGAGGATAGCCGGATTCAACATTGGAAAACAATAATATAAAAGTAAGACAATGGAATTTAACAGCAGCTGCTCTGTTTCCTTGCATAAGCGGAGACAGAGCAGCTGCTTAGCAGAATCAGCATATAGAGCAGATGAAATAGGAGAGATGAGTGCCAACTTATTTTTTAACCGGAGATCAATACCCAGGTATCCTGCCAACGTAAGTATTTTATAACAAAATCTACCGCTACCGGCTGCCCGGACAATACCGGATAGAAGAGCAGGAACAGTGCAAAGACCAGTATTGCATAGATGCAGCAGATTATGATAAAAGTACGATCCGAAACTCTTTTCTTCAGCTGCATCAGGCTGTATACGATCATCAGCACTACAAAAGGAACACTGGGGAAGTAGTGATAGATGAAGGTGATTCTGGTGACGAAAAACCAGGGCAGGTACTGTGCCAGATAGCCGACTGTCAGAAATACAGCGGTGGAATATTCTGCTCGAGATAATATATTCGGGGCAAACTCCGACGCGCTATCCGCAGTATGCGGAGTACCATGCTGAACACTTCGAGTACCTGATTTAGAAGCTGCCACAGTTGTCGCAGAACTGTTGCCTGCGAGTGAACGTAGGAGACTGTTCCTGCTGATCAGCAGATACACCACATACAGGAACGCGGGAATTCCCATCCACCACACCAGAGGATTGCCGAATGCACTGATGCCTTCTTTCACCACATCGGACAAATAGCCGGAATAATACCAGATCGGACGTTCCATGGTAGGCCACTGATACCAGGAGGAAGCGTACGGATGTGTCGCTTCCAGACCGCTGTGATAGTTGAACATGGAGGTCTGGTTGGCAAGCATGCGGTCGAACAATCCGGTATGGGTATTGTCGACGAACGGCAGATAGGATAACAGGTAGATCACTGCCGGAATCAGTACAAAAAAGGTCAGACAGAAATCGATCGTCTTTATCGTATGGTGTGAAAAATTCTTTACGATCTCCCTATGATCAATACCGTTTGAGCTTTTTCCGGGATGCGCTTTGGCGTAGAGGCATTCCCGGTAGCGTCTGAACAGATGTGCAAAAAACAGCAGAGCCAGCCCGCATCCGGCATACACACCGGTCCATTTACAGGCAATGCCGAAGCCCATGCAGATCCCGCATAATCCCAGCGGAACAAAGGTTTTATAAAGCGGTGTATCGTAAAAACTCATGGTGCAGTAGCTGTACATAAAATAGTACATTGCAATCACGAAGAAAGTAATGTATACATCGATCGTCGCAATTCTTGTCTGCGTAAAATGCATGAAATCAAAAGCAAACAGAAAACATGCAAGAGCTGCAGCAGGCGTATTGCGAGTCATCTTTTTCCCGAACAGATACAGAAACGGCAGCATGGCAATTCCAAACAAAGTACCGGTAATACGCCAGCCGAACGGATTCATGCCAAAGATGGCAACACCCAGGGAAATGAAGATTTTGCCCAGAGGAGGGTGTGTGTTCTCATAGGTCGTCAGACCATGGAGAAATTCGTAAGCAGTACGTGCGTGATAAATTTCGTCAAAATACATACTGTTGCGGAAGGAATACCGTTCCGGATACAGATCTGCTTCGTCAAATAAGGTCTCATAAGTATCTGCATTGACCGGACGGGTGATATTGCCGTCCGCATCTGTGAAGACAAGTTCAATCAGTGATGCATCCGTGTCAGTCAACGTCAGACGTACATACCGGGGAGAAATCCCGCCGGATGAAGTGCCGGTCTGGGTGTATTGTGATATCATGTCCTGCAAGGATACATCCTGCCAGGTAAATACGTTGTCCAAGATCATTTCACCCAGATAAGTCCAGGAGTCCTCTGTATTGCTTCCGACTTCGACGGTAAAGTGCCGCTGGTGCCAGGGAGCAATATAACTTGCCATTTTTGCAGGCAGGGCTTTTTCGGAAAACTCCAGCTCAATGGTCTGGTTCTGAACCATATTATAGGTGGTGACCGGTGCTTTGCTGTCGCCCAGATCATACAGGGCAAAGAAACTGTACAGGGCACAGATCAGTAACAGCAGACCGAGATCGACTTTCGTGAAGACAACACGAGGTTCAGAAGGCACCGGTTCCAGCGGGGACATAAGATGTTCCTTAAGTAATTGACCAAGGTTCACGGGACTGTTATTTTTGCCAAAGGAAGAACACCCTGACGATTTGCGGTCAGACGAGGAAGCCTTTGTGTCAAAACGCTGTCCGGAAGCGGATTTTGATGTCCCGGATGCATTTGTAACGGAAGATGCCTTGTCGCAGACGTAAAGTCTCCATATGATTTTATAAAAATAATACAGACAGCACAGCATTCCGGCGGATACCAGCAGGATAATGGGAGCTTTACGGTCGTAGTTCTGCGGATCATAATGATACAACACATCAGCGGTGTTATAAAAATGCAGAACACAGAAACCGGCATAGCATTTCCACAGAGCGTCGGCGGATTTGTACAGGCAGCAGAAAAGTAACAGTGCCAGTCCGGGATACATATATCTTTCATGCATTCTGACAGAAAATACAAACATCGTCAGAATGATAAAAGCGCCGAGACAGAAATATCTTGAAGGTTCCCTTCTGCAGCGCATGGCAATGAGGAAGGTGAAGAGCACGATCAGTAAGATCACAATAGTGCCCCAGGTCTTACATGGAAGGAAGAGAAAGGTCGTATTCTGATCGACCCAGTTCATTCCCAACAGTCCCCAGAAATTATAAGCATTTACAGCTGCATATTCATAGGAACCCAGTGTAGAAGTATACTGGGAGATTGCCGCATGCAATCCGAAGGGAGTACACAGCAGGAGCATACCGCAGATGACCGCCAGACCTCCGCACAGATTATAGAATAATTTCCGCCAGGAAAAATCTTTCAGTAATACATGGTCAAGGATACCAACTAAAAGAACAGGGGTAAAAATCAAAGTCTGTGGTTTCAATAAAACGCCAACCCCGTACACCGCATAAGCCGGAAGCATCTTTCCGTCCATCAGGAACAGACACATAAGGATGACTATCAGAGTGTGGACGGAATCCACCTGGCCCCAGCAGGAAGAATTCAGAATGATGACCGGCTGGAACAGATATACAGCAGCAATACACAGGGACTGCAGCTCGGACAGGTGCAGTCGTTTGGCGGCTTCTCTGTAGAGCAAATATCCGCAGGCTATGTCACACAGAATCGCCGGCAGCTTTAACAACAGGATATGAAGATCGGAGTAATAGGGAATCTTCAGCAGATTGCGCAGAGCCCCGATCACATACAGGACATACATAAATCCGGGCGGATAATCCGTAAAAGTCTCTGATGAATAGAACTGCCCCGGCCCCACAGTGAAAATTCGGTCAGCCCATCCTGCAAAGCAGGCAATATCATTGCTGAAACCATGGGTGGTATATGCAAGAAGCAGCCTGAGAAGCAGTGCCACACCGAACAGCATAACGGCAGGCGACAAAACTCCCTTCCTTTTTGAAATTCCGGCATCAGACCGGAAACCGGTATAGCAAACTCCGCAGAGCAGCAGAGACAACAGAGCAAAAAGATGCATCATAATATGTAATTCCCCCAATGTTTTAAGCTTTCCTCTTTAAAATAACAAAAATAATCTCTTTCGTAAAGACGAATACCTTAAAATAAGGTATAATCAGTTATAAAATGAGAGAAGACAGCGGAAACACAGAGTGTGAAGGGCGTGGTGGTTATGATGAAAAACAAGAAAGCGGAAAATACGATTACAGCAATACTGGTGGCGGCAGTCGTTGTGACCGGCGGCATGAGCCTGTATTCTTATCGGTCGGAGCAAAAGGCGAAAGAGGAATATGAGACGATCCGCCAGGAAGCAGTCACAGAACCGGAGAGTGAAGAAGACATAGAAGAGACCAGACAGAAAAATTATCCGGATCTGCAGATCAACTTTGAAGAGCTGAAGAAGACGAATCCGGATTTCAGGGGCTGGCTCTATTTCCCGGCTTTGGAGATCAGCTATCCGGTGGTACAGGGAGAAGATAATGACTATTATCTGAAACATTCTTTTGAAGGAGAAAATGTAAATGCCGGTTGTATTTTCATGGACTGTGGGGCTACGGCGGACTGGTCGGACCGAAATACGTTTGTATTCGGACATAACATGCGGGATGAGAGTATGTTTGGTTCTTTCAAAAATTTGTTGAAAGGGACAGTCAGCTGTGAAGATGATCAGTATTTCTATATTTATACGGAAAAAAATGTCTATACTTATGAAATCTTTTCCTATTATAAGACAACCAGCACCGGTGACCGCTATGCTACGTTTACGTCCGATGCATCCTATGACGATTATGTAAAATGGGCAACGGAGAATTCCACGTTCGCGTCAGATGCAGATCTGAGCAGCAGAGGCAACATTGTATCCCTGTCCACCTGCTACGGCTCCGCAGGCACGAAGAAAAGAGTACTATTGCATGGAGTACTGGTAGAAACGGCGGAGTATTGGGAATAAGCGTGATACATCAGACATGACAAGAACAAAAATAAGCAAAAAATCACAATTTTATTAAAAAATCTGAACCCTTTTTGAAATCTCCACAGTCTTTATAGATGTAAAGAGGAACGAAAACGTTTGAGGTTTGAAAAACGTTGAGCATTTGAATTTCAAGAGGGAGAAATCAGATGAGCAGATTTAGCAAGTATATGAAGGAAAAATTGGTAAAGGTTCTGGTTACGGCGCTGGTAGCAGGCTCTGTAGCGGGGAACGGAACAATTACCGTGCAGGCAGAGGAGACAGAGACTTCCGCAGCAGAAGAAACTGTATCCGGTGGTGATGCCGCAGCTTTGACAATGCGGATGGCAGTGAAAGCAGCTGCCGGTGCGGACACTGACATAAACCTTGTAACAGTGGGAACTCTGAATTATGAAGATTTTGCTGTGGTAGCACAGGAATATACCGGAAATCATCTGGAAGGCGGAGGACTGGTAGCAAATTTGCTGAACTGCGTAGACTTTTACAGACCCAGCAGAAACTATGTCGGTCAGGTATCGGAAGACCTGTTGAGTGTGGGCGGCGGTGGATATGATGGATTTGGAAAAGCTGCCTTAGTGCTTGAAAAACCGGCTGATACAGAGAGAACGTTTGTACCTAAGTATAACGATAATAACGGTGGACAGGTGCACCTTGTGGTAACAAAACCCGGTAAGACCGAAGCGTTTGTTGTAGGGACTGTTCAAAATGCGGAACCGATCAGCATGTGTGAGACCGGAGAAGTCAGCGCAGCGGTAAATAATGCGCTTGCACAGGCGGCAAACGATTCCCAAAATTATTATAATATGACCAGTTCTGAAACAGTTACTGTAATTAATACCCAGGGTAAATTGACAGCGACGGAGGTGACAACGGTACTGGCAGATGCCCAGGAAGGTAAAACGGTAATTATTAACTGCCTTGGCGACTGGACAAATGTATCGTGTGAAAATATGGCTGCTGCCGGTGGCTATGCACATCAGGGCTGGGCTGCAAATATTATCTGGAACTTAGGACAGAGC
Organism: uncultured Acetatifactor sp.; assembly: GCA_934394515.1. Lineage (GTDB taxonomy): Bacteria > Bacillota > Clostridia > Lachnospirales > Lachnospiraceae > Acetatifactor. Next base: position 6,821 of record CAKRRU010000118.1, read on the forward strand.
ACCGGAAAACTGGTTCTGGATCAGGCTGTATTTGGAAGAATTCTTGCACCAAATGCGGATTTCAGTAATGGTGGTTCTGTTATTGTAGGTTCTGTTGTGGCGAAGACATTTACGCAAGGAAATGAAGTGCATTATCCCGGTCTCAAGGGTGATCCTCGTCCTGTGAAGACTCCGACGCCGACCGCAACGCCGACCGCAACGCCGACTGCAACGCCGACCGCGACCCCAACTGCGACGCCGACAGCAAC
>CAKRRU010000119.1 GCA_934394515.1 uncultured Acetatifactor sp.
TCTGTCCTTTTGCCTGAGAGATTGGCAGCTTTACTGCCGTACACCTTCGGCGCCTTCTATACGGAAATATGAAAATCGCTTTCCGCGGAAGGACTCTCCAGAGTAAATCTTTACCGCACTAAAGCGGCAACAAAATCACAATAGCATACTTTTTCATCCATTGCAACGTTTTTTTGTCTTTGGACATTGATCCGTGAATTGTTCCAATCATTGATCATTGATATTTACGTTTAAAATCTATGATATATCCAACACAAGTATTGACTTTTATGGTACTTTTTTACTATAATGTAATTCGTATGAATACTAACACAAACAATCACAAAACTTCATATTCCATCACACATGGACTGTTTTTCCTGATCATGTGTTCTGTGATTATTACGGTACTGTACTACAGTCTTCCCAGGCAGAACCGCGAGCCGGCAACATCGGATTATGTAGACTTTTCAGAAGACTGGACCACACCCGATGGCAGTACCGTTGATTTTTCCCATATCAGCGGCACATACACAGTGACCAGGAAGCTTCCTGTGCTGACTCACGATATGACATTGTTCTTTTTTTATAAAAGTTCCAATGTCACGATCCTGATAGATGACCGGCAGATCTATGAGACCATGCGTCCGGAGGGAGTTTTCTTCGGCAGGACACCGGGAGCCTCTTATGTCTCTCTGCCGATCTACCGGGAAGATTCCGGACGCACGATCACCCTGGTAATCGATAATCCTTACAGAGACGGCAGTGGCAAAATCAATCATATGTGCCTGGGACGTAGTGACGATATCCTGATAAGCCGCATCTGCGATAAAGCACCCGGATTCGGTATCAGCTTCCTGATCGCCCATCTGGGTCTGGCATTTATCCTGTTTTATCTGCCTATACACAAAAAGCGTATCATCGGCAGTGAGATGCTTTATCTGGGATTATTTGCTCTGAATATCGGTATCTTTATGCTGGCAGATAACCGTATGCTGCAGCTGATCCTGCGTAACAGCCATATCTATCATACGATTGCGGAACTTTTTATGATGCTGATCACCATCCCACTGTTTCTGTACCTTGGCAAAATGTATACAGAGTACTCCCCTGTGATGGTACAGACAGCATGCCTGATCAGTGTCATGGATTTCAGTATACGTTTGTGCCTGAATCTGACCGGCTGTAAGGACTTCCACGAAAGTCTTCGTCTGACCCATATTACTTTTGGCATTCTGATTGCACTTGTTATCTATGCCATCGGCAAGGGATTTTATCAGAATCAAAGGCACCATCTGAAGCACAATCTATATCATACCTTTGGAATTCTGTGTCTGTGCTTTGGCGTTCTGCTGGATATCCTGCTCCTATGGTTCGGCAGTGTTCCTGAGACCAGCTTCTTCACACGGATCGGTGTGCTTCTGTTCCTGATAATGGAAGCAGTCCAGGTTACCCTGCGCCTCATGACCAACTATCAGGAAGGTGTTCGCATGGAGCTGCTCAGCCGTCTGGCTTATCGCGATGGTCTGACCGACCTGCTGAACCGTACTTCCTATATGGAAGAATTGAAAAGGCTGGACGGATCCGATAATTTTCAAGTATTACTGGCACTGTACGATGTAAATAGTCTTAAATATGTGAATGATAACTACGGACACCAGTGTGGTGATGAAATGATCCGCCGGGTAGCGGATACTCTGTCGGTGCATCTCGGTCCGTTAGGAAAATGTTATCGGATCGGCGGAGATGAGTTCGTATTCCTGTCGACCGTATCCGATTCCGAAAAAGAATTTCTCAAGTTGCAAAAAGATTTCGAAGCGTCTCTGGGAACGCTGAAGCTTCCTGACGGTTCCGAGCATCCCATTACTGTAGCCATGGGATATTCCGTACTGACCCATAACATGCCCCGTTCCATGGACGATGTGGTCCGGGAAGCTGATGCCAAAATGTATGAGGCGAAACGACGAATGAAAACAGAAAATTGATCATAGGATTTGCAGATCTTATTTCATTTTGTAATGTAACTTGAGAGTTATGCGAGCAATGAGCCGCGCATAGGCAAACATGAAAACAGCAGACTCTTTTGAAAGAATCTGCTGTTTCTAATATATATATACTTCTAAAATATACTTCTAATTTCGATTTTGCTCATGAGGTTCCACTCGGAAAAACGTTTACGCATCCGATCTGGCATAAGCGTTTTTCATCTGCCCACTGAGTTCGTACAGCACCTTGTCCAGAGTGTCTGATGCTGTCTCCTGTAGCATTCCGGCAATCTTTTCGTTGGCCTCTTCCTGTAGCTTCTTACGTTCGTCTTCTTCGGTCTCCTGTGCCAGCAGCGCATCATAACGATTCAGGATCTCATGGCTCTTCGCCGCCACCTTTTCCTGATAACGCTCTATGTGGAAGACGGATTTGTTGTAAGAAGCATCCGCCATGGCTGCGATCATACGACTTATCCAGTAGAAATTCTCCGTGGAGACTTTTCCGGTGGTTCCGGATAAATACTCCGGAGTCCGGTCGATACCGGTATAAAAAGGTGCCAGCACATTAAAGGCGTTAGAGGCCAGTGCCAGCCACTGGATGGTCTCTCCCTCCTGACGCATCTGGATCAGCGCCATGTCATCATTACGGTTGATGCCGATAGAACGATATGCTCCACACATAGATTTATCACCGTACGAAGCATAAGGATCATAGGGTGTTCCCTGATAATGGGAAGACAACACGTATTTTATATCCTCCACCGTGATCTTCTTCTCCGGCACCATACACCAAGGCAGGTCATCGGAAAAAGGAGTGTAGTCTGCATCCGGGCCATCCCAGACGAGTGTCCGGGGATTCAGAGTACGCAGCATATACCAGGCTCTCGCAGTATTGTATACATGGTCGGAATCGTCATGGCTGCCAAAGGCATCTCTGGCAGAAAAGCTGCCGTCCAACGACAGATCCAGATGATGCTTTGCAATAAACTCTTTCAGATCCGCAGAGCACATATGCTCCTTTTGCTCGGTCAGGGCATCTTCCAGATTGAAAGCATCAATTCCGAACTGGTTCGGCATCACCACATATGCATCATCCGGCACTCTGCGGGCGATCCAGTGATGACCGCCGATGGTCTCCAGCCACCAGATCTCATTTTTATCCGAGAAAGCAATTCCGTTCATTTCATAGGTACCATATTGCGTCAGCAGGCTTCCCAGTCTTGTGACCCCCTCTCTGGCACTGTGAATGTAAGGAAGCACCAGAGACACGATATCCTCCTCGCCGATGCCTCCGGGGAGCTCTTCCACACCATCCTTTGCCGGAACATATTCCACCAACGGATCCGCTCCCAGAACTCGGGCATTCGAAGTGATGGTCTCTGTAGCGGTCATTCCCACGCCTGCAGCATTGACACCGTGTGCTGCCCAGATGCCCTCTCCATCCAGTGCATTGGGCACTGCGGTATACCGCATCGGATTCTCCGGCAGACCGATCTCCACATGGGAGAGCACGGATTTGTATTTTTCCGGCTGCTCTTCGGGATGCACCACGATGAATTTCTTTGGCATAAACTGTCCCGAAGGGGAATCGTCGTTGCGGGCGATCATGGTGGAACCGTCATAAGACGCCTTTTTTCCTACTAATATGGTTGTACATGGCATAATCATTACCTCCTGCTATTATGCTGCAAAAATTTCCTGCGAGTACCGGAAATCTGTTTCCTGTCTGGAGCCTTACACCAGCTTCTGTCCATTCACCACAACATTCCGGATCGTCTCCGGCCTGCCCTGCAGAGGCTCGATCTTGGTGAACTGTCTACAGCCGGTGACTTCGATATTTTCCATATGCAGATCTCTGAAATACGGGATGTCTTCCTCATTTTCCATGGCAATGGTCTCGTTACGGTTCAGGGAATTAAGGACATAGGACATGGTCAGGATGACCGCTTCTCCTTTGATCTCACTCATATGGATATTGCGGAGAGTGATATTTTCCACCACACCACCGCGGCCCAGAGCACTCTTCATGCGGATGCCCACATCGGTTCCCACGAAAGTACAGTTCTCCACCAGAATATCCTTTACCCCACGGGACATCTCACTGCCGATGACGAAACCGCCATGGCCTTCATTCACCAGACAGTCATGGATGTAAACATTGCTGCAGGGACCTTCAATTCTGCGGGCAATGGCGTTTTTGCCGGACTTCATGCAGATAGCATCATCTCCGGTCTCAAAGGTGCTGTGATGAATATGCACATTGGTGCAGGATTCCACATCAATACCGTCACCGTTCTGGGCATAATAGGGATTGCGGATCTGCACGCTGTCCACTGTAAGGCTCTCGCAGAAATAGGGATGAATATTCCATGCCGGAGAGTTCATAAAGGTCACGCCCTGCAGAAGTACCTTTTTGCAATGACGCAGGCTGATCATCACCGGGCGGTAAAAATCATAATACGGTGCTGCGGCAGTCAGTGCTTCCTCGGTGGTTCCCTGAATGTTGTGGTGATTTCCCCTTAAAATAGACTCCGTGGGCATCCAGATTGCTGTCTCTTTCGTCTCCAGCACATACGGACTGATTGCAAACAAAGCATCCCACTGTTTTTCTGTCATCTTAAATTTCTTGACCGGGCGCCATTTGTCACCGCTTCCGTCAATGATGCCTTCTCCGGTGATGGCGATATTCTCTGCATTTTCCGCTGTGATGGGAGACACGGTACGGATGCAGTCCTGGCCTTCATAACTGGTGATCCGCAGCGGATAATCCTCTTTTGATTTGATGAATTTTAGCATTGCCTGACTGTCCAGATGAAGATTGACACCACTTAACAGCCGGAATGGAGCCACCGCCCAGATGCCTGCCGGAACTCTTACTGTACCGCCACCCTGCTCGGACACCTCGCAGATTGCACGGTTCATAGCCTCCGCATTGTGTCTGCCGGTCTCAATCTGCAAATCGCCGCTCTTCGCGCCGTATTCTGCTATGGACACCTCCCGGTCCGGGAACTGGGGAAGTTCTACTTTATAATTCTGATTATACATGGTTATTGTTTTCTCCTTTGAATATTTTCATGGATACTTTCACATTTTCTACGTTTCTGATTCTAGCGTGTTCCGTTTCGGACTTCCACCCGATTTTTGCGTTTTTCCGAAGGGTTCTACTGCTTATTTGTGCCCTTCCGCGCAGATCCAGTCCTCGCCGTCTTTTAAGCGAATCCGTACCTCTTCAAATCCTGCATTTTCCAGCAGTTCCCGGAATTCTTCCGGTGTGGGATTAAACAGATGGAATCTTTGAATGTTTTCCCACACCTGTTCTGGCAGATCCTCCTTCTGGTAAATGTCGGCCACCAGTAAAAAGGTTCCCTGCTCCTTCAATACCCGGTAGACTTCTTTCAGATTCTCCGCGGGATCCGGCCAGAAATAAAAGCTTTCCACCGTAATGATCTTGTCAAAAGCATTGTCCGCAAAGGGCAGTTTTTCCACTGAGGCTTCCACGAGATCCATTTTTCCCTGCTGCAGTGCTTCTGCATTGGTTTTTCCGGAAAGTTCCAGTGAAGTGGCGGAATAATCCACTCCAGTCAGATGTCCGTCACGCACCGCTTCACTCATGCGTTTCAGAGTTGCTCCTCCACCGCAGCCGATGTCCAGAATCCGGTCATTCTCCCGGATCTTCCAGTGTTCCAGCGCCCAGCCGGTCACTGCGTAGTGGCTTTCGTTCATGCGGCGCAGCATCTTCTCCCCATCCTCCCCGACCGGTTTCCCGGGGTTGCCGGAAATGGTGATCGCCTGCTGGGTGCGTTCGTTGGTGGTTAGGTTTATGGTATTATTTTCTGTTTTTTCAGTCATGATCTTTATTCCTTCTTCCAGCCGCTTTCTTTTTGGATCTTTGCGGTTTTCTTTGCAATTTTTACTATCTCTATTATAATAGTAACTGTTTATAATCATGTAAAGGGCAATCTCGTTATTGAGAATATCTCTGAATAAGGGATTTGGCAAAACACCCGATACAAAGTACAATCTGCGAAAGCATACGCCGGAAATGCAGTGGAACGCTTGCAGGTTACGGAAAGGCATACATTTTTTATGAAATATTATCTTGCCCCCATGGAGGGACTGACCACTTATAATTTTCGCACTAACTGGAACCGCTGTTACGGCGGCATGGACAAATATTTTACCCCTTTTATCTCCAATCGGCACATGAACAGCAGAGAACGCAACGATGTGCTTCCGGAACATAATGTGGGCATGTACACCGTACCGCAGATCCTGACCAATAAGGCGGAGGAATTTCTGTCGCTGGCAGAGCAGCTGGCCGGATATGGCTACCACGAGGTCAATCTGAATCTGGGCTGCCCTTCTGGAACAGTGGTAGCAAGAAACCGCGGTGCCGGATTCTTAGGTACGCCCCGGGAACTGGAGACTTTTCTGGACGAAATTTTTGAAAAATGCCCGTTGAAAATTTCCATTAAAACCCGCATCGGCATGGAATGTCCTGATGAGTGGGCTCCGTTACTGAAAATGTATCAAAAATTCCCCATGAAGGAACTGATCATTCACCCCAGACTGCAAAAGGAAGGTTACAAGGGGACACCCCATCTGGAAGCTTTCGCAGAGGCGGTGGAAGCCCTGCAATGTCCGCTGTGCTATAACGGGGATATTACCTCTCCGGAGTCGCTAACGCAGATTCTTACGAAGCTTCCCAGTATCGATACGGTCATGATCGGCCGGGGAATTTTGCAGAATCCGGGATTATTGCAGGAATTAAAGGCTGCCTCCACGGAGAGTGTTGCGCTGCCGTCTTGTGAAGAGCGGCTGGCTGTCCTAAAGGAATTCCACAGTTCCCTTCTGACGGGATATCAGGAGATCATGTCTGGTGATACCAATACACTGTATAAAATGAAAGATCTCTGGACTTTCTTAAGCCACAGATGCCAGCGACTATAAGCTGGCCGTCAATGCGTTATTCCGGGAGTGCGCATTGAAGTCGGAGAATTCT
>CAKRRU010000120.1 GCA_934394515.1 uncultured Acetatifactor sp.
TGTCGGATAACAAGGAATTCATGAACCTGCTGAAGAACGATCTGGATCTGTTCTCCGACAGCGTATACTGCTTTACGCCTACCGGTGAGGTCAAGAACCTTCCTGCGGGATCCACCCCGATTGATTTCGCCTACAGTATTCATTCTGCAGTGGGTAACAAGATGGTAGGAGCCAGAGTCAACGGCAAGCTTGTCACTATTGATTACAAGATCAATAACGGAGACCGGATCGAGATCATTACCTCCCAGAACTCCAAAGGTCCCAGCCGGGACTGGCTGAATGTGGTGAAGAGTACCCAGGCCAAGAACAAGATCAATCAGTGGTTCAAGAATGAATTAAAGGAAGATAATATTTTAAAGGGCAAGGAACTGCTTTCCAATTATTGTAAAGCCAGAGGTGTTAACCTTGCCAGCCTGCAGAAGCAGGAATATATGGATGCCATTATGAGGAAGTACGGATTCCGGGACTGGGATTCCGTATTGGCAGCCATGGGACACGGTGCGCTGAAAGAGGGTCAGATCGTCAACAAGATGCAGGAGCTGTACGACCGTGATCATAAGAAAGAGATGACCAATGAGGAAGTCCTGGCAAGCATTGCGGAGAACAATGCGGCGAATGCACAGGGCGGCGGGAATAAACCCGTCCTCATGAAGTCCAAGAGCGGTATTGTGGTAAAGGGTATCGCAGATCTGTCTGTACGTTTTTCAAAGTGCTGTTCCCCTGTGCCGGGAGATGAGATCGTGGGCTATGTGACCCGTGGAAGAGGTATTTCCATCCATCGTACCGATTGTATCAACATCATTAATCTGCCGGAGTTGGAGCGGGCCAGATTGATCGATGCGGAATGGCAGCCGGAGGAAGCACATGCGGAGAAATATCTCGCAGAGATCAAAATCTTTGCCAACAACCGTAATGGTCTGTTGGCGGATATTTCCAAGGCACTGACAGAGAAAAATATCGACATTATATCCATGAATACCAGAACCAACAGACAGGGACTGGCAACACTGCAGACGACCTTCGAGATCAGCAGCAGAGAGGAACTGAACCGTATCATTGATAAGATCAGGGGCATCGACAGCGTGATCGATATTGAGAGAACCACGGGTTAATATGGCTTTGTGCCGCAGGCGTCACAAAGCAGCCCCTATTGCAGGATCAAATTTGAAATTTGATCCGCAATTCCTCCGACGGAAGGAATCGCCTGCGGAATGGAGATTATTATGAGCAATATCCGTATCGGACATATGACACTGGGGATTTATCAGACCAACTGTTACTTTGTGTACAGAGAAGACAGTGATCAAGTGCTGGTATTCGATCCGGCAGACCACGGAGAGAAAATAGAGGAGACACTTAGGCAGCACGGACTGCATACGGCGGCAATCTTTCTGACCCACGGTCATTTCGATCATATCAGTGGCTGTGAGGAATTGAAGGCGGCAGCGGATGCCTATGGCGGGGAGCATGGAGAGAACCCCGTGAAAATTTATGCCGGGGAGGCGGAGAAAAAGTTTCTTCTGGATACGAAAAACAATCTGTCGAAAGCGATGGGGAGTCCGATCACTGTGATCGCAGATGTGTATCTGAAGGACGGCGAGGAACTGGAGCTGGACGGCATCCGAATCAAAGTTCTGGCAACACCCGGACATACCGCAGGCGGTATCAGTTATTATTTCCCGGAGGGAGGCTTCCTGATCTGCGGAGATACCCTGTTCCAGGAATCTGTGGGAAGAACGGATTTCCCTACCGGAAGTATGAGTACGCTGGTGCATTCTGTGAAGGAGAAGCTGTTCACGCTGCCGGAAGAGACAATAGTCTATCCGGGACACGGTGACAGCACCACCATCGGACATGAGAAGAAGTATAATCCGTTCTGCGTATAACCTTCGGAGCCATGCCAATATCGTCAGATATTCGTTGAATGCTGGCAGGTTATTCCGGGAAGCTGCGTAGCAGCGGTTTTGTGAATGGGGTTCTGAATAATTATAATTATAATATAGAAATCCATCAGGCACAGACAAAGGTTTCTGTGCCTGAATTGTGCCTGCGTTTTTGCGGATGCGGGTGAAAGGAAAGGTACAGGTAGTAACGTGAAAGTAGTGAAATTATCCCATCCTAACTATGAATATGATGTACATTCTCTGGTGAAGGCTTTTTATGCCGAGGAGCAGGTCGCGGTCATCACTCCGGAGACAAAGCCGGAAAAGCTGGCGGAACTGGAACCGCAGGTCAGCCTGGAAATCGAACTGGATGATACCGGGGCAAAGATCCGTGTGGAAGAAGAGGATTTTCTGTGGGATGCGTCAGCCGAGACAATAGCAGATGGTTATAAGAATGGTTTGAAACGTTTTCTGTACCGTACTTTATGGAAGGTGACAGGACAGGAGCTTCCCTGGGGAAATCTCACGGGAATCCGTCCTACGAAGATTGCCTACGGCATGCTGGATGAGGGCAGAAGCGATGCGGAGATCCGGGATTTCATGGAGCAGAGCCACTATGTCAGCGAGGAAAAGGCACTTTTGGGAATTGATATCGCAAAGAGAGAGCGGGATCTGTTGAAGGATATTCATTACGAAGGCGGCTACAGCCTGTACATCGGCATTCCGTTCTGCCCCACGACCTGTCTGTACTGTTCCTTTACTTCTTATCCTATTGCGGCGTTCCGTAAGCAGGTAGATGCATATGTGGACGCTGTCATCAAAGAAATGGATTATGTAGCGGAGAATTTTAAGGATAAAGTGTTGGATACGGTCTATATCGGCGGCGGTACGCCTACCACACTGGAGCCGGAGCAGCTGGATCACCTGATCACGGCATTAAGGTCCAAGTTTGATTTTTCCACCGTGAAGGAATTCACCGTGGAGGCCGGACGTGCCGACAGTATCACCAGAGAGAAGCTGGAGGTACTGCACCGTCATCAGGTCAGCCGCATCTCCGTGAATCCCCAGACTATGAAGCAGGAGACCCTGGATATCATCGGCAGAAAAGCCAGCGTGGAACAGGTACTTACGGCATATAAACTGGCAAGAGAGGTTGGCTTCGACAATATCAATATGGATCTGATCCTGGGACTGCCGGGAGAACTGGAGGCGGACGTGCAACGCACCATCGACAAAGTGGTGAAGCTGGCACCGGACAGCCTGACGGTTCATTCACTGGCCATCAAACGGGCTTCCCGACTAAACCAGTGGATCCAGGAGAACGGCGTCTCCATGCTTCATAATACAGACGAGACTATGAAGATTGCGGCGGCAGGAGCTGAGAAGCTTGGAATGAAGCCTTATTACCTCTACCGGCAGAAGAACATGTCCGGCAACTTCGAGAACACAGGCTACGCCCGCCCCGGAAAATACGGACTGTATAACATTCTCATCATGGAGGAGAAACAGACCATTGTGGCATTGGGTGCCGGAAGCATCACCAAGAGAGTCTTCCCTGACGGACGGATCGAAAGATGCGATAATGTCAAGGATGTAGGGCTTTATATCGAGAAGATTGATGAGATGATTGAGCGGAAGCAGAAACTTTTTGCAGAAGAATAAAAGGGTTTTTCTTCCTGAAATAGTACATCAAAAAAATACCCAAATACCGGTATCTCTGTTGCGTCCTGGCGAAAGTGGCTATTCCATGCAGGGAAGAGAAACGGCATTGGATCCGGCCTTGTCTGTGAAAAAGAGGACAAAGAAGAAAAGGAAACGCAGGATGTTTTCTCACTGTAGTTTTTTCCCGTTCCATATGTTATACTTAAATTTAACACATCTGTGATGTGGCAGGTTACGGTAAAGGAGACGGAAGATATGAGGTGTGAGTTGCTGTCACCCGGAGAACTGGCGGACTGGGCTGCCTGCATTCCGCAAGAGTTGTTTGTGGAACTAATGAACGGAACAGAGGGAATATATGCGCTGGGCGTCTGGTTCCTGGGGGAAGCGCAGGGGGCGCTTGTATGGGAGGAAGACGGGCAGAGTGTTGCACTGGAGAGCATATATATCAGACCGCAGGCGAGGCGCCTTGGGCTTGGCACGGCATTGATACGGCGCTTTGTGTGGGAGACCCGGTCTGAGGAAAGAGAAATTTCCGTCTCTTATGTGGAAGAGGGGGAGCGATGTCTGTTGACACCTTTTCTGCGGGATAACGGTTTCTTCGTTGACACGGTTGCTTTCCCGGCAGGCACAGTCACGCTCCGGCAGTTGAACGAGGAACTGCTGCCACAGCTTAGGACGAACAGAAGCGGAGTCCGTCCGATCTGGCAGCTGTCCGTAAGGGAGCAGGGCGTATGTGAGAAATGGTTAAAGGAGCAGCTGGATCTGCCGATGCAGCCGTACCTTTCCGCAGAACCGGCGAGTTTCGCAGCAATAAGGGGCGGCGAGGTGCAGGGAGCGGTACTTCTGCGGAGACAGGAGAAAGGAATTGCGCTGGATTATTGCTGGATCATGCAGAGCAATCCCATAGTACTTGCAAAGCTGCTGGCTTGTGCCATAGAACATCTGGATGAATTATATGCGCCGGAGACGATGGTGCGGATGACACTTTCCACGACGCAGGCGCAGGCGTTGTTTGAACGGCTTTTTGGTCAGACAGAAGAGATGAGTTGTTTTTGCAGTGGAATTTATGGAAATGACAGAGAACAAGGGGGACAAGAATGGACGGAAAGGGTATGATGGAGAACCAACTGCAGAAGGATCGGGAACACAAGCTTCAGATCAACACGCAGGAGCAGCAGACGATAGAGACGACGGCGTTTGATGAACGTTTTTTGCAGCTGAAGCAGGAGAACTATGCGAACCAGACGGCGGAGCCGGATTCGCTCGCATTATATAGGGAAAAGACTGCGGAAATGAAGGATACTGCCGAGCTTGGAGGGACATCCGGCAAGGGAAAAAAGAGCATTAATGCCGAGAAGAAGGAGAAGATCCGCAGAAGCAAGGCATTGACAGGCAAAGCGACTGCCTATACAGAAGAAATTCACACACAACTGGCGCAGGTTCAGCAGGAGACAACAAAAAATGATCCCGAGCTTCAGCTTCGGTTTCTGGAACAGTACCGTTTTACCCCACAAATGTTTGTGAGCAGCAATATCCGTGCAAATTTTAAGGAATATGTGAGTCTGGTCAACAGCTATTACAAGCTTCAGGGCTTGTATGAGGAAAGCGAGGATGCGGCGGGCATGCAGCGGCTGGAGGCACTTGCACCGATTGTGGAGGCATTTACACACAGACTTTCGGTGTACTGTGAACAGAACAGAGTTTTCCTGAGCGGGGAAATCCTGGCTGATAAACAAAAGGCATCACAGCTGACGCAGCAGGAGATAGATAACTGGTACGGACTGGTCAGTGAGTATGAGCCGGAGACGGCAGAGCTTCCGGCGGCACCCGAGGAGCAGCTGACGGCAGAGGAAATGAAGCAGGTGTGCGCCCAGATCCATCTGCTGCGGGAAGATGCCGAGGCAGACCCGAACAGTGATCCCGCATGGCTGGAGGATCTGCGGCTGAGAGAGCAACGCTATCAGGCCTATTATCTCCTGGCGGCCAAAAAGGCCGAACTGGCAGACGGCGGGGACACGGCGGAGCTGGAGCAGACGATCCGGGAACTACAGGAGGATGTCAGGAGGCTGGAACTGCGGAAACTGCGCATGGAACTGGGAATGCCGCAGGCCGGGCAGCAGACAGAGACTGTCCGCCGGACAAGAGAAGAAGCTATCTCCACGGATTCGGATAAGCTAAGTTATCAGTCAAGAGACCGTCTGGCGGCATTGAACCGCAGTCTGCAGGAGGTGGGCGGATCGCCGGATACGGTGGCGTTGATCAGGCAGTATGTACAGGGAACCAGGTACCGGGTCGGTTATACCCGGGAAAGAGAGAATCTGCAGGCGGCGCGGAAAGCAGTTGAGAAGGCTTTGCAACAGGAGAATAATGAACAGATCCGCGAGGCACTTTTGGGGGTCAAGTCCTATTTTGACACAATGACAAACGGCACACTGGTAGTCCCGGAGGGGGCGGAGATCCTTGACTTTCGGAATAAGCGGCCGGAAGAGACCGGTACGGGCCAAAGAGGGGCTACGCGCAACGCCCTGATCCGCAAGCTGACGTATTGGAGTGACCAGAAGGATACACCGTTGTTTGCCCATGAGCCCACGGTCAATGACCTGAAGCAGCGTCTGGTTTCCAACTGTTACATGATGGCATCCGTTGCCGGACTGGTGGAGTTTTCACCGGAGATCCTGAAAAGCTGTATCGTGGATGAGGGGGACAGTGTGGTGGTCCGGCTCTATGAGAGAAGAGTGGTCGAGAAGGCAAAGGAACAGCCTGAGGAAGAAACGTCTGTGGAGGAATTGACGGAGGGAGAGTTACAGGAAGACCAGTTGGGGGATAATCTGATGAATGGCTTTGAAATGCTGGATGACATCGAAGAGACGGAACTTACACCGATCTATGTGCGTGTCAGCAAGGAGATTCCCCGGATTGCCGGTGCGGATGCATTGTCTTCCGGTGCGCTCTGGATGCAGATGATAGAGAAGGCGTGTGCATTTGTGGGAAAAGATAAGGTCAAGGGCTATCAGTCACTCTGGTACGGCGAGGTCGGATCGTTTCTGGAGCGGCTCCTTGGAATCTCCAAGGAGCCTGTGGACACGGAGAACGAAGACGCTTTGTTCGAAGAGATCCGCACCGGCAAGGAGCGTGGTTATGTCTATCATGCCGGATCGAAGGGCACAGCAGGCAAGGAGGACGGTCTGAACGGCGGGCACGCCTATACGGTCATGGGGGCGAAAGAGATTGACGGGAAGAAGTGCATTCTCTTAAGAAACCCCTACAGTACCTTTTCCCTCCAGTATCAGGAGAACGGCGAGAAGACCAGAACCGGCGACCTGATCAATGTCTCCTCGGACGAGACCTACGGACAGTTCTATATCGAGGT
>CAKRRU010000121.1 GCA_934394515.1 uncultured Acetatifactor sp.
ATATCTAAAGGAACATCAACAAGAGTTAACCGACCGCATTTATCGTGGAAAGTATACTCCGTCTCCAGTAAGACGAGCCACGATTCCCAAACCAGATGGTGGTGTGCGAAAGCTTGACATGCAATCATTTCCACTCATCCCGTTCAATGGATTTAACGAGATCATTGCAAGATATTCATTGTTTCTTGCAGCTTTTTCCAGTCTGTTGTATTCATCCAGGCTCATTAAAACGATATTCTTTTCATTTTTTCGAGTAACGATAATAGTTTCGTGTTGGTCGGAAGCCTTGTCGCAGTAATCTTTAAGGTTATTTCTGATCGTAGAGTAGTTTACGGCAACCATGTTTTGCTCCTTTCTTGTTGAACAATATGCTGTATAAGTTCTTGTACAATTATAGCACTATATTATTATGCCTCTGTCAACCGATGTGATCTATGAATCGTATAAAAATCATGGAATAAATAATATCAATATGATAGATTATAATTTGAAAAGACCCTCTTGAATCGTTTGGATCAGGTGTTTATGATAAGATGAAATAAGAACATAGCGTAGCTTATTAGGAGATCATTATGTGTGGACGGTATTATGTGGATGACGAAACAGCAGAAGAAATCGAAAAAGTAATCCACTTGGAGAGATCCGGACCATCAAACAGCTGCAGATACACTCCCAGGAACGAAAGAACTATGCAGGTATTCCATCCATAGAGTTTGATTGTACGATTGTCATTTTAGGCAGACAGCTAGCCGCAAAGCTGATATACTATATGTCAGAGGGCAGGTGGGTGCTGAATTTCAAATAGTAAGAATGGAAACCATACCTATGAAAATAAAAACTGAGGGAACCATAAAACTGATCAAATATGTTACCGGCTCCGTAGCTGCCGTATTGCTTGCTGCAGCCATGCAGCTTCAGTTTGCGTATGCCGCAGGAATTATCACTCTCCTGACGATCCAGGATACGAAGAAGGAAACTGTGCGGATAACAGCGAAGCGCATGATCATATTTGTGATCATGACGATCTTGTCAGCGGCGATTTTTCCGCTTGCCGGATATCACGTGTGGGCGTTCGGTATTGTACTGATCCCATATCTGTTTAGCTGTATGGCATTAGACATGAAGGAAGCGATTGCTCCTATTGCAGTGCTCTGTACGCATTATGTTTCAGCTAAGAGCTGCAGTCTGTCCATGATCCTGAATGAATTTCTCATCCTTATGATCGGAGCGGGGATAGGCACATTGTGGAATCTCTATATGCCGGATGGCAGAAGACAACTGTTGGAGTATCAGAAAACAGTGGATAACAAAATCGTGTACATCTTACGCAGAATGGCGATCTATATAGAACTGGAGGACAAGACGGATTATACAGGAAGCTGCTTTGATGAACTGGACGCAATGCTTGCGAATCTGAAAAAAGAGGCATTGCGATATATGAATAATCATCTGATCACAGAGGATGATTACTATTATGAATATATGCAGATGCGAGCAAGGCAGTGCGTGATACTGAAAAGAATATATGCAGACATCATCCGCCTGAGCACTACACCGGAGCAGGGAAAAGCGCTGGCAGATTTTATACGTCAGACTGCAGATGAGTTTGAAGAACAAAATAATGTGGAAACCTTGTTGTCAGAGTTAGAGAGACTGCATCACTACTATGAACAGCAGCGGCTCCCGATCACGAGGCAGGAATTTGAAAACCGGTCCATGCTGTATCATATCCTGGAAGACATGAAAGCGTTTCTTGACATTAAAAAAGACTTTATCACAGCAAGGTGATGTATTATAATGTAAAAATCAAATTCAGAAAGATACCCTCAATTCACTGCAAAAGGTGCGGTCATTCTTGGAGTCAGTAAAGATTCCGTGGCTTCTCATAAGAGATTTGAAGAAAAATACGGACTGGCATTTATACTTTTAGCGGATCCGGAGCGTAAAGTTATTGAAGCATATGATGTCTGGAAAGAAAAGAAAAACTATGGAAAAGTCTCTATGGGCGTGGTAAGGACTCCGGATGCTGTCTGAGACCTTGATAGCGGTATTTATATCGAACGGAAGCCTACATTGTCAGCTATGAACGAAGCCGGTATTTTGGCGGCTGGTATATTAGATCATCTCATTAGACAGTGGTAAAACCAGACTTTTTACAGCGATGCCTGGAACCGGAATTCCCCATCCTCAGCAAAAAATCCATATACTCCGTGATATTTTTCCACGACAGAGATCATACTTTTTACGCCGATGCCGTGATTAGGTTCGTGAGAGACAGGAATCTCATTTTCAAATACCGGATTCTGTAGATAGCTGTTTGCTATCTGTATACAGATCCGGTTATTTTTTTCGTAAACTTTTAACGTAATATAACGTTTCCCGGGAGCAGGAATCTTTTCGCAGGCGTGAATCGCGTTTTCCAGAGCATTTGCAAAAAGGCTGCACAGATCGGTGATCTGAAAACGTGAAAAATCAGAAGCAGTCACGGAAAGTTTCAACTCGATTCCGATATCTGACGCCTGACCGGCATAGGAAGAGAGAATCAGGTTCAGAGCGTCGTTTTCACAGTATCTGATCACACGGCTGTTATCGATATCGGCACAGATCTGGTGAATATATTCCAAAGCCTGTTCCAACTCATTTTCTGTAATACAGTTTTGCACAAAGGTCATGTGATGTCTCAGATCGTGACGATAGATGGACGCCTGCTTCTGGGAAGCGGATAACTGCGCAATCTCCTTCTGTGCCTGTGCGGCTGCGGTGGTAAGCAGCAGATTTTCACGTTCCGCCGTGTTTTTCTTATTGGAAAAATCCAGCGACACCATAGCCAGGATAAAAAAGAAGAGCACAAGAAAGCTGTCCATGAAATCAATAATGACCGGACCACCGGTATACAACAGATCCGTGTAAACAGTCAGAGTGTATTCCAAAATATAATAGGAAAGTGGCAGCAGGAAAAAGAGCAACAGAGTCTTCTTATTCTCATAATGCAGACGGATGATATAAGGCGCAATATAACGGAGGACCAGATACAGCAGCGGAATCGTCACACAGATAGAGACGAGATTGGCTACGACCGGGCTGCCGTCGAAAAAGGAGGCTGCCAGCGTGCCGAACCATTTTCTGGGTGTGCACATCAGGTAAGCGGACAGTACAGAGATTGTTGCAATATAGATATTCCGGTGAAAGGCAAAGCGGAGCAGGAGGATCAGCGGCAGATGTATGAGCAGGGGATAGCATTTATAGAGCAGATTTTCCCCCATAATAAGGTAAGACAGAAGCTGTACCGCACCCAAAGTGAAAATGGTGGCAACGTAGGGTACCTTATTGTCCTCAAAATGGATATCTGCAAGGTAGAGAGACATCACAATACCGAAGAAAAGGACAAAGCCGTAATTGATAAGTCCTAAAAGCGATGCAAGGTCGATCATATTGATTCCTCCATTTGAAAAGCAAGGTAGAGCTTCTTGATTTCCGTGATCCTGCGCTGGGCAAGCGGAAGGCATTTGTCGTTTGCCAGATATAGGTCGGCTGCGTCGATTCTGCGAATATAGTTCATGTTTACCAGAAACGAGCGGTGTGCAAGGAGAAATTCCGGGTGTTGCAGCAGCTGATCGCAGGCAGAAGCGAATTTTTCCACACAGGTGATCTGGCTGTTGTTTTTCAGATAATAAATCACTTTTCGGTTCAATGCTTCTACATAGATGATTTCAGAAATCCGAACCTTGTGCACCCCGACGCTGCTCTTCAATATCAGGCAGGAATCTCGGTCTTCTGTTCTGGTACGCATGATGTCATCCAGAGCTTCGAACAGCCGGTCTTTTAATATGGGCTTTATCAGATAATTGGAGGCTTTCACGGTATAACTTTCTACTGCAAATTCCGGAGAGGATGTCAGGAAAATAATATCCGCGGCTTTGTCACAGCTTCGGATCTCTTTGGCAAGCTCAATGCCGTTCAGCCCCGGCATCACCACATCTAACAGATAAATATCATAACGTTCCTGCAACAGATTCGACGCCAGCTCCGTACTGTTGTCGAAGGGCTTGTAGGAAAATTCTATATTCCGCTGTGTCTGGTAATCTGCGAGAACAGACAGTATCCGGAACAGCTCATTCTTATCATCATCGCATATTGCAATTTTCATGGGATTGTTTCCCCTTTTTCACTTTGGTATAGAACTATTATAACGGTAACTTAGAAAAAATACTATATGCGAATCCTGTCGTTCATGTCGAAAAAAGCGTAATTCAAGTATGGGCGGAACATTTCTATATAATGCTGATATTTACATTTATTACAACGAAAAAATGCAAAATATCACATTAATGTTGATGAATGACATAAAATAAAATATGATG
Source organism: uncultured Acetatifactor sp. (assembly GCA_934394515.1). GTDB lineage: Bacteria > Bacillota > Clostridia > Lachnospirales > Lachnospiraceae > Acetatifactor. Next base: position 4,362 of record CAKRRU010000121.1, read on the forward strand.
AGAGAGGAGGTATCCGGTATGAGAAGAAAAATAAAAGAACAGTTAATTGCATGGACCAAAGAGACAACGGAGCGCCTGCCCCTGCTATTATACGGCGCCAGACAGGTAGGAAAAACATATGTCATGCAGCAGCTTGGCGGGAATACATTTAAAAATACTGTCTATGTCAATTTTGAAGCTGACCAGAGTATCGGAAAATTTTTCGATGCAGACATCCATGCCGATGCAGTAATACAGTTACTGGAGAAGTATTTTCATACGAGAATTGTACCGGGGGAATCGCTTATCATATTTGATGAGATTCAAATGTGCGAGAGAGCCTTGACTTCTCTGAAATATTTTGCGGAGCAAGGGCTTCTCAATACGGAGATTCCATCGACTGGCTGGTCCGCGCGGGGATTGTGAACAAATATGTAAAATGTACGCAAGGATTTATGCCACCGGCAGCGTTTCCGGATCTGACCGCATTCAAATTATATTATAGTGATATTGGGATTTTATCAGCGCGTACACAGATGAATCTTGAACGACTGCTCAGTGAGGAATCAGAGCGGTTTCGCGGCATTTATTCTGAAAATTATGTGGCCTGTGCGTTAAAAAGCAAAGGTTACGAATTAATGTATTGGGAATCTGATGGAACAGCCGAAGTAGATTTCCTGATCGTCAGGGATAACCACGTGATTCCTGTAGAGTGCAAGGCCGGAAATCATGTGAAGGCGAAAAGTATGATGATTTACCGTGAGAAATATAAGCCCTTCCAGATCTTTTTGTTCCCGGCTGTCTGAGGACACACCGAATTTATCCTGCGGGGCGGCTCTGGATGATTCGGTAAAAGAAGCGGTGGAAGCATTTGTGGGGATATGTGCAGAAAGGAAATAAATGGGAAAATTTGAGCAGATCATGAAGAACTGGGCGGTCAGCACAGGATTTTTTTTCTGTTTTTTGACTGCTATATGCGGTAAATGTTATTTTCCGATATGCCGGTATATACGTCAGACAGCTACAACAAACGGATTTGGCATTTATTTTCAAGGAGGAAATAATTGTGGCGGGAATCGGAGCAACCGACAGCAGCGTAAATCGCTATTTTGTCAGCTGAAATATTGAATTGTCAAGGCACAAAATCTATTTTAGGTATGGGAAGTTTTAGTATTTAATATTTTTTTAATAGATTTTTCCAATAAAGTATGCTATATTGTAAACATTTGCAGATAAACAAATGTTATAAAGGATCAAGAATTTACAAAGGAAGGGAAAACTATCATGGAAAAGATCAAAAAGCGTATAGCTAACTTAAAGGTTGCAGGAAAATTAAAAGTATATCGAATGACAGTGCTTGTTATGACATTATTTTTAGTGTTGGTGGCACTGATCTCGACATTAGTGATCCGTTCAAATATAGAGAAGATCACGGAGGTCTGGTCTCCGTCATTGGAATATCTGCAGGATTTAGAGACAATGACTGCGAAATACAGAATCAAACAGTATCAGCATCTGGTAGAATCAGATGCATCGGTTATGACTGCCTGTGAAGAGGAAATTCGGAAGCTGGAGAGTCAGATCCAAGATACCGGTGCGAATCTGGATGCGATCATCACTGCAGACAGTGATGCTCAAAAAGGACAGGACGATTACGAAGTAGCAAACGCTGCATGGGAAGAATACAGGGCTGCTTCAGATGAAATCCTGAAGTTGAGCCGTGAGGGTAAACAGCAGGAAGCATCGAAACTGATGACCGGAGAGGTGTATGAAGAATATACGGCATTTGCTGAGAAATTAACTACATTACGTGACAAGTTCCAGGTAGAATTAGACCGGGCAAAGACCATGGCCAATGTATGCACCATAATCATATTTGTCGTGATCGTGGCAGCGGGTCTTGCGATTGCTGTAGTGACAACACTGATCGGAAGGATCATTACCAATTCCATTACAGAGCCGGTAGAACAGATAGAGGCAGCAGTTGCCAGCCTGCGCAAGGGCGAACTGTCCAACGTAGAAATGCTTACCTATGAGTCTGAGGATGAGCTGGGTGGTACCATCAGGAATCTGAAAGAAGCCATGGGTATTCTGGCAGATTATGTCAGCGAGATCTCTGTGGAGGTAAAGGCAATCGCACAGGGTGACTTGACCAGAAATGGTGATGACATTACGGATTTCCTGGGCGATTTCTCGGAATTGAAGACATCACTGCTGTATATCCTGAAGCGGTTTAACAGTACCCTGACCGAGATCAGCAATCTGGCAGAACAGGTATCATCGAATGCATCAGAGGTGGAAAATGCATCCAAATCCCTGGCAGATGGTGCCACAGAGCAGGCAGGCGTCATCGAGGAATTGAATGCTACGATTGATACGGTCGTGGATCTGGCGGCAGATACGGCGAAGGAAACACAGAGCGCATCTGCACGTGTAAAAGCCTCTGCAAACAAAGCAAACGAAGAAAAAGAAAAAATGAACGATCTGCTCACGGAAATGGAGCACATTACAGAAATCTCCAAGGAGATCGGTAA
>CAKRRU010000122.1 GCA_934394515.1 uncultured Acetatifactor sp.
CGTCATAATTGCCGTTTTTGATCAAATCTATGATCTTCGGCACAGCTGCCTGACATTCTCCGTTCCCCAAAGATCCCGTGATAAAATCATTCTGTGTGTCAATTACCATCAATACTTTCTTCGCCATAATGAACCTCCTGTTTTCCCTTTGTATCTTCAGATTTTACCGGATTTCCGCCAGGTCATACGGTGTTGTCTGATATACATAGTAATTCAGCCAGTTGCTGTACAGATTGTTGCAGTGGGATCTCCATTGTAGCAAAGGTCTCTGCTCCGGATCATCTCCGGGATAATAGTTATAGGGAATCTGAATAGGTAATCCTTTATCCAGATCACGATGATATTCATTATTTAATGTATAGCGGTCATACTCCGGATGTCCCGCCACGAAGATTTTCTTGCCTTCCTCGGCAATGGCAAGGAATACGCCCGCTTTCTCCGATTCCGCAAGAATGGTCAGATCCCTGCAGGCATGGATTGCCTCTGCCGGAGTCTCGGTATGTCTGCTGTGGGGTGCCAGGAAAATATCGTCAAAGCCGCGTACCAGGGGGACCTTGCGATTCGAAACTCTGTGTTCATAGACACCGAACAGCTTTTGCGGCAGCTGCCTTTTGTTGATTCCGTAGTAATGATAGAATCCGGCCTGTGCCGCCCAGCAGATATGTAACGTGGACGTCACATGGGTCTCCGCCCAGTCCAGGATCCGGCAGGTCTCCTCCCAGTAATCCACTTCTTCAAAGGTAATATCTTCCACCGGAGCGCCGGTGACGATCATGCCGTCGAAGGTACGGTCTTTGATCTCATCAAAGGTGGTATAGAATTTGTTCAGATGACTGGCCGGGGTATTTAAGGACACATGGGTCTTCGTATTCATAAAGGTCACATCCACCTGCAGCGGTGTATTGGACAGTGCACGCAACAATTGCAGCTCCGTATCCTGTTTTACCGGCATATTATTCAGGATCAGCACCTGCAGAGGACGCATATCCTGATGGATGGCGCGGAACTCATCCATGACGAATATGTTCTCGTTTTCCAGTATCTCTTTCGCAGGCAGATCATTTTGTGTCTTAATAGGCATTGTTATTTCCTCCGGTTCTTAAGTTATTCATTATACGGAACATTGTACTGTTCCAGGAACTGCTCTTCTGTCAGAATCGGCACCTGCAGTTCTTTCGCCTTCTTGTTCTTGGAAGAGATAGATGTAATATCGTTATTGATCAGACAGGTGGTCTTGCCGGTCACGCTTCCGGTCACCTTACCGCCTTTCTCTTCAATGATTTCTTTCAGTTCATTGCGGCTGGCGAAATGGTTCAGGCTGCCGGTCACGACAAAGGACAGTCCGGCAAGTGTCTGGGCGTTTTCATCGATCTGCGGAATCTCGATCGTCAGGAATTCTTTCAGATGTTCTATCTGCTCCAGATTCTCAGCATCCCTCATATAGTCTGCAAACGCCGTAGCCAGTACTTCTCCCACGCCGGATATGGCGCTCAATGTCTCCACATCCGCCTTCTGCATCCGCTCCAGATCATAATCAAAATACCGGCAGAGCATCTTGGCATTTGCCACACCGATACCTGCGATGCCCAGTCCGTAGATCAGTCTGGGCAGTGTGGTATGTCTTGCGTTTTCAATGCTGTCCATCATGTTCTGATAAGACTTTTCTCCGAAGCCTTCCATTCCGGTAATGACATCCTTGTAACGATCCAGGCGGAACAGATCCGCATATTCATGGATAAATCCCTGGTCGATCAGCTTCTCCAGCGTCGCCTCGGAGAGACCGTCGATATTCAGGGCATCTCTGCTGACAAATAAGGTGTAGGATTTGATCTCTTTCGCCGGACATTTTTCGTTGACACAGTATAGTGTCTGTACTTCATTGATCTGACGGATCTCAGTCGGTTTTCCACAGACGGGGCATACCTTCGGGATCTCCACGTTATCGCTGCCGGTCAGGTTCTCGGCGATCTGCGGGATGATCATATTCGCCTTGTAGACCGTAATCCGATCTCCGATCCCCAGCCGCAGGGAACGCATGATACTGATATTATGCACAGATGCCCTGCTGACCGTAGTACCTTCCAGTTCTACCGGTTCGAAGATAGCTACCGGATTGATCAGTCCGGTACGGCTGGCACTCCATTCAATCTCTTTCAGCGTGGTTTCCCGCAGTTCGTCCGCCCATTTAAACGCAATGGAATCTCTGGGGAATTTCGCCGTCCTGCCCAGCGACTGTCCGTAGCTGATGCTTTCATAAGTAAGTACCAGTCCGTCGGAAGGGATATCATAATGTTCGATTCTATGCTCAAAATCCTCGATGGCAGACAAAATGTTTTCTTCCGTCACCGCCACATGCTCCACAACGGCAAATCCCTGTTCCTGCAAAAAGGCAAACTGTGCCTCCTTGGAATCATGAAAATCCACATCGTCTGCCTTCACCAGTGTAAAAGCATAGAATCTGACATTACGTCTTGCCGTGATCTCGTTGTTCAGCTGACGGACGGAACCGCTGCACAGATTCCTGGGATTCTTATACTTAGCCTCTGCATCTGCGATCTCCCCGTTGATCTTCTCGAAATCACTGTAGGTGATCACCGCTTCCCCTCGCAGGATCAGCTCTCCGGTATAGGAAATATTCAGAGGAAGGTTCTTAAAAGTACGGGCGTTATTGGTAATTACCTCTCCGATCTCGCCATTTCCCCTGGTTACCGCTTTTGCAAGTTTTCCTTCACGATAGGTCAGTACGATCGTCAATCCATCCAGTTTCCAGCTGAGAATTGCAGGATTGCCTTGCAGCCAGTCACGCAATTCTTCACGGCTTTTCGTCTTTCCCAGAGACAGCATCGGACTCTCATGACGCTCTTTAGGGAGCTCATCCACGGCTTCGTAGCCCACATTTACCGTGGGACTGTTCGCCAACGTAACACCCGTCTCTTTTTCCAGCTCCACCAGTTCGTCATAGAGCTTGTCATATTCGTAATTGCTCATGATTTCCCGGTCTTTGGCATAATAGCTCTCCGATGCTGCATTCAGTTGTTCTACCAGTTCTTTGATCCGGTCTATTTTAGATGACTGCATGTCTTTTATCCTCCGATATTCAATCGCGTTTTAACATTCCGGTATCTTTTTGAAGCTGCTCCAGCTCTTCGCCGGTTACTTCACGCCACTTTCCCGGCTTCAGATCTCCCAGCAGAATATTCATGACCCGGATTCTTTTCAGCGATTTCACCTTCATGCCGCATGCTTCGCACATACGTCGTATCTGTCTATTGACTCCCTGAGTCAAAACGATACGGAACGTAAACTTGCCGATCTGCTCTGCCTCACATTTTCTGGTAGTTATATCCAGATCTTTCAGATAAATACCTTTTTGCATTTTTTCTAAAAAATCAGGCGTTATTTCTTTATCCGTCCTGACAATATATTCTTTTTCATGGCGGTTAGCCCCCCGCATCATGGCATTGATGAGATCGCCGTCATTGGTCAGAAGGATCAGTCCTTCGGAATCCTTATCCAGCCGTCCGGCATACGTCAGCCGCTCCGGATACCGGATCATATCCATGATTTTTTTATCTGCATGAGGATCTCTCTCCGTGCAGGTAACACCTACCGGCTTATAGAACGCCAGCACCTTGCAGGCTTGTTTTCCCTGTAAAAATTTTTTATCTACCTGCACCGTGTCGGTTTCCTCGATCTGCTGTCCCATTCCGGCGACCTGACCGTTCACCAATACTTTTCCCTGTTCGATCAGCTTGTCGGCATCCCGTCTTGAGCACACACCGCACTGAGCCAGATATTTATTTAATCGTACCACACGCTTCTCCTTCCAAAACTCATACAGATATTGTCAATCTGCTTCCGCTGCCTCAAAATCACTGAGGCTTTTTACTTTTGGAATTCCGTTGCCGTTTTCTACCCCAAGTTTGGCAGTCTGATCTGCCAGTTCGTTATATTTGACCTTGGAATGGGCCGGTACTTTGGTAAAACGGATCCGGATCTTCTGCCCCCAGGTGCGCATGGTCTGCGCATATTTCTGTGTCAGTTCATTTTTGCTCTTCCAGGCTCCCGTGACCCATTTTTCAATGCCTTCGTAATCATATCGGATCTCAATGGAACCAAACCCGCTGTTCAGGGCGAAGCGCACCGCGTACATGGCTCCCAGCATCTCTCCGGAGACATTCCGCTGTTTCAGGGAATCCGGGTTGTTACCGTTGCCGTATTCGGTATAGATCCGGCCGTCCGACAGGATAAACACACATCCGAAGCCGTATTTTTTCAGGGCATCCTGGTAACTGCCGTCCACATATGCCAAAAGTTCTCCTTCTGCGGGGCAGTCACCGCTCAACGCGTCCTCAGGATATCTGCCAAGTCCCTGCCATTCTGCCATAATCTGTACTTATCTCCCTTCCTGCTCCTCGATTCCTTTAGTCTGCAAGCAGGCAGAAACTACTGTTATGATATCAGTAGTTCCTGCCTCCCGTTTTATTTTTTCTATTTCTCTTTATTCCGTTTTCTCTTCTTCCGGCTTCTTGTAATATGCGAAATCATTCTTGCCGTTCTTCTTCACCTGATACATGGCGTCATCCGCACAGACGATCAGTTGTTCCAGATTGTCCGTATCCTTCGGATAGCTTGCGATACCGATACTTCCGCCGATCTTACGTTTCGTACCGCAGAGTACCACATCTTTCGTAAATACCTGTCTGCACTGGTACGCTGTCTTCTCTACCAGCATATTCTGGCTGCTGCGCAGGATCAGGATAAATTCATCTCCGGCGAACCGGTAAGATGTCAGTATCTGTGACTGCATATCCTTCAGACGGTTTGCCACCTGCTGCAGTGCTTCGTCTCCGGCAGTATGTCCGTAGGTATCGTTGATCTTCTTGAAATTATCAATATCCAGCATCATGACAGTACAAGGCACTTTGGCATCAATCAGCCGTCCCAGATCCTTCATGAATTTGCTGCGGTTCGGAAGTCCTGTAAGGAAATCATGCTGGGATGCCGATTCCATAATGGATCTGGCGGTCTCTAACTCCTCCATCAGCTTTCTTCTGCGATAGTTATCAAAACACACCCATATGACAATAACAATCAATGCACCGACCAATATCATGCATGGTATAATTGCCTCACGGTTTCTTGTAAAAAAGCCTTCCTCATGATTTACAAACACTGTATCTTCCGGAAACTGTGATGCACTCAAACGGAATTCTTTCATCACGTTTTCATCAATGCAGTAGATATTGGGGCTTTCCCTGACAACATTGATTTCACTGCTGTCCGTTCCGTTCATAATATCCATGGCGATCTGCGCGGCAATCTCTCCCGATTTATACATAGAGACCACATTACCGCCCAACAATCCGTCGCCGATCCCGGCTTCTACCATACGGTATACCGGCACTTGTGCATAATTTACGGTCATACGCACGGCCTGTGAACTGGTATATTGCTTGCCGCTGCCGTCCGTCGACATCACGATGTAGATCAAAATGGTCTTATCATCTACTTTACCGATAGCCTGCTGCAGTCTGGCTGTCGAAAGCTGTGAAGCATTGATCTCGGAAAATTCCAGATTGGGATAATTCTTGGCAGCACTGTAGAAATTCTTTCTCTCCGCTTCCGCCGTCACAGAATCATCCAGGATTGCCACCACTTTTTCTGCCGTCGGGTTAATCTTTAACGCCAGATCAATATTTTTCTCTACGGAAAGTTTTTCCAATATTCCTGTCACAAGGGGATCTTCGGCTGCCTGCAGGGCATAAGCCTCATCATTGACCCCTTCAAACACAATAGGGATCCCGTCGAATAATTCCGTTTTATACTCCATGGCAAATTGCAGTGCCGCATCGTCTCCGACGATCACGACATCATAAGGATCCGTATTCTCCAGATGGTATTGCAGCATGTCATGGAACATCTGAATCGACTCTTCTGACCGGAAACGCTTTGTATCCATGAATTCATAGTCGATCGCCGTATCCGCGTCCACTCCGGATTTGATCCCTTCAATCTGGGTCTGCACCGTATCCCAGCCGTAAGAATAAGAGCTGATAAAAAGAACCCTTTTCCCTTGATTTGGTCCGGCAGCTTCTGCCTGTAAGGAAGCGGTTCCCACAACTCCCAAGCTTATGAGAATAGCCAATGACAGCAATAATACTTTCCACTTTCTCATATTCTGTTCTCCCCAATCCATACACTTCTGTTTTCCGGCAGCCAAACTGTTTTCTCCGGTTTTTCTAGTACCATTTTACCACATATTTTTCATGAAACAAAGAGATTAATTTCATTTTTGAGGTTAATTTAGTCTTGTAATGATGCCTTCTTCTTTTTTCTCTTTCATTTTTCCGATAACGGTAGGGACTGCTCCAAGTGCCACAAACAGATACTGTAAAATCAGATTGCCTATGTAACTTCCCATATCAATCACTTCTTCGGAAAGCAGCGCAGGGATCAGACGATAACACTCGAACAGACTATAACCTGCTTCCGCACCGCCGCCCTGATTGAACAAAATAATTGCCCAGTCCACACGGTCTGCAAAATAGGTCATAAGGATCATGATCACAACGCTGATGACCACTGCCTTTTTGGTCAGTTTTCCGCCCAGCATCTCATATCCCTTCAAAACACACACCGCCATGATCACACCGGATAATGCTGCTACATATCCCAACTGGCTTAAAATCAGAACACTGAGCATTCCCAACAGGGATCCTATCAGAGCGCCTACAATACCGCCTACGATGTTTTCTTTCTTCTGCGCTGTCTGTTGTGCCTTCATTGCGATGTCACTGCGCATCTTCATCTCGCAGTCCGGACATAAATGATAGTATTCACCGCCCATTC
>CAKRRU010000123.1 GCA_934394515.1 uncultured Acetatifactor sp.
AAATGCCCAGAACCGGAATCGAACCAGTGACACGAGGATTTTCAGTCCTCTGCTCTACCAACTGAGCTATCTGGGCCAGCGACTTAATCCTACTTGCAATCTGTATTTATGACTGCTCTGCGTCACAACAATCGTAGTTTACACAATCTCCATACAAATGTCAAGTAGTAAATCGAAAAAATTTTAATTTTTGCAACAATTGATATATTAGCCGCAACTATTACTCTGCACATTCTCTAAAAAGCTCCGTTTGCCGCATACCACTGTAATAGTAACTCGACCACTCTGTTATAGCTGACCATACCGTCCGACACACCGTTCATCTTCAGGGAAGCGTCTGTCAGTGTATCGGATACGCTGTCCACCGTCTCCGTATCCACGATCGCTTTCCCGTTGATCCGGTCCCATTCCTCCTGCGCGACAAAGATATTATCCTCCTGCACACGCTGCATCACCTGCAGGGGCCGCACTGCCTCTCTGGCTGCCGCATAGCTCTCGGGATCTGCCAGTCTCGTCCTATACAAGTCATTCGCCACATAATTCAATACACTTAAATATCCCGAATACTGAAATGCCACATCGTCCGATGAGATGCACGCCAGAAATGCAATAAAATTCGCCTCATCCTCATAGATATATCCGCGGATATGCGCCAGCTCATGACACATGGTCGCCGGTTTCTTCATGAGATACATCACATCATTATAATTTGCTTCCATGGAAAACGGGAAATAATAGCCGCACATATACATCTGGCACATAAAATCCGAGAAAAACATAGGCTTCGGTCTGGGATAATATCCGTCCAGCTGATCGTAGGTTTTCCCCAGATTCTGTATCACATCAATGGCTTTATCCTCCATATCCACAGTTTTCCCGGTGCTGTCCATACCGCCTATGTACACTGCCGCACCGGTACTGTCCCGCTCCACGACAGTGCTCAGTTCATTGCAGTGTGCGACGATATCATTATAGATCTGCAGCAGTTGCTCCGTGCGCGTCTGATTTGATGTCACTTGTCCGCCGCTTACACTGTTTTCACTTATCTCGCTGTTTCCATTATTTTCGATGCTTTCCCCTGATGTCTTTCCGCCTGCCGCACTCGTAATGTATTTTTCCGAAAAAGTGGATCCGTGATAAATCATGGTACAGTTCAAAGTCATAATGGCAAACACGAAAAGCACTGTCCAGGCAAAAAAGCAAAAATACCGGCGCACTCCCCTGCGGTATTTTTCCGAATGTCTGCACCTGGGCAGCAACATACTGCACCCCAGTAAAGCCGCACCGAGCACCACCGCAATCCCTGCCGCAATCATCCATTCCCCTACGGAAAACGGAAAAATCCCGGTAAGTCTTCCGTAAGTGTTGACCCAAACCGGGAATATATAAGCAATATAAGCATCACTGAAGCTCCTGCTGTTCCAGGCAGTCACCTGAAGCAGCAGAAGCACTCCTGCAATGCTGATATAACACACGATACTTTTCTTAATTTTTCTGTTAAGCTTACACTTCATGCTTCTCCCAAACAGCTTCTGTCCCTGCATTGTCCGCGGAATCACTGTTCCCGTCCTTTTCCGGCTCCTTCCCCACTTTGATCCGGGTCTTTTTCCAGATGCCTAAGTGGTACAGAACATACAGGATCAGGGAAGAAATACCGTTACTGATCACCACGGAATACCAGACACTGCGCACACCCATGTGCAGAACGCTCTCGCAGAACCACAGTGTCAGGAAGCGGAATACCCACAGTCTGGTCACGTCGATGGCCATGGTCACTTCCGTATGCCCCGTTCCCTGGAACAATCCGGAGGTCGTATTGTATACCCCGTTGGTAAAGCACCAGAATGCCATAACGCTCAGGAAGTCTGCCGCCATGCCCACGACTTCCGTATCCTTGGAGAAGATCCTGACGATCGCCGTGGAGATCACATCTCTTGATAAGATCATACCACCTATGAATAAAAATACAACCGATATCCACATGGAAAAGCGGTATCCTTTTTCTGCACGGTCCGGCTGTCTCGCTCCCATATTCTGTCCCACGATGGTCGCCGTTGCCGAGCCGATGGCATTGGACGGCAGTGTAATCAGCCCGTTGACCTTATTACCGATACCGTATGCCGCCATGGCTTCCGTTCCATAGACAAATACGTTTTTACTCATCAGCAAAAAGCCGAGCTGCATTGTACTTCCGCCAATGGCCGTAGGCAGGCCGATCTTTAGGATCATTCCCAGTTTTTCTTTTTGTAATCGCATATACTTCCGGTTCAGGCAGATATCGTTTTCCTGTCTGCACAGCAGTCCGAATGCCACCATTGCCGGAATTGCTTTTGCCAGCAAAGTCGCCAGTGCGGCACCGGCCGTTCCCAGATTCAGAACGATCATGAAGAAGGGATCCAGGAACAAATTCAACGTAATACCGCCCAGATTGAGGAACATCGGCCGTACCGTATCTCCCTGTGCCTGATGCACGGCAGAAAAAATGTTGACCATATATAAAAAGGGCATATCCCAGATGACCACACGAAGATAGACTCTTGCATAATATGCGGTCCCACCGTCGGCTCCCAGCCAGTTCACGATAGCAGGAGTCCCCAGAAAGCACAGCGTAGCGCAGACCACGGCAAATCCCATGGCACAGGCAAAGATCTGATTTGCCATGGACCTGGCATCCTCTTTTTCCCCGGCACCGATATACTGCGCGATCAGAACCGCACCGGCTACCGTGATACCGCTGCCAAAGTTGGTAATAATATTCTGCATCGGCGTCACCAGATTGATGGCCGCCAGCTGTTCCGTACCGATCTTTCCCAGCCAATAGGTATCTGTCAGATTATACATAGTCTGCAAAAAGCTGTTGATCACCACCGGAATCGCCAGTGATAAAATAGCTCTGATCAGATTTCCATGCAGGATCAGATCCGGATTGAACTTCTTCGCTGCTTTCATTGCTGTCACTCCCAAATATTTACCAATGTTTTTGTTTCTATGATGCATTATACAGCAAGATTTCAGCGTTCTCCATGGTATTTTTGGGCTTTTCGCCTTAAAAACGCATATTTTTTGTTATAATCATCAAAAAATCCCTCCCACGGCATACGCCTGCGGAAGGGATCTTATCACATGATAAAATTATTTAATTACAACATTACTCCAGCTGTCGGAAGGGATCAGCGTGATATAGGTCTTACCGGTATTGATCTCGATCTCCTCACCGGTGGACTTGTCATAGTAATGAGTGATTCCGTTCTCGGAAGGCTTGGACCAGGTAATCTCAATCGCCTTACCCTCAGTGATATAATATCCGTCACGTCCGGAATCGATTGCATTGTAGATCAGATAACCTTCACCCAGTTCTGCAAAGGTAGTATCCTGAATGATAACATTCTGGAAGGTCAGCTGTACATTGGTATTAGCATCCTTGTGTGCAGAACCGTACTCATAATAATCATAAGTTTTGGTATCTTCGTTGTACTTTAAAGTAGAACCATTATGCTTAAAAGGAAGTTCGATGGTGTTTGCTGCAATAGCGTCGCTTCTGTCATCGAAAGTAACCTCACCTTTTGCAAACTTGAAGTGCTCTCCCTGATAATACTCGTTGTAGGTAGTAGTATAGTTGGAGTTTGCAAAACGCTGCTGTAATCCGTCGTAGGTCTTACCCTTAGAGCTGTTGGTGTACTTATCATAGGTAATATACTCGGTAAACTCAGCTGCCTTACCGTTGCTGAAACGTGCAAAACCGCCGCTGAAGTTTGCGGAATAATCCTTTGCAGCCCAGTCGTTGATGAAGTAAGGACCGCCATCATGACAGAGAACTGCGTTCCACTCTGCTGCCAGCATAAAGTTGGTAGGACGTGCACTACGAATACTACCCAGCTGGGTAATGCTTGTCCAATCCTTTACCAATACCATGAAACGGGTGATTCTGTCATTCAGGGTACTGTTCATAATCTCATATACAACATCTGCATCCGCTACGCCAAAGTGAGGAAGTGCGGTTCTCTCATTATCGACCATGACAGCGATAGGACGCTGATCCTTCAGGCTTTCATCGATCCACTCATTGGTAAGTTCGCTACGGTAACAATTCTCCGGCCCTACCTCTTCTACAGGTGCTTCTGTTGCTTCGGGCTGTGCTACAGCCTCCTGAGTATCAGTAGCAATAGGCTCTGCCTCAACAGTCTGGATCGGAGAAGCGATAGGCTCTACATTTCCGCATCCGGTCAGAACGCCTACTGCAATCAAAATTGCTGCAAGTACTTTCTTCTTCATGAATATTTCCTTTCATTTGTTTGTTCTATCCGGTTAAATCACCGGCACTTTAATATACATTGTATCCCTAAAGTCCTATGTTTGTCCATCAAAAATTCTTAAGATTTTCTTGAGATTTTGTTTTCTTTATTATTTCTTTGCTGCTCCGATATTTACATCCTGTACAAAATATTTCCGGCAGAATGGATAAATGATCATAAACGGCAGGATTGCTACGATAACTGCTGCATTTTTTACTGTATTTTCGGTAGCTCCCAGACATTGATTATGTAATACGAAAATCTCCACCATTTCCGGTCTCCGAGGAAATAGATATTATCCGTGATCAAGTGTAATTTCATCAGAACATCGTTGACCAATACCGGTGTCGCTTTTCCTTTTTCTTTCACATTCAACGTTTATCCTCCGTTCCGGCCGCTCTATCTCAGCTATTCAAAAATCCCATATATTGGCTGTACTTTGTCTCTTCTGTTTTATTCATATGTATGGTCAGTCCATCTTCCGAAAAATAGAGACGGAAGCGGATGGACGCAACACTTTCTCCGATCAGCCAGCAAAGGATAAACAGCGTATGTTGATCCATCCAGGCGCCGGAAGAAGCACATTTCTCCTTGTATATGGGGAACTCTCCCTCTTCCAGATGTCCGATTCCAAAAGGAAGCTGACATTCTCTTCCCTCTATTTCATACGAGAGCACTCCTTTTTGCTCCTCCTCGGAAAAAGTCACGCCACACCATGTAAATCCATACTTGTTTCGGAGCAGCGGATATTTTTTTCCAAAATCTGCACAGGGTTTTCCTTCAAACACAGTACGCAGCATAGGCAACGTTGTTTTCTCCACATCATTTTCCGGGGAACCATCCTTCAGCAGAACGTCTCTCACTGCAGCAAGTATCATCTGCTCAGCTCCGCCCATACCCTGTGTATCTGCTGTTGTTACAACAACGAGATCCATTTCCGGAACTGCCAGCATTATCTGTCCGCCCATCCCCAGCATTGCAAAAGTTTCCTCCATCGGAACCCAGAACTGATATCCATACCAGCGATCATCGCCATCAAGCTGTGTTGCCGTTCTCGGCTCTGTCGCTCTCGCTGCATAGGAACCCTTTTCCTGCTTTAACAGCATACAGCCGGTACGCAGCAGGTCCTCGGGAGTAGCCATCAGGCCACTCCCTCCCATAGAGGTTCCAAAAGGATCCTCTATGATATAAGACTCCTCACTGAAGCCGATCTGGCGCAGCAGCTTTTCTTTCAGATAATCCAGCATCTTTTCACCGGTCAGTTTTTCTACCAGCGCACAGAGCACATGGGAGGACGAGGTATCGTACATAAAGAGAGTTCCGGGTCTGTGGGTGGGTTCTGTCTGGAAAAAGCTCCTCACCCAGTTCTCAGTTGTGCTGGTCTTGTTATAAGTTGTCATGTTGTAGCAGGTCTGCATTTTCAACATATTTTCTATCGTCATCTCTGCCAGCCAGGGATGCACTCTCCCGGGCAGATATTCCGGGAAATAATCACAGATAGGATCCTGCAGGGAAATTTTTCCTTCCTGCTCCAGCAATCCGATTGCCAGTGAAGTAAAGCTTTTAGTCGTAGAAAACATTCTCTGCAGCTTATTACGGCAATAGGGTGCATAATATTTTTCAAACAGCAGGTTCCCATGTTGTGCAATCAGCACACTGTGTAAAGGAATTTTTCTTTTTTCCACTTCTTTTACAAATTCCTGCATATTCTGTTCCGTCAGTTCTCTCATTCCAGATATCATATCATAATCTCCATGCTGCCGCCTTTTTATTTATTATTCAGGGAATCTACGATTACCTGAGACCATTCGGCTCCACCTTCCATGAATTTGGTACGGCAATTGCCGGTCGCATTCAAGAAAAAATACGGTGTAGCACCCAATGTATTCGAGAATAGCTATTTATTCTTTTTCTGTTGCTTTCTTGCGCAGCACTTCCTCGAACTGATTAATGGGTACCGGCCTAGAATAGTAGTATCCCTGCTGCCAGGTAGACCCAAACTGCTCGATATAGTCGCTGACTTCCTTGTTCTCAATGCCTTCGATACAGGTCTCGGTGTTTGTCCTCCTGGCATAATCCACGATAGACTGCACCATGGCCTGATTCTGCGGTTTTTGTTTAATATCACGGATGAAGCTCATATCTACCTTCAGTTCATCAAAGGGCAGCTCCAGTGCCAGACTTAAGGAACTGTTGCCTGTGCCGAAGTCATCCAGTGCAATCTTAATCCCCTGGGAATGGAAAAATTCTACCTCTCCGCGCAGGAAATGAATATCCAGATCTCTGCATCGTTCTGTCAATTCGAGGCAAAGCTCCTCCGGCCTCGCACCGGTCTCTTTTAAAATATTCATAACAGCACTGCGGAACTC
>CAKRRU010000124.1 GCA_934394515.1 uncultured Acetatifactor sp.
TGCCCGGTGTTTGCTGCAATTATTCTGCTGAGTTCTGTGGCAAATGCTTTCGGGTGGATCTCAATGTAATGATGCCGTAATCTAAAATACCCCCACGCTGTGTTCACACAAGCGTGAGGGTATTTTTATGCATCATCCTATCGGAATCACCCGTCCCGTCTCCGCATTCACTCTATGCGAAATCGAGATGACGGTACGTCCTTCGGAAGCACGTTTCAGTGCCTGCAGCACTTCTTCCTCGGTCTGTGCATCGAGGTTTGCCGTAATCTCATCCAACAACAGGAGCTTCGGCTTCGCCACAGCTGCTCTGGCAATGGATAAGAGCTGCCACTGTCCCCGGGAAAAGATCTCCGGGGTGCATGGCGTATCATAGCCTTTTTCCAACTGCTCTATTGTGGTGTCCAGTCCTGCAATCTTCGCAGCTTCTCTGACCTCTTCCTGCGTAAAACGCTCATCATACAACGTGATCTGGTCTCTTACGGTACCGGGGACTCTGTGGAAGGTCTGCTCCACATAACCGTAGAGGCTGCGCTTCTCGGCATCCGGAATCTTCGCAGTCTCCAGGCCTTGGATCAGCACTTTTCCGTTTTGCGGTTCATACAATCCCAGCAGCAGCTTGAATATAGTGCTCTTGCCTGCGCCTGTCCGTCCGGACAGGGTAACCTGTTCCCCGGTTCGGACTGCGAAGCTTAAATCATGCAGGATCCCTCTGTCATCATAGCCGAAATCCACATGCTGTAGTTCTACAAATGCAGAATCTGAGGCTGCATTTGTAGCAGCAGCTTTTTCTGCAGCTTCTGCATTTTCGCAGGTCTCTTTTTGGTTTTGGACATGCTCCGGCAGCTCTTCCAGCTCATAGAATTCATTGATCCTATGTACCCCCGCAATCGCGGACTGTATGGTCTGAATCTCCATTCCCAGACTCTCTACAGGAGTAAATATCTGTGAAATATAATTGATTACCGCTACCGCTGTACCGGCTGACATGCCGAACAAGGTCAGCACTTTGGCATTGCCGGAGGCTGAGAATAACATCACCACAGCCACCACAACCGCATTCAGGATCAGGATCACCGGAGAGTAAATGGCATCATAAAAATTGGTACGATCCACCGCCCGGTAACTCTCCGCAATGTATTCATCGTAACGCTGCTCCATGTAACGTTCTTTTCCCAAGGTATGAATCGTGCGGATATTGTGCAAGGTCTCCGGCACATGTCCGTAAGCCCTTCCTACAGCCTGTCTGTTCTCGATCTGTGCTTTCAGCATGTTCTTCTGCACCGTCCGGGTAAACCAGTATAAAAACGGTAACAGTACCAGCAGAACCAGTGCCAGCCCTGCGTTTTTCATCCGGATCACCACCAGAATACTCACGATCTTGCACGCATCTGCGAACATACTGATGATTCCGGAAGTAAACAGATTCTCCACGGTGTCCACATCTCCGACAAACCGGGAGACCACAGTACCGGGCTCCTGTCTTGTCAGTTCCTGTGCTGTCAGTCTCGTATATTTTTCCATGAGACTGCCGCGGAGTGCATGCGTGATCTTCTGTCCGAAGACTGTGAGCAGACTCTCTCTCAGACTTTCCGTCAGTCCGGTCAGCACTGTGAAGGCAAAATACAATACAATCAAAGTCACCGGGACATTGTTGCCCCCGGTAATGCTGTCCACGATACTTCCCAGAATCCAGGGCGGTAAAAGAGCAGTCACAATTGCGCCCACGACTGCCAGCACAATTTCCAGAGATAATAATTTCTGTCTCTGCACCGTCCGCATGATCACTCCGAACACATTTCTTTTTTCATTTTGTAATTTTTCTTGACGCAATGCTAATCCCTCCTTCCCTCTGTATTTTTCTGGTTTGCACTCACCTTATTGCCTTCTTCCGATGTTCTGTCTCCCAATGTCTTGTTTTGCATTTGCCATTCCTGCTGTAACGTTTTCTTCGGACTGCCATCGCTTCCTGCCTGAGCTTCATACAGTCTCGCATATTCCGGATACTTTGCAAGGATCTGTTCATGGGTTCCCACAGCCACTTTTCCATCCTCCATCCACAGTACCTGATTCATCTGCGGGAACAGATACAGTCTGTGGGACAAAAGGATCACAATACTGTCTGAAGCCAGTTTCTTAAGGTTGGCAAACACTTCTTCCTCTGTCTTACGATCCAGTGCGGAAAAAGGATCATCCAGGATCAATACCGGCCGCTTGTGGCACAGTGTCCTCGCCAATGCCAGTCTCTGCGCCTGTCCGCCGGAAAGTCTGACGCCGCCGTTCCCGACGATGGTCTCTGCGCCGTCTTCCATCTCCTTTACTTCTTTGTCGAAACAGACAGCCCTCAGGTATTGCTCCACATCCTGATCGTCTCCCATGAGCACATTGTTGCGGACTGTGTCATTGAACAGCTCCGGATCATGTCCCAGATAGCCTACCATTCCTGTACGTTCCGCCTTGGTCATCTCGGATAATTCTTTTCCGTGAAAACGAATCCGCCCCTCATAAGGATATTCGCACAGGAAAGTCTTGCCCAACGTGGATTTTCCGCAGGCTACCGCGCCGGTGACACCGAGGATCTGTCCCGGTGCCGCCAGGAAGCTTAAATCTTCGTAAATCTTCCCGCAGCCCGGATAAGCAAAGCTTACATGGGATACTTCCAGTGTTCCCGGCTTCTGCAGCCTGTTGTCATCCTCGCAAGGTTCCTCCTTCATGAGCGGCTTGATCCGCTTCCAGGAGACCTGTGCTTTATGTACCGCATTGAATAATTTCGCTGCGTGGGAGGACTTCACGGAAAGTTTGATAAAACAGGATAAAAACGTGGTAAACGCTGCCACATCCCACGCTTTCCAACCGTTCCCCAGTACATTTTTGCTGCCGAAATACAGGATAAACAGCACACCTGTCATGGAGATGATCCGGTACAGCGGTGGAAATGCGGTACTCCAGATATTTGCCCGCACGGCGGATTTCTCATAGGCGGTCAGATTCCCTTCGTACGCCTGCTCCCTTTCTTTTTCTCTGCCATAGACACGATAGGTAATGGCATTGGCAGCTCTGTCCAGGGTCGCTGCACTTAAAGCCCCGGACTGTTCTTTATATGCGGCTCCCGTGCGCTGGACATTTCCCTTCATTTTATCTGCCAGCACATAGGATACCGGCAAAAAGAGCATACCTGAGATTGCCAGACGCCAGTCGTAATAAAGCAGCATTCCGGCATACGCCGCCAGCGCCACACCGGTATCGAAGATCTCTGTGGTGAATTTCCGCATGCCTTCCACACAGTCATCCACGTCCAGGATTGCCTTGGTCATGACATTGCCGGCACCTTCCTCTTCCAGCTGCGCACGGCTCCTGTGTACCAGACTGCCGTACAGGATCTCTTTCATGTCCCGGTTGACATTATTGGCAAAACGTCTTACATAAAAACGCTTGATATAACGGGAGATCTGCACCACTGCGATCACCGTGACATAGCTGATCACCAGGGTCAGCATATCGCTGTATCCGGCATTTCCTCCCAGAATATTTACCAGACAGCCGGTCATCTGTCCTTCATACCAGGGACCGGCCAGAAGACCTATGTTATAGATCAGACCGGAAACAGTCACTGCCAGAAGGATCGGCCACTGCATCTTAAAATAAGACAAAATTCTGTCCGGCCCGGATATTTTCCTTCTCTGCATTTCATTTATCATACTTGATTTTTCTTCAATTCTCATAATTTAGCTCTTTTGCTTTTCATCTTCATAAAATTGTATAAAAAAGATGCACTATTCTTTTAATGATAGTACATCTCTTATCCCTGTCAATCTATTCTTGAAATTTTATGCTTTCAGAATTTTACGCTTTCAGAATTTCAGAGAGGCTCTTCTGAATCCCGGCTGCCACATCCGGCTTGTTCATGGAATAGACATGGATGTGTTTTACGCCGTTCGCCAGCAGGTCTATGATCTGGTCAGTGGCATAGGCAATGCCAGCCTGTTTCATGGCTTCCGGATTGTCACCGAAGCGGTCTACGATATTTTTAAAACGTTCGGGAACGTTGCAGCCTGACAGCTTTACCGCATTTTTGACCTGCACCCCACGGGTAATGGGCATGATGCCCGGGATGATTGGCACCATGATCTCTGCCTCTCTGACACGGTACATGAAATTGAAAAAGATATTGTTATCAAAAAACATCTGGGTCGTCAGATATTCACATCCGGCATCCACCTTTGCCTTTAACCCCTGAATATCTGCATTCTTATTCGCAGAATCGGGATGTACCTCAGGATAGCAGGCGCCGCCCACACAGAAATCTCCGTTTTCCTTAATGAAACGCACCAGATCCGAAGCGTGGGTAAAATCGGTAAATATCTCCCCGTCAAAATCCTTCGGGATATCGCCCCGAAGTGCCAGGATATTCTCAATACCTGCCGTCTTCATTTCGTCCAGTGCTGCACGGATACTGTCTTTTTCCGCACAGACACAGGTCAGATGTGCTACTGTCGGAACATTATGCTTTCTCTGGATCTCGCTTGCCAGTGCAATGGTATGTCCCTTCGTACTGCCGCCGGCTCCGTAGGTCACGCTCATATAAGCCGGCTGCAGAGCTGCAATCCCCAGTGCCGCAGTCTCCACATTTTCAAAATCCGTGCTCTTCTTCGGAGGAAATACCTCGAAAGAAATGGTTGCTGTATCCTGTGTTAAAATTTCCCTGATCTTCATTCGTGTACTCTTTTCTTATCTTTTATTTTTATTCTTTATGTTTCTTTGGCTTACTCTTTTATTGTATCCGGCTCAAACGATAAATGTTGTCTGTTTCTCCAAGCCATTCTCAATTTTTCTCATCGCGCAAAAACGGAGGCAAAAAATCCACTTTTTCTTCTTCACTTTCGCTTTTTGCAATGATATTCCGGATATTCTGCATCCGCTTATCCAGTGCCGCACTCTGCTGCGCACAGTCATACAGCTCGTCCTTCAGGAACTTTGCCTGACTCTCCGGAATATTTTTCTTGTATTGCAGCTTGTGTTCCAGACTGGCCCAGAAATCCATGGCGATGGTACGGAACTGGACTTCCACATAGACCAGCTTCTTCGTATTCTGCAAAAAGATCGGCACCTGTACGATCAGGTGCAGGCTGCGGTAGCCGCTCTCCTTGGGATTCTTTATATAATCCTTGCGCTCGATCAGAGTAATGTCATCCTGCCGTAAGAAACTCTCCGCCAGTTCGTAAATATCATCCGGGAAGGAACATATGACCCGGACTCCGGCGATATCCCGGATATTCTCTTCGATGCCTTCCAGCGTCATGGGAATATTTTTCCGACGGATCTTACGCAGAATACTGTCATACGATTTGACTCTGGTCTTGATCCCTTCGATGGGATTCCGATCGTATTC
This sequence comes from uncultured Acetatifactor sp., assembly GCA_934394515.1. Classification (GTDB taxonomy): domain Bacteria; phylum Bacillota; class Clostridia; order Lachnospirales; family Lachnospiraceae; genus Acetatifactor. The sequence goes on from CAKRRU010000124.1 coordinate 5,387, forward strand.
CAGGGAATACTCCTGATTCAATACCTTGAATTTCGTCTCCACCTCCATGATGGCGCACTGATAATACGACATCAGTTCATCCATGGGGCGCTTGTTTTTCTCAATCAGATCGAGGAATTGATCTGATAATAAATGTTGTTTGAAAAATTTACCTCTGATTGTATCCATGATATAACTCACTCTTTTATTGTCTCTATTTTTTGATCAATATTTTTTATGATAATCTATGATGAATCATAGATTATCATAAAAAATGTCTCCTTGCATACGGTATATCCATAGTATATACCATAGACAAGGCGGTATCAATCACTTCATAGTGAATCGATAGACTGCACCGAAAGACACCATATCTCGAGTTGAACATTTGTTCGATTTGTGTTATAATGTTATTGTGTAATCGAAACGAAAGCGGATGCGATTTTCCGATTGTTAGATGCCCTCTAGTAATACAAAGGAGGGGATGCCCATGAATACAATGGAAGTACTTACTCTGTTGTTAGTTGTCTTTGCAGCTCTATCATACATCGACAGACATGGTGACGATAATAACAAAAAGAAATAGCATCCCCCGACCAAAGTGAATGCTATTTCTTTTTAAGCTGAACTGAGGGCGAATCGGAATTTTCACCTCCGACCACCTTTCTAAGTAGATTATACACTATGAGGGGTTGAGAAATCAATCCCTCTTTTTATTGAAGAAATTTCTAGATGGTAGATGCAATGATCTGCATCTTCCCCTGTAATTCCACCTTACCGTATCCATCGGGCAGAATCAGATGGTCTCCCTTTTTCAGTCTGGTGCCGTTCAGGGTACCTTCTCCCTCTGCCACACTCATCAGCACAAAGGGCTTATCCTGCGTGCATTTATCCGCAGAGCATAACTTTAGCGGAGAAAACACCATTCTGACAGGCAAACGTACTTGCACCACCGCTTTTTTCTGCAATATGTTGGATTGACTGGATGCCGACGCCGTTTCCCTTTCGTTTGGAGGATTGAAATACACCGTTCTTCTCCCTGATTTCGCCGTCATAGGCATTCTCAACTTCGATCAGAAGCAGCCGCCCGGCATGCAGGTATGCAGTGATTTTAATCTGCCGTCTGTCTGGTGCAGTGCGGA
>CAKRRU010000125.1 GCA_934394515.1 uncultured Acetatifactor sp.
CCTGGTGTAACTTCGATGTTTCTGCCAACAATAATAAACTTCATGCTGATCATCCCTTCCAAGTATTTATTTACAAGGTCTCATGTGCTATCCCTTGTATTTATTGTATAGTCATTATAGCACAATAGCACAGCTTTTTGCAACAATTTAAGAAGTTTTTTACTTGTTTTTGACATTCTGTCTGTCAACTTAAAAATCGACAAAACTTGCCATTTTTATATTTTTATTACATCTTCACAAAACATTTGTTCCTGTTTTTTCGTAAATTCCTACTCTTCAAAGCATGGTTTTTTCTGTGGATAATGTGTATAACTTGGTGTATAAGTGACTTTTATCCTATTTTAGGGCATTTTTCCTGTGGATAACTTATTCTGCATTTTAATTATTTTTGTATCGTTTTTACGTTTGTGTCACTTTTTTTGTATACTTTGTATAGTTCGGTTTTGTCAATCCCTTTTTCATCGCATAACAATATTTTGACAAATTGCACAATTCATTGTACAACTTATAGTTTTTTGCCTTATCGACACTTAGTTGTTCCGAATATGGCACCCCTTCCCCTGATACAAAAAGGCACTGTATGTTTCCACACAGTGCCCTGTACATTCCGTTATATTATTAGAAGATTCTTCTGACTGCCAGTACTTTCTTATAATCGGCGTTAGAAACGATGATACCGGTCTTGGCGGTAGATGCATGAACGATCTGTCCGTTACCGATATACAGTGCTACATGACCGGAATAGCAGATCAGATCACCCGGCTGTGCGTTTGCCAGTCCGTCTACCGCCGCACCCTGGCTGCGGTCTGCGGAAGAGGAATGAGGCAGGCTGACACCAAAGTTCGCATAGACACTCATTACAAATCCGGAACAGTCTGTACCGTTGGTCAGGCTGGAGCCGCCGTATACATAAGGATTACCGACAAACTGTAATGCATAGTTGGCAACTGCAGTACCCATCTCGCTGTCTCCGCTGGCTGCATAAGTAACCGCCGGTGCACTGTCTGAAGAGCTCTTACTGCTTGTGGTAGCCTTTGCTGCTGCGGCGGCACGGGCTCTTTCTCTCTCTTCTTTTTCTTTTGCAAGACGTTTCTCTTCTTCTTCCCTGGACTCAGCTTCTACGAATTCTGTATGCAGGGAAACGAAGTCTGTGGAGACCCATCCGAGACCTTCCTCGGTATCTACCTGTACCCATCCGTCAGTCTCATCAGATACTACCAGATCATCCTCCAGGGGAACCAGGCCCAATACAGCCGCTTCCAGAGAAGGCTCTGTACGTACTTTCAATGTAGTGGTATTGACGGTTGCCAGTCGGGTACCAACCTTCTTGGCAAGCTCTACTGCATCATCGCCGGTCACACAGTACTCGGCTTTTACATAACCGGTCACGGAACCGGAAGAGATCTGATACCAGCCGTTGTCTTCGGAGATAAAAAGTCCTACGGAATCATCGTACAATTTGCCGACGATCTCTCCTTCCTCGCTGGGCAGGCTTCTTACATTTACATAATCATTGACCTGAGCAATTACCAGATTCTTGAAAGACTCTTCCTCGGATGCCTCCGGGACGGTATCCATCTGGTCATCACGGATCACAGTCTCAATAATGCTTTCGATCTGTTTGGTGTTGTTAGTACCTGTGGACAGGCTCTCCAGATTATTGCCCTTCGCCAGGGTCAGTTCGATACCGCCGCTGGGAAGTACAGATGAAGAAGCTGCTGCATCTGCTGTAATATTCATTCCGGAAAAAGCCATAACCGCTGCCATGGTGCATACGGTGATTTTTACAGATTTACGAACCATTCTATCCTCCTGAAACTCTTGGAGCTGTCTTATTTTTTCGTCTTACTTCTTTACATTTTCAAATCATTTGTTACGAATTTGTTACATCTGTTAAAAAATATATCACGTCATCCACCATTTGTCAACATAGTGAATTAATTGTCAAAGTTGGAAAAAATCCCCATTTTATGCGGGTTTACAGCCATTTTGCATAAAAAGAGCCACCGCAACGGTGACTCTTTTCTTTCAAATTTCTTCGCTTTTCTTTAAAAATTATTAAGGTTTGTATTACTGATTTATGACTATTTACGAAAACGATTGCAATAATTGCCCGCACTCACTGCCGCATTGGCACCGTCTGCCACCGCCGTCACTACCTGGCGCAGCGGTTTCCTGCGGATATCTCCCGCCACATAAATACCGGGTCTGTCCGTCTCTCCGGTCTCATCTGCCGGAATATAACCGTCCTCACCGACAGTCACCAGTTCCCGCAGCAGTTCCGTGTTTGGATGAATGCCCACCGCAATAAAGATGCCGGCTGCCTCCAGATCCTTCTCCTCTTCAGTCTTCACATTTTTAATGCGTAGCTTTTCCACCATATCCTCGCCGCAGATCTCCGTAACCACATAGTCGTACAGGATCTCCACGTTGGGAAGGCTCTTTAACTCCTCCTGCAATACCATGGCCCCCCGCAGGCTGTCTCTTCTATGAATCAGATACACCTTTTCACAGGTTCTCGCCAGATAGATGGCATCTTCCAGTGCCACGTCTCCGCCGCCGACCACAGCCACCGTTCTGCCCCGGAAAAAAGCACCGTCGCAGGTGGCGCAGTAAGATACCCCCATGCCGTTTAATTCTTCCTCTCCGGGTACACCAAGCTTCGCATGTTCCGCACCGGTTGCGAAGACCACTGTCCTCGTCTCCAGTTCCCGGTCTCCCGCATAAACGCATTTGTAATCGCCCCGCTCTTCCACACTGTGCACCGTAGCTTCCAGGAATTCCGCTCCCAGTTTCTCCGCATGCTGTCTGAAGGTCATTCCCATATCGAATCCACTGATTCCGGGAAGTCCCAGATAGTTATCCACTTCATAAGTATTAAGGATCTGTCCGCCGCTCATAGGCTTTTCTTCTATAATAAGTAAGTTCAGTCCCGCTCTTTTCCCATAGACTGCCGCCGACAGTCCCGCGGGGCCGGAACCGATGATGATCAAATCGTACATAAGCTTCTCTCCTGTTCTCACGTTATTCTTTCAGTAAACATAGCCTGTAACCTTTTTCAGTGTAACAGTTCCCCTATGGAAAAGCAAGGCTATCTGTGTTACACTCATTGTGCTAAACCGCATAAGAATATACGAATAGAAAGGATACTGATATGAATACATCTTTTGACACTCCCCTGGCTCTGGTCACAGGTGCATCCCGCGGCATCGGAAAAGCTATCGCCGAAGCACTGGCCGAAGCAGGCTACGACTTGATTCTCACCTGCAGCCGTTCTCTCCCTGAACTTGAAGCGTGGGCCGGTCTTTTACAACAAAAATACGGAATCTCCTGCACCGCACTTGCCGCCGATGCCGCAGATCCCGCCGCCATTGAAAAGCTGTTTACTTCTCTGGATCATCTGGATGTACTGGTCAATAATGCCGGAATCTCTTACATCGGCCTGCTCACGGATATGAGTATCGAGGAATGGCAGCGTGTTATGAACACCAATTTAAGTTCCTGCTTCTATACCTGTCGTCTGGCCGTTCCCCTGATGCTGCAAAAGCACAGCGGACGCATTATCAATATTTCCTCCGTCTGGGGAAATGTGGGGGCTTCCATGGAAGTCGCTTATTCCGCTTCCAAGGGCGGCGTGAACAGCTTTACAAAAGCTTTGGCCAAGGAACTGGCCCCCAGCAATATTCAGGTCAACGCTATCTCCTGCGGAGTGATCGACACATCCATGAATCACTGTTTTTCTCCGGAAGAACGGGAAGCCCTCAGAGAAGAAATCCCGGCAGACCGTTTCGGTCATCCGGTGGAAGTGGCAGAGCTTGTCCTCCAGCTGGTGCAGGCTCCGGCCTACCTCACCGGGCAGATTATTACTCTTGACGGAGGCTGGCAATAACGCTCTCTGCTGATTCTCCCGGTACCAGTGATGCCACGATCCGTTCCATCTCTTCTTTGGATCCGGCATCGCGGCACCGGAGGATCAGATGTTCCTTCTCCGTCTCCGTAAGTCTTGCATAGCCCTGCATAGCCGCTTCATTCATGGCAAGTACCAGTCCGAATCCTGTCGGCAGTTCACTCAGGGGAAATGCTTCCGTACCACCGGATCCGCCGTTTAATCCATCCATAATGATCTCCTTCCTGCATTTTTGCAAACACTTTTTGTATCTGTTTTAGTCTGTGCAGGAATTTACGCTCTATGCAAAAAAATCATTCTATTATTTTCCCGCAAGGTATTTCCGCATATGCTCTCTGATATGTTCAAATTGTTTTCTTGTCTTAGGATTTTCAGATTCGAAATTCATCAGTTTATCCAGATAACCCTGCCGTTGCACGATTCGACAACTCTCCGGATAGACCAGTTCATACACCAGAGAAATATGTCCCACCACGTTATCCACTGCCGTCTTTTTCAGGGAACGCAGTACCGCATGCTCTTCATCAAAGCTTTCCATGACTTCGGGCGTTACTTCTTCCCGATACAGGACTTCCGTGCTGACATTGTAGATTTCTTCCAACGGGAATTCCACGTTCACTTTCAGGATGTCTATTTTATCCGCATCACGCAAAATGTTGCAAAACATTGCCGTCCGCTCATCCAGTCCTTCCGGGATCCGGTAGGCGCTGTGATAAAATACTGCAGTCCACAGCAACTGATCCTCTGTACCATCTTCTACAAAATCCCGGATCGTAATCCCGGCATCTGCCTGGATTCCCGCAGGCAGACTCTCTTCGCTTCCTGCCTTCAGACCGGCTTGCCGCTCCCATGTCTCGCCGAAGAGAATCCTTGCTCCGTATTTTGCATGGTCAATAGAAACCGCATCCGCAAATGTCCCATAGACTCTCTGCTGTTCAAACCGTCCCACATCATGAAGCAGACCGCTCAGCCATGCGATATCCACCTCTTCTTCCGACAGATGCAGGGACTTTGCGATCTGCTGACACAGTCCGCAGACCCGGTAGGTATGTTCTATTTTCAGGCGGATCATGTCCCGGCCGCTGTCGTAACGATCTGTATATTCTTTAAAAGCCGCCAAGGCTTTTTCTCTGTCAATTTTCATTTTCATCCTCATTTCTGCGCGCACTCCGGCTCATACCGATCAACTTTAGCCAAACCACGGTGTATACCTCATTGCAGTCTTCATTTTCAATGAACTTTTCTAATACATTGCTTCCTACGCCTAAGCCCGGATTTTACTTGCTCATTTTATACAGCAATTTATAAATAGCCGCACAGATACCTGCCACGATGACTAACAGTCCCAGTTCCAATGCCCATGTAGGAATCGCGGAGGCACACACCACCGTCAGGAAATCCACCGCAAAGTGAATTCCGAAGGCTGCCGCAAGATGCAGCTTTTTCCCCGTTTTCACTGCACTGTACACAAGAACAGACAAGCCGATCTGCAGTGCGATCGCAATCATTCTCTCCACCGGTGCAAGGTAGAACTGATAGGCAGGTGTCGTCCAGAGGACAGAGAGCTGCTGATAGGTCAGTTCCTGCTGTGCAGGCTCCAGTGCCGTCATCGTCTTCTCCATAAGGCCACCGTTGATCATGGCTGCTGTGAGGAGATTACTCATGGAAGACAGTCCCAGGATCAGAAACGCCTCGATTCCGCCATGCCCGGCACCGTACATCAGTGCATTTTCGCGAGTCAGATGCTTTTTCAGGCAGAACTTCATGGCGATCCAACGGCCGGTCTCCTCGAACAGAGCCGCTGCCAGTCCGCCATAGATTCCGTACAGCCAGATATTATCCTGCAATACACTTCCCGCGGCTGTCAGGACAACCATATGTAAAATCTGCTCCAGTATCATTGCAAATCCCACAAAAATACCGCAGCCAATAAAAAATGCCGGCACCCACGCCTTTGTCTTTTTGTGGATAAATACACATAAAAATATAGGCAAAACCACAGATAATAACAGCGATACCACCATTCCTGCCATACTTGCACCGCTTACGGTTCCCCATTGCATTGCTGTTTCCATATTTGTTCTCTCCATTCTGAGTACATTGCTACTCTTTGTAAATGTACATACATCTCATAATAATTTCCAAAATTTAAGTACTTCTTATTTGTTGCGCGTTATGACATTTCGGAAAAAAGTAAGAAAACCTTCCTCTACCGCCACCTGATCCACCGCCGTCTCCGGCAGATCATAGAAATATTTCCCGGTTCCGGGATCCAGAGAAATACTGTCCAATGGGAATCCCTCTCTGCGGATGCTGCTGTGGGGTACATCCGTCAGCCAGAATTTTTCACTTTCCATGTCAGGCTCCATTGCCTCATATACATGTTCCTCATCCTGCACATAGCAGATGGCATTGCGGTATTTTGCCGTAAGCCTTCCATAGCGTTTGACCAGTCCGATATAATGCTCCAGCATCTGCTCATCCGTCAGATACACACCGTTCACCGTACGCACATGTACCCCGGGCTGGACCGCCTCCGGGACATCTTCAAAATACAACCCGGAATCACAGGAAA
>CAKRRU010000126.1 GCA_934394515.1 uncultured Acetatifactor sp.
ACCTTCCAGTGGCTTGTTTGCCATACAGAAAAACAGAGATTTTCGCCATGAATCACTATGATTATAACAGGAATCCAATATTTTTTCTCTAAAATTATTCGATTTCAAGCAATTTTTAAAGACACGGTGGAATTTGCCTGTGCACTGGAATTTAAAATTTCAAGTCAGCAGAAAAAGACAATTCATCTTGGGATTGGATAAGATAGATATTATTGATATCAATCTTAATTTCTCAGTATCATTACCTTGTCCTTTGGACACTCCAAGACTACCAAAAAAGACATCCCTTGACCCGTAATAATTACGGTTCAGGAATGTCCTTTTTTTCGCTGCTTAGCAGTAAAATAGACTCACGATACAACTTATCCACAATCTATACAATTCCAAAATGCTTAAACGCCTGCATAATCGCTTCTTCCTTCTCCGGTGTACATTGTGACTGTCTCGCATTCTCTGACTTAGGCAGATTAAAATTCTCTCCCACGTCCAGTCCGCATTTCTTCTTAATCTGTGCAATATACAGCGAAGAAACCTTAAGTCCAGTCTGTTCGAGTACATAAGCCTTTATCTGCTCGTAAGTTGCTTTTCCCTTGAACTCTGATAAGTCCATATCCTCCAACGAGAAGTCAACCTTCACTTTCCTACTGTCGACCATTCCCTTGGAAAGTAAGACAACCGTCTCACAATGTACGGTCATCCCAAACTGATCCACCCCCCGGATCTTCTGAATTTCATACCCACCATCACAGAGAGTCTTCAAATCTCGCGCAAGGGTAGCGGAGTCGCAGCTGACGTATACGATGCGTTCCGGCTGCATGCGGAGCATGGTGTTCAGGCAGGCATCGTCGCAGCCTTTCCTGGGTGGATCGACGACGATGACATCCGGATGCAGCATCTCATCGGAAGCAGACTCCTTCGTTGCCTTGTCGTAGAATTCCGGTAATACTTCTTCTGCTTTGCCGACGAAAAATTCCGCATTTTCTATATGGTTTCTCTTGGCATTTTCTCTGGCATCGTCGATAGCCTGGGGGATAATCTCCACGCCGCACACCTTTTTTGCCTTGCCTGCCAGGAAAAGTGAGATCGTTCCGATACCGCAGTAGAGATCCCACACGGTTTCTTTTCCGGTGAGTCCGGCATATTCCAGTGCCAGGCTGTAAAGCTTCTCGGTCTGTACGGGATTCACCTGATAGAAGGAGAGGGGCGAGATTTTGAAGGTCAGTGCATCTCCGGTATAGGGATAATTCTCTTCCTGCATATTTCTTACATGAATCGTATCCTCTATGGTATTTTCACCCCAGAGATTATGAATCTCGGTCCCCATGATCACATTGGTTTTTTCGGTATTAATGCTGACTGATACACTCGTCATGCCTTTGATTTCTGCCAGTGCCGCAAGTAATTCTCCCTGATTCGGCAGAAATTCATTATTGTTCTTCTGTATTCCGGTTGAAGGGTATGACATTTTTGTCATTTTCTTATTAATGACCAGGCATACCATCAACTGTCCACTGGTGAAACCTTTTCGGATCAGCACATGACGTACCAGACCCTTGCCGGTAACTTCATCATAGGCGGTAACTTTATTTTTCTTCATATACAAAAGAATCGTCTCCAGGATCTGCTGATTCTCCGCCGCCCCAAGGGCGCAGTCCGTATTGGGAATGATCGTATGGGTGCGTCCGGCATAGAAACCGGTGATGACATTACCATCTCTGTCAGTTCCTATGGGGTACTGTGCTTTATTACGATAGTGGAAGGGTTCCTCCATGCCTACGATGGGTTCCATTCGCTCATCAATATATTCCGCATCGAATCCACCGATCCGAATCAGATTATTGCGGATCTTCTGCTGCTTGAAATGCAGCTGTTCGGAATAGGAGAGTGCCTGCAGCTGGCAGCCGCCACACTGTCTGTGGTATGCGCATTTCGATTCTACACGAAAAGGAGAAGGCTGTAACACCTTCTCTAATCTGGCATACGCATAGTGCTTTTTGCTTTTTATGATCTTGGCTTCCACCCGGTCGCCGATGACGGCATCTTTGATAAAGAGGGTAAAACCGTCTACCTTGCCGATTCCCTCTCCGTCACTTCCCATATCCTCTATGGTCACCGTTACATGATCGTTTTTCTTATATTCCATATAAACTCCAATGTGCAGACATTTTTCAAAGTAATCACGATGTAATTCTGAGATTACATCACCACTTGATTTGTTTCTGCGGTAACATATTTTTGCTCCATACTGTTAAGCGAAAAAGCTTACGCAATAACCGTTCTACAGCTCCTCTGCCAGCTTCTTAATCTCTTCTCTGTTCTGCGCATTCATTGCAGACTTGATGCTTACTGTCGTCTCCGCAAAGGTAAGATTCTTGCTCTTTTCAAACATTCCGAGGATCAGTTTCCCGGCCATAGGCGCCCAGGTACCGTTCTCAACGATCGCGACCTTACGGTTCTGATAATTACGCTCGGTCAGTCCTTCGATAAAGCTGCGCATACAAGGGAACAGATCACCGTTATAGGTAATGCCTGCCAGCACCAGTCTGTCGTAACGGAAGGCATCGGCAATCGCTTTTGCCTTGTCACATCTCGCCAGATCGTATAGGACGGTCTTTTGTCCTTTTTCCTGCAATACATCCGCGAGATATTCTGCCGCATTTCTGGTATTTCCGTAGACAGATGCATAGGCAATCACCACACCGGATTCCTCCGGCTGATAGGAAGACCACTTATTATATTTGTCCAGATAAAATCCCAAATTCTCTGTGAGTACAGGACCGTGCAGAGAGCAGATTTTCTGAATGTCCAGTCCTGCTGCCTTTTTTAATACAGCCTGTACCTGCGGACCATATTTGCCGACGATACCGATATAATAGCGACGGGCTTCGTCCGTCCACTCTTCTTCCACATCCAGAGCTCCGAATTTACCGAATCCGTCTGCTGCAAACAGTATTTTCTCCGTGGCCTCATAAGTCATCATAACTTCCGGCCAGTGCACCATGGGCGCATAGACGAAATGCAGGCTGTGCTGTCCCAGCTCCAGAACACCGTCATTTGCCGCAACTATCCGCTGCTCCGCAGGCAATCCCTGTCCGGCAAAAAACTCCGGGAAAAACTGTTCCATGAACTGAAATCCCTTGGCTGTAGACACGACTGTGGTATTCGGATATTTTTTCAGGAAAGCCGGAATACTGGCGGAATGATCAGGCTCCATATGCTGTATAACAAGATAATCCGGCATTTTTCCGGAAAGTACCTGCTCCACGTTGTTCAGCCATTCCTCAGTAAAAAATCCATCCACCGTGTCCATAACTGCAATTTTTTCATCCAGGATCACATAAGAATTATAGGCCATTCCATTCGGCACTTTGTATTGTCCCTCAAACAGATCCACCTGATGATCGTTTACACCTACGTATTTTACACATGCACTGATTTCCATATATTTCCTCTCTTTCCATCAATCCCGTTAACTTCTTTCTAACGATATCGTTCCATCTTTCTCACAAATGTGCTTTGCCAAATTTCTAAATCATTTCTGCGAAAATTTCATCAGTTCTTACTCCATCTTGGTAGCACGCAGATTGGATTCGAACAATTTGTTGTAACCCAGCCATCCGCTGTTTTCACTGTTATTTTCCAGGATTTCCTTAAAGGTCTCCATCTTGGCATCGGTATCATCCGCATAATTCAACGCCACCGCCTCGATCAGTGCGGGCACCTTGGGAGAGCCGTATTCCAGCTTACCGTGATGTGCCAGAATGCAATGCTGTAATTCTGCCAGCAGACTATGAGGGAATCCACTGATTTTAGCCGCTCGCTCACCGACCATCTGTGCGCCCATAACAATATGACCCAACAACTGTCCGTCATCCGTATAATCATTCACCGGAAACGCGGAAATCTCCTTTACTTTTCCGATATCGTGACACATAGCCGCAGTCAGAAGGAGGTCTCTCTGCAAAATAGGATATGCGGTGCAATAATAATCACATAATTTTGTAACGCCTAAGGTATGCTCTAAAAGTCCGCCCACGAAACCGTGGTGTACCGTCTTTGCCGCGGAAGAGTTACAGAACTTCTTCGCAAAATCAGCATCCTCCACAAAGAGATTCTGTAATAACTGATGCAGATAAGTATTCTGAATACTGCCGATCAGTGTTTTCATCTCATTATACATCACATTAATATCCTTAGAACTTACCGGCAGATAATCTGAAGGGTTATATTCCCCTTCCCTGCAGACACGGATACGTTTTACGCTGATCTGCAGCTGTCCCTGGAAATTCGTCACATCGCCGTATACCTCTATGTAATCCAGATCATCGTAATCACCGATGCCCGGGTTATTCGGCTCCCATACTTTGGCATCGATAGTTCCCGTCTTGTCCTGCAGGATCACGCTTTCGTAGGGCTTTCCGTTTTTGGTCACGGCCTCCTGTTTATGTTTGCACAGATAGATGTCAAATACTCTGTCGCCTTCTTTTAATTCCTTGATAAATTTCATGTTGTTATCCAAACCTTTCTGTCAATCTATTTCAACACCGTCAAAGTGATATTGAATTTCATTTCTTTATAATCCTGCTGTGACTGCCGCATAATCGTCAGTTCCACGCTGTCATCCGGCTTCATGCTCAATAGAGAATTCGTGTATTCATCAAAGCTTACGATCGTACGCTCTCCGAATTTCGTCACCACGTCTCCCTGCTGGATCCCTGCCAGCATCGCGGGAGAATCCATTTCCACTTCCGTGACATACGCACCGTAAGGAACCCCCAGTTCACTGTTGGCTTCCTCCGTGACGTCCACGCCCTTCAGTCCCAGATATGCAAATTTTTCACCGTTTGACATCTTTTCGATATGGCGTTTCAATTCTGTGATACCGTAGGCACACACCATATTTTTCATATCTGTGGCAGATTTACCGTTCGTAATGATACCGATGACCTGTCCCTGGAGATTGAACAATACACCACCTGCATTCTGGCTTCCCACGATATTTGTCTGCAGAATCCGGTAAGTAGTATCTGATGCTGCAAATTCACCGGCGGAAGATGTAATGATACCGTAACCTATCGAACCGTTTGTCCCCATCGGGCGTCCAAGTGCCACGACCGGCAGTCCGGCGATATCTTTGATATTCGAAGAACCTAACGTTGCAATCGTGATATCATTTTTCAGGAAATTCTCCTGCAACGTATCCAGCTCCACAGCAATCACCGCCAGACCGGTAGTCTCATCTTTTTCCTTCAAAGCAGCGTGCACCTGCGTACCCTCGTTAAACATGACGATAATGTCATCTGCCTGTTTTACCGGAGAATAATCCGTCAGGATCAGTAACTGCTTTCCGTTTTGTGCGATAATCAGACCGGAAGACTGATTCTTATTCTCGTTTACGTTATTGAACCAGTCCACGTCAGATGACACACCTGTCACAGTGACCATGGAGCGGTTCATCTCTGCCACATATTGAGAAAGTGCGTTGTAAATCTGCTTATAATTATCCAGATCCAATATGATTCCGGATAAAAGCTCACGAAGCTGCTCCGGCTCTATCACTGCATCATTTTCGGAAGGCAGCTGGCTGTTCTGATTTTCCTGCTGCATATTCTCCGCAAGCATCTGCTCCGGAGACATCTCATCCTGATCCTCGGGGAATACCACCACCTGCGGATCCTCTTCCGGATACAGCCAGTTGCTGATCACCGGCTCCAGCACCAGAAACGTAAAGCATGCCACCAGTCCGAAGATCACTGCCATACAAGCCGTGATCAGCGTCCTGCGCAATAACTTCTTCTTATTTACCGGTCGATCCTTGATCTTTTCTATCATAAAATTGTTTCCGGAAGTGTCTTTCTGTTCCGTCTGCTTATTTTCCTGTGAATCCGCCATAAATATGCCTCCTCTGCTGCCTACAGAACCACCGGCCACTTTTAGGACTCTAATAATCCAATTATACAAAACTGTACCAAAAAACGCAACTCAATGGTATAATGTGAATTAGCATTGAGCAGTGCGGACAAGTGCATCACACAATATGACTGCTTGCAGGCTATATTGTGTGAGGTGCTTGGACGATAGGGCGATAGCCCGACAGCGAGGAATGCGCAGCATTTCGAGCCGGCACTGCGTGACGGATTGCTTATCCCATTACGA
>CAKRRU010000127.1 GCA_934394515.1 uncultured Acetatifactor sp.
GGCAACTACGCTATGGAAGCAGGCCTGACCGTTGCAGACGATGCTCTGCTGTATGAGAGTGCTGATTCCGAGGCAGCAGCTACTTATGTAAATGTAATCGCTGTTAAGGAAGGCAACGAGAATCTGCCTAAGATTAAGGCACTGGTAGATGTTCTGAAGTCCGATGACATCAAGCAGTTCATCAACGATAATTACAACGGCGGCGTTATTCCTTACAAGTAAAGTGAAACGGAATACAACATAGGTAATATGAAAATCTGGAGAGCATTCCGTGGAATGGGAGGAGATTTCTCCGAACAGCATTCAAGTGGGTGCTCTCTTGATTTTTCTGCTGTTTCCACAAATCCTATATGAACTATCGGAAAAGAAAACGCGGTAGAATCTGTGGAAAACGTAGAAAAATCGGAGCAGTTCAGAACCACTTTGTTGTAAGCAGGCTGATATGAAAAGTGAAACAGAGCAGGACAATGCTCGGAAATGAGGATAGAATGAAAATTTCAACCAAGGGAAGATATGCAGTACGTGTCATGCTGGATCTGGCATTGAACAACAACGGAGAGTGTATTAAGGTAAAAGAAATCGCTGCCAGACAGGGGATTTCCGAAAAGTATCTGGAGCAGATCATTGCTGTGCTGAATAAGGCAGGATATGTAAAGAGCGTCCGTGGTGCACAGGGCGGTTATCGTATTGCCAAGGATCCGTCGGATTACACTGTAGGAATGATACTGCGGCTGACGGAAGGATCACTGGCACCGGTGGCCTGTCTGGAAGATGGTGCGGACATCTGTGAACGCTGTGATACCTGTGAGACGCTGGAGGTATGGCAGGAACTGTATGATGCTGTGAATAAAGTAGTGGACGGGGTTACCATTGCTGATCTGGTGGAGCGGCGGAACAAAAGACTGGAGAATCTGGATTATTCCATATAAACGATATCAGCATGGATAAACAAGAAACCAGCCGGACAGAAGAATCTGTTTCGGCTGGTTTTGTCTTGCCGCCTATCCGGAATGAAGGGGACACTCCGACAGCGACAAAATGTTAACCGCAACAATGGGTGGTTAATAAGTTAAGTATATAAAGGAAAAAGCAAATTGTCAACTTGTACAAATAATTAGTTTACAACCTTTCGTCGACAAATATCGCACATTCCCAATTGTATATATGTGGTTATCAAAACTACATAAAAAGATATAAAATACCATGAAATGAAACATAATGTCAAAAACGCATTGCTTTTTGCTCTACAACGTGGTAAGCTAAACTCTGCAAAGCAGTAGAAAGGTGTATGCAAGAATGAGTGAAGCATTTCATATTATATCGGATGGTTCCTGTGATCTTCCCATGGAACTGACCAAAGAAAAGAATATTACAGTAGTTCCTTTTTATGTATCTCTTGAAGAGGGAAAGTATCAGAAAGAAATGGTAGAGATTGGTGTCCGTGAATTCTATCAGGAGATGGTGGATCATCCGGATGTGTATCCGAAGTCGTCTATGCCTTCTGTGCAGGATTATGTAGATGCGTTTCTTCCTTTTGTCAAAGTAGGGACTCCGGTCATCTGCATCTGTATCACAACCAAATTCAGCGGTTCCATGCAGTCTGCACTGAATGCCAAAGCAATTCTGGAAGAGGAATATCCCGGGGCACAGATTTATGTCTGCGATTCCACCGTGAATACCGTTCTTCAGGGCATCTATGTATTGGAGGCAGTACGGCTCAGAGATGCAGGGAAAAGTTACCGGGAGAGCATTGACCGCCTGAATGAGATCAAGAGCTCCGGCAGGATCTTTTTTACCGTGGGAAATATGGAATATTTAAAGCATGGTGGACGTATCGGCAAGGTGGCAAGCGTAGCAGGCAGCCTGTTGGGAATCAAGCCCATCATCACCTTAAAAGAGGGAGAGATTTTCCCTTCCGGTATCGGCAGGAGCCGCCGGAAGACCGTGGATAAAACGATTGATCTGCTGTTGGCATATCTGGCAGAAGAGAAGACAGATATTGATAATTACAGTATCTGCATAGGATACGGCTATGATTATGAAGAAGCAGTGGAATTCCGCGACAGACTGCTTGCCAGACTGCGCGAAAAAGGATATGCTATCGATGAAATCCCCATTTTCCAGATCGGTGCAACCATTGGAGTACACACAGGACCTTATCCGCTGGGAATCGGTGTTGTGAAGAGATCCATTACGAAATAAATTGAAAGTTAGTCAATGATCATTGGCTAACCGGACGAACTCCCGGAACGAACAGAAGGGCTCTCTTTCAGTTGTAAAGTCTACGAGTGTGAATTTTCTAAGAAAAGTGATTTAGCGGTTCTAAACCGGACGGGGCCGCCTACACGCGCCGTCCATGGCGCGAATCGGCTGACGCGGACATCGTGTCCGCTTTCCCCCTGTCTTTCTACACTTTTCAAGAAAATATCAACACTCTCCGACAAACAACTGAAAGAGAGCCCTTCTGTCCGTCCCGGGAGTTCTGCGGTTCTAAAACTTCCAAGTAATAGTCGCTGCCGTACATTAAATATATTTGAAAAATGGACGTTTTCTGATGCGTGGGTCTATAGCAGAAAATCTTCTCTCCAGATACTTTTGAAGCTGTCAAATGCCTTCAAAATAAGAAAAATGGGTCTATACAGAAAAATTTTCTTCTGAGATACTCATTTTTCTTATTTTGAGTATCTCCTGAACAAGTTTTTTTGTATAGACCCAAAACACTCTGAACAAACAAAAAACTCCCAGAGTTATCTGCTCACTCTGGGAATTCTGTGGTTCTAAAGTTTTCAGTAACCCAGTAGCCCCGGCTGCCACCCTTTTAGGACATGCTCCACAGTATATTCAGCGGCTTCTGCATCTGTCAGCTGATGGGAAAAGTCTGCACGGGTAGCGGGGGAGGCACCGGGACCGTAGGAAGCATATTCACCGTAATAGAAATGTCCGTGAGGCTTATTCCAGTCCTGCCATCCTGCGGGGTGGATATGTTCTCCCAGTTCGCAGTGCAGGAATACCGTCTTCGCCCATTCTCTCCAGGGACGTCCCAGATAGATGGAACGGGGTGGACAGTCACTTTCCAATTTACAATTGTGAAAAACATAACCGTAAGGCTCATCCTGTGGTGTGGAGGCTGCGGTCACGTAGCCGTAGATGGTTTCGGTCTCGGGACTTTCCGGAGGGATTCTGTCTCCGGGAAGCTTGGAGAAGATCGTGCAGTTTTCATACCAGGCAATGCCACTGCCGAAGATGAAGTCCACATCTCCCTGGATAAAACAATTTTCGTAATAATGCCGTCCCATGGTTCTGGACTTGAATTCGCCGGGACCCTTGAAGCCTCCTGGCTGGGCTTCTTTCATCGGCAGAGGAGCGTCAAAAAGCGTATCCTGGCTGCCTAAGAAACGGCAGTCATAGAAGGCATTGCGGTCACCGTCCACATAGACCGCCAGAGCCTGTCCCACGGTATGACCGTATCCGGAATCATTTTGGAAGGTCAGATGCTTTGCGGTAAAATCATGGGTATCGATCCGGACGGAAGCGGTGCGGAAGGTTCCGCGCTTATCACCCTCAGGCATGAGATCCTTTGCGGCATCTCCGTAGACCAGGATCGTGTCGTTACAGCCGGCGCCTTCGAAAGTCACATTCGGCCGTGTGATGACTAATTTTTCCCGGTAGATTCCCCGGCCGATATGTAAAATAACCGTGGCGAGACCGGATACAGGAGCCGGAAACTGTCTTTCCCCGGTTTCGGCATTCCCATCCAGGGAAGCCAGCGCTTCTCCAATCGTGGAAAAAGAAGTGCCAGGAACATGATTCCCGGGCATATTTACATATAAGTGTATCGTATCTGACATAGAGATCCCTCTTTTCTGAAAATTAAACTATAATAGTTTTACGATTTCCACATCCGGCAGATCTGCCAGATTTACATATTCATCTCCACACTGTACCACAGGGCGGGACAGCTTTTCCTTATTGATATAGATGATGGTACCCTTTCGACCGTCACTTAACAGACACCGGTTCTGCAGACAGGAATTTACCACATTCTGCAGGAAAGGAAGTAAAATGGAAACGTCGTATTTCTGGAAGCCTTCTGCTTCAAATGTTTCGATGACACGGAGCGGACACAGAGGCCCCCGGTAGCAGCGGGCTGCCGTCATGGCATCGTAGACATCCGCGATGGCGACGATCCGGGCATAGGGATCGATCTGGTTGCCTTTTAACTTCAGGGGATAACCGCTGCCGTCATTGCGTTCATGATGCATGAGTGCAGCATTCTTTACATGCTCATCCACATCCTGTGATAACAACAGCTGATATCCCAGAGTGGGGTGCTTTTTAATAGTGGCAAATTCCTCGTCCGACAGCTTCCCGGGTTTGGCAATGATGGAATAGGGAATCATCATTTTACCGATATCGTGGAACAGACCGCAGGCAGTAGCCAGTTCCACTTCATCATCGGGAAGCTTCAGCCATCCGGCCAGAATATTGCAGATCAGCGCTACATTCAGGCTGTGGGTATAGGTGGAATCATCATATTCCCGCATATTCTGCAACATATCCAGAAGACTGATGCTGCCGGAATGATTCGCTACGATAGCCAGTGTTTTTTGCAGCAATGTCTTTACGTCGAGATCGGTATTTTTCTGGATTACGAGATTCATATTTTCCCGGAAAAGGTTCACTTCGTTCTCGAAGTCCTCCCGGAACAGCTGAAATTCCGGAGAACTTTTGATCCGCTCGGAATAAGAGGTTTCACCGCTATCCGGGCTGCTCTCGGACCGGCGGTCAGAAGGAACAACGTCCTCTGCGAAAATCGTCAGAATGCCGTACAGATCCAGTTTCGTGATCAGTTTGTCCGTGAGTACGGTACCTTTTTCAATTAAAAGTTCATGCTCCAGATCGTAGACATCTTCGGCCACGATCATGCCGGGAATTAATTGTGTAATTGATAGTCTTTTCATAGGTGCTATGCTCCTTGCTGCTTGGCGTAAGGATAAAAATACAATTAATTTAATTATAATAAGTTTTTCCGGGACTGTCAATTTCCCGGAATAGAACAGGACAGGCATATTGTTCATAAAATTTTTACAGTCTTTTCACGGTGATGGTATCATTGAAAGGTTGAAACATAGAGGAAAATCTGCTACAATATGCTTTGAATTATGCGAAGACCCATGGACATTCTATTGTCTTAAGGGTGCGGAAACGAGGAAAAAATGAACGTTATTGAAAAGATATTTGGCACGCACAGTTCCAGAGAACTGAAGCGTATTGACCCCCTGGTAGACAAAATCGAAGCACTGCGTCCCACGATGCAGGCACTCTCCGATGAAGAATTGCGCGGAAAGACCGAGGAGTACAGGAAGCGTCTGGCAGCGGGAGAGACCCTGGATGACCTGCTTCCGGAGGCTTATGCAACCGTAAGAGAGGCAGCAAAACGTGTCCTGAACATGGAACACTACAGAGTACAGCTGATCGGTGGTATCATCCTGCACCAGGGACGTATCGCAGAGATGCGTACCGGTGAAGGTAAGACTCTGGTATCCACCCTGCCTGCATATCTGAATGCCCTGGAAGGCAAGGGGGTTCATGTTGTTACCGTCAATGACTATCTGGCAAAGCGTGATGCCGAGTGGATGGGACAGGTACATGAATTCCTGGGACTGAAGGTCGGCGTGGTACTCAACAGCATGACTTCCGAGGAGAGACAGGCGGCATATAACTGTGACATTACTTATGTGACGAATAATGAACTGGGATTCGATTACCTGCGTGACAACATGGTCATCTACAAGGAACAGCTGGTTCTGCGCGGACTGCACTATGCCATCATCGATGAGGTCGACTCTGTATTGATCGATGAAGCGAGAACCCCTCTGATCATTTCCGGACAGAGCGGAAAGTCCACAGCACTGTATGAAATGTGCGATCTGCTGGCGCGTCAGATGAAGCGCGGCGACGACGTACAGGAACTGACCAAGATGGATGCCATCATGGGTGTGGTACAGGAAGAGACCGGTGACTTCGTAGTCAACGAGAAGGATAAGATCATCAACCTGACCGCAGCAGGTATGGAGAAGGTTGAGAGATTCTTCCACATTGATAACTTCGCTG
>CAKRRU010000128.1 GCA_934394515.1 uncultured Acetatifactor sp.
CCGGCTTCAAGAAAGATGAGATCAAGGTATCTCTGGAGGATGGTTATCTGACCATCGAGGCTGCCAAGGGTCTGGACGAGGATGAGCAGGAGAAGAAATCCGGCAAGTACATCCGTAAGGAGCGTTATGCAGGTGCCTGCCAGCGTAGCTTCTACGTAGGCGACAATCTGACCCAGGAGGATATCAAGGGTGAGTTCAAACATGGTATCCTGACCCTGAATGTGCCTAAGAAGGAAGCAAAGCCTGCGGTAGAGACCAATAAATACATCGCAATCGAAGGATAATCCTTTAAATAAAAAAACCGTTGCCCCGTGAGGGACAGCGGTTTTTTTTCGTGTACGATGAGCCAAGTACAGATTTGTGCCTGCACAAGAATCTGTATGTGGCGGATATTCAGGACAGCTGGCGTTTCCGCAGGACAGCCCGTTCCTTTTTTATAATATACTGTTCCAGTCCCGGCACCGGATTGTTCAGGCGGCAACCGTAGAGGAACAGTCCGTTTTCCAGTTCCTGTATCCGTGCCACGAGACCATAGAGATGAAAATTGAAATTCTCAGCTGTCTCGTCCATGTGGTCATTCAGAACCGTATGGATCGTCTGGTTGACCTCTAATTTCAAGTCTTCCCTGCTGACCACGGAAAAACCGTTATAGCTGATATCCTTAATAATGGCATCGTGGGCGGCACGGTTCAGACCGCATTGTACGGCAGTCTCAATGCCAACATAGCATCGGTAGCTTTGTCGTCGGTTATAGGTCTTGCTTCCGGCAATGGAGGAGACAGTATAGCACAGTGTTCCATCGGAAAGCTTTACTACATTGGTGGTCACGTTTTTGAACAGCTGCGGTTTATCCTCCGGAAATGTGACAATGAGATCTACAATCAGGCCTTTTCCACGGAAAGAGATAATTTTATTATCAGTAAACACACCCTGCGCCAGCAAAGTGTGCCTGTGAGGATATACTTCCAGAATTTTGGATTCAAATTGAAGCTGTTCGGTATTAAGATTGACCAAAAAGCTCAGGGATAACCCTGCTGTCAAGTCATCGATCTGCATAAGTCCGGTGGTCTCCCATCTTTATAAAATCATTCAGTTCACCATTTTTGCATTCGGATAAATCCGTTCCATCCGGGCATCCGGATAATGCGTATCTAAAAATTGTTCCAATCCGTTAAGTTCTGTGGTCTCTACGGAATAGAAAGTATCGTTGCGCTCCGTATATCTGGCAAGCGCCAGCGCAGAGATCAGCATATTGACAATCATAAATACTATCAAAATATTGCAGACAATTGTGCCGGTCCTTTTCGGAATCTTTTCGATCCAGCCGGAAAGCTTCGGATAGATCAGTTTCAGCCATACCACAGCCGCAATGCCCCAGAAGAAGCAGTACAAGAGGTTAATACGGCCGCCTAAGTTAAAGGCAAATCCGCTGTAGTCCCAGAAAATCGTACCGAAGACCATTTCCGTGAAGACGCTGCAGATGTACTCATAGGCACCACCGAGCAAGGTTCCGGCTATGAAGATGGATCCATCACTCTTATTACGGTAACGATAAAGGAGCAGTGTCAGGAAGGCGCAGCCCAGACCCCAGACAATACTGAATGGACCGTAGATGACACTGCTGCGGCTCATCCAGACACCTGCGGTGATGCGGCAGAAGATCGTCTCTGTGATATCACCTAAAAAGGCACCGATGAAGAAGAGGGAAAACAGCTTGTAAAAGCAACAGCCCTCAGCAAAAACGGTGGACTTTTTATGTTCGGCTCTGGCCTTTACCAGAGTGTCCAGGCTGATGGAGGGATAAGATTTCTGCAGACGCTTCTGAATATGCTGTGTCAGAGCATTTTCCAGAAAACGGGAAGTCTCGCCCAGTCCTTCGGTAATCTGATCCAGCCGGGCGGTCTGTTTTTCCAAAGAGGCTTCCACCCGGTGCTTTGCCTGTACCTGTAGGCTTAAAGTAGATAAAGCGGAACTGACGGCATCCAACAGGAGCAGGCCGCCCAGCACCAAGAGAAGTACAACGGAAAGCAGGTGAGGGATATGGTCAAACAGTCCACACAGCAGTGGATCTGCAAACATTACCGTCACAACACTTAAAACACCCCACAGCAGGGAAAGAGGCAGACAGATGTAGCCGCCGATGTTATAGCGGAAACGGGAATAGTCCCAAAGCTTCTTCTTATAGACCTTTTCCAGAAACATTCCGGTGGAATATTCCAGCAACGATGCCAGGACAAATCCTCCGAGGAACAGGAAGAACGGATCCTCAGTCAGCTCCGGCAGGAAGATCTCGAACAACATAGCGCCGAAACCATAGATCGGACACAACGGACCGGTCACAAAACCGCGGTTGACAAATTTTCGATGCTGCACTGCAGCAGCACATACCTCAATACACCATCCAATAAAGGAATAGAAGAAAAACAGCCAGAACAGGGATAACCAGGTTATTGTCATAAGGACACCTCTTTCGTCGAAGATTGTCGAACACTGTTTTGTTCCATCATATCACAACGGCATGATAGAAACCATGACTAAATTACAATGTTGGAAAAATGTACAAAATAGTGATAAAAACATTTGGAAAAGTGTACAAAAAATGTATAAAATATTGTGGAAAAGCGGAAAGTATGGCATACTAATATTAAAATAGATTCAAAAAGCGAAAGGTGAAGAGGTGAAAGAGGATGTTGGAAAGACGTATAGGACAGGAAATTCGGAATTTTCTGAAAAGTAATCGCAAAGAGGCATTGATGATAACCGGAGCAAGACAGGTAGGAAAGACCTATATTATCAGGGAATGTGCCAAAGAGATTTATAAAAATATTGTAGAAATCAATTTTGTGGAGAACAATCAGGCAAGAAAGTTGTTCGAAAATATTACGAGCAGCAAAGATATTTTACTCCGACTTTCAGCGTTGACTGATGTCCCGATGATTCCCGGACAGACATTGATTTTTTTCGATGAAGTACAGGAATGCCCGGAAATCGTAACGGCAATAAAGTTTCTGGTAGAAGACGGACAATATCGTTATATACTGAGCGGATCGCTGCTTGGTGTGGAATTAAAGGATATCCGTTCTGCACCGGTGGGGTATTTATCTATTCTGGAAATGTATCCATTAGATTTTCAGGAATTTTGCAAGGCGAACAAAGTGTCACAGACAGTTATGGATAAGCTGAAAGAATGCTTTGAAAAAAAGCAGCCGGTGGATGAACTGATCCATGAAAAAATGATGGATCTGTTTCAGTTGTATCTGATTGTAGGCGGAATGCCGGCCGTGGTGAATGCTTATATAAGAACCAATAATTTAAAAGAAGTGTTGCGAATCCAACAGGGTATTGTACAGCTGTATTACAAGGACATTGCAAAATATGATAAGGATAATAAGCTGTATCTGGATGAAATATTTAGTTTGATTCCCAGTGAGCTGAATAATAAAAATAAGCGGTTCATCATGAAGAATCTCAATGAAAATTTCCGGTTCTCCCGATATGAAAACAGCTTCATCTGGCTGAAAGAGGCAGGGGTTGCGCTTCCCGTATATTGTGTGCAGGAGCCGGAGATACCATTACTTCTGTCGAAATCAACGAACTTGTTTAAATTGTTCCTGTCTGATGTTGGATTGCTGGCATCTATGTATGTGGATGGGTTACAGCTTAAGATATTGAACAGGGAAAAAGATATTAACTTTGGTGCTATCTATGAAAATGTAGCGGCGCAGGAGTTGAAAGCACATGGATTTGAATTGTATTATTTTAATAGTAAGAAACAGGGAGAGTTAGATTTTGTCATAGAATATCAGGGGAATGTACTACCGCTGGAGATAAAGTCGGGAAAAGCGTACACAAGGCATAATGCTTTGGACAATGTCCTGAAAGATGAAAGATATGCAATTCCACAGGCTTTTGTATTCTGTAACGAGAATATTAGTGTTGCGGAAAAAATCACGTATCTGCCGATTTATATGATAGGATTTTTGGAAAAAGAGAAAATAGAAGAATATATTTATTCGATTGATCTGAGTGCACTTCAATAGAATAGTAAAACAACAAAAGCCTGAGGCTTCTTTAGAAGCACTCAGGCTTTATCATTCTGAAAACTAGATCTGGAACTGATGCATCAGCTGTACCATAGTCTGTACATGTGCGGACTGTTCTTCGCTGACAGCGGCGGTCTCCTGAGAAGATGCGGAGTTGTTGTCCACGATTCCGGCCACATGAGAGATGTTTTCATCGATCTGCTGGACGCTGGACACTTCAGCCTGAAGGGCCTGTGCCATATCAACCATACGCTTGGTAGAAGCCTCGGCTTCTTCCATTACCTGATCCATGCTGGCTTCGGTTTCTTCTGCAATGGCGATTCCCTTGTTGACAGCATCGATGGTGCGCTCGATCAGCTTTGTGGTCTCTCCGGCAGCCTCGGTGGACTGTTCCGCCAGATTCTTGACCTGCTCGGCTACGACAGCAAATCCGCGGCCTGCTTCTCCGGCACGGGCAGCCTCGATGGAGGCATTCAGTGACAGGAGGTTGGTCTGGGAAGCGATATCCTCAATGACCTGAATGATAGAACGAATCTCCTCGGAACATTTACTGATCTCACCGATTGCGACTTTCAGTTCCTGCATCTTGGCATTGCCATCAGCAACCGTCTGTGCGGACTGCTTGGAGATATCTGCGGTCTCCTGTGCAACTCTGGCTTTTTCTTCAATACTCTTTGCCATAGCGTCGATCATCTGGGATGCTTCGGAAATCTTGGAGGCCTGTGCGGTACAGCCTTCTGCCAGATCGGTAGCTGCCTGTGCCAGCTGCTCGGAACCACCATCGATCTCCTGTGCGCTGACCTGAATGGTGGACAGTGTCTTCTTCATATCGGCAATGATCTTCACCATGGAATCCTTGATCTGTACAAAGTCACCGACATATTCTTCCGTAGGCTCTACACGGTAATTGCCCTGACCCATCTGACCTAAGATCTCGGAAATCTCGGTGATCATCTTGGTAAAGTTGTCGTTCATGAAATGAACGGCCTGCACCATGATGCCGACTTCACTGTCATCCTCCGGCAGATCCAGACGGCTGTCAAAATGTCCCTGCGCAAGTACTTTCATCTGCTCGGATACTTTTACAATGGGAATCAGCAGCTCCTGTTTTGCAAAGGTCAGTGTGGTGACAATCTTGCGGGCAATGGTCAGGAAGCAGAGAATGAAAATCACCATGGTAGTGATCATTATCAGATTCAGAGTATTTTGCTTCTGAGCCATACGTGCCTGGATATCATTGATACAATTATCTGTGGTTGCAGTGATCTCCTGTACGGTAGATTCATATTCCTCACCAAATACATAAGAAATAGCTGCTTGTGTATCTCCGGAACCGGCCTTATCCATGGCTTCTTCTTCCAGAGGGACCAGACCGTTGGACATTTCAGCAATATGGTTTAACTGTGCCCATTCATTGTCGGTCAGACCGTCTTTCTGAAGACCTTCCCAGGCAATGTCACGATTTTTGTCCTCGTTTAATTCCTTCATATAATTGTCATAGTAGGTCTGGTCTCCGGTGACTGCGTAAGACTGTACGGCAGCGGTCAGCGTCTTGGAACCCAGACAATACTGGTTCAGATACATGGTAGCTTCCAGCTGCCGGGAATTGATCCGGCTCAGATACATGTTGGATCCGACGAACAGGATCAGCATAACGATGCTGATGATCAGTATCCGATAGGTTGATCTTGTGTTTTGCTGCAGCATGGCAGACTGACTGGTTACTTTGCTTTGCTTTTTCATTTGAAATATAACCTCTTTTCTGTAATACATGGTGAACTGATGTGTTACGAAAATTCTTTTCCTACAGCATACTACAATTATCGGAATTATACAAATCTTGCACCTTAAAAAATACAGCAAAAACGCGTAAAATTATTTATACGAACCATCAGTGACGACTTGCACCCTATACAGGAAGATGGTACTATAAAAAGTAAGAGGCATGATTCGGAAAAGAGAAGATAACGGTAAAAATAACGATAAATAAAGAACCAGGGGTGGTTACATGAAAAA
>CAKRRU010000129.1 GCA_934394515.1 uncultured Acetatifactor sp.
CAGAAAACGTCCATTTTTCAAATATATTTAATGTACGGCAGCGACTATTACTTGGAAGTTTTAGAACCACAGAACTTCCAGAAGGCATTCTGTTCGTTCCGGGAGTTCGTCCCTTTGCTTCATTTTAATTAACTTTCAAGTTAAACATTCTCGATCTGCCAGTCGATGGGCTCTATGCCATGTTCCCGCAGGAAGTTATTCGTCTTGCTAAATGGTCTGCTGCCGAAAAAGCCGCGGTAGGCGGACAAAGGACTGGGATGCGGTGCCTCCAGGATCAGATGATTGGGATTGTTCAACATACTCTTTTTCATCTGTGCCGGTCTGCCCCACAAGATAAAGACGATAGGTCGATCCTGCGCATTCAAGGCACGGATTGCTGCGTCCGTGAACTCTTCCCATCCTTTACCGTGATGGGAATTCGCCATATGTGCCCTTACCGTAAGTACTGTGTTGAGCATCAGGACTCCCTGCTCTGCCCATTTTACCAGATACCCGTTATTAGGAATATAGCAGCCCAGGTCATCATGAAGCTCCTGATAAATATTCACCAGAGAAGGCGGAATCTCCACATCCGGCTTCACCGAAAAACATAAGCCGTGAGCCTGTCCAACATTATGATAGGGATCCTGTCCCAGGATCACCACTTTCACCTTGCCAAGCGGCGTCAGATGAAATGCATTAAAAATATCATCCGCCGGCGGAAAGACCACAGTAGTATTGTATTCATTTTTGACAAATTCAAAAAGCTGTCTGTAATAGGGCTTATGAAACTCCCCGCCCAACGCTGTCAGCCAGTCATTTGTGATCATTGCCATAATAAATCCTCCCTGTCAGCCCTAAAGGCGGACACTGATTCCTTTTTCCCGCAGATATTCCTTCACCTGCCGGATCTCTAATTCTTTATAATGGAACAGAGATGCCGCAAGAACAGCCTCTGCCTTTCCCTCTGTCAGGGCATCATAGAAATGCGACAGCTGTCCCGCACCACCGGAAGCAATGACCGGAATACTTACACTCTCCGCCACAGCTCTGGTCAATGCCAGATCATAGCCTTCCTTTGTACCGTCCCCGTCCATACTTGTCAGCAGGATCTCTCCTGCTCCCATCTTCTCTGCGGTTCTGGCCCATTCCACAGCATCCATGCCCATGTCTACCCGACCGCCGTTTTTATAAATATTCCATCCACTGCCGTCTGCACGTTTCTTTGCATCAATAGCTACCACCACACACTGACTGCCGAACTTCTCTGCTGCGTCACTGATGAGCTGCGGATTCATAATAGCCGCGGAATTCACTGATATTTTGTCCGCGCCTTCTCTCAAAATTGCCTTGAAATCATCTACTGTACGGATTCCTCCGCCTACGGTGAAAGGAATAAATACCTTGCTGGCTACCTTCCGCACCCATTCTAACTGCGTTGCCCTGCTATCTGCGGAAGCCGTAATATCCAGAAAAACCACTTCGTCCGCACCGGCCGCATCATAAGCTGCCGCTACCTCCGAAGGATCTCCGGCATCCCGGAAATTCACGAAATTAACACCCTTTACGACTCTGCCATCCTTAACATCCAGGCAGGGAATTACTCTCTTGGTATGCATATTATCTTCCTCCCTGCTCGTTTTTTTCACGAAATTCCCGGGTGATCTCTACAAAATTCTGCAGGATTTTAAGTCCTACCCCGGAACTTTTCTCCGGGTGGAACTGACAGGCGAAAACATTGCCCTTTTCCACAGAAGCATGGATCAACGTTCCGTACTGTGTAGTAGCGGTCACGATAGCCGGATCCGCTGCCTCCAGATAATAGGAATGGACAAAATATACATAAGAATGCTCCTCTATTCCACGGAAAAGTCTTCCCTTATTGGGAAATGCAAGATCATTCCAACCGATATGAGGGATTTTCAATCCCGGTGCCGCAGGGATCCTGCGGATCCTGCCGTCCAGCAAATGCAGCCCTTCTACTCCCGGAGTCTCTTCACTGCTTTCAAACATAAGCTGCAAACCGAGGCAGATTCCCAGAAAAGGAATCTCCCTGGTCACCACTTCCCGAATAACATCCACCAGCCCATACTGGTGTAATTTTTCCATAGCATCACCAAACGCTCCGACACCCGGCAGAATCACTCCGTCTGCAGACAGGATTTCTTCCCTGTCCCTGGTGATCTTTACCTCTTCTCCCAGAAAATTCAGCGCCTTTTCTACACTTTTAATATTTCCTGCATCGTAATCGAGAACTGCGATCATTGCTGTATCTCCTTTTCTTCCGGAAGCGGATCCGGCAGCTGTGCAGGTGTTTCTTCGGTACTCTGTACCGGGGCTTCTTCCGTAGCGGTTCCCTGCGGGAACTCCCATGATCCCAGACCCAGCTTTTGCAGGATCATCATCACATTTTTCGTATATTCCACATTATCTGAGATTTCAGCCAGCTGCTGCGCTTCTTCCTGACTCAGCT
Organism: uncultured Acetatifactor sp.; assembly: GCA_934394515.1. Lineage (GTDB taxonomy): Bacteria > Bacillota > Clostridia > Lachnospirales > Lachnospiraceae > Acetatifactor. The sequence goes on from CAKRRU010000129.1 coordinate 2,453, forward strand.
GATATTTCTGGGAAAGAATATTCAAGATATCCCCAAATGCCGTACTTACCTCATCCTGGGCATTCCATTCTGTAGCATAATTCAGCAATGCGGGATAATCATGGACTGCCTGCAGCAGACTGTCCAGCGCCTCCAGTTCAGAGCCTTCATTCACAAATACTTCATATTCCCGCAACCACATACGAATCGTCAGAATACTCTCTGACTGACTGTACATCACCTGTTCCGTTTCATCCAGTTCCTTGCCAAACAGATTCTGATAACAGGTCTGATAATCTCCTGCATAATATGCTTCTCTGCCACTGCGTTTCGCTGTATAATCCATCAGGAAGTTACCTAACAACAGTATCACTGCTCCCAAAGAAATACATACCGCCAAAATAGGAATGATTTTTCTGGGCGAAAGCTTCTTCTCCGGCACTGTCGGTCCGGCTTCCTTTTCCGGTTTTTCTTTTTTCTTCTTTTCCTTCGCCGGTTTCTTGGGCTTGGGTTGTTTTTCCTTCTTAGGTTTCTTCTCTTTTTTACCCTTCTTTTTCTTGCCACCCTTGTCCATTTCATCGAGGATCTTCTTATTCTCATCGGACAGCTGCAACTGATCCGCTTCCTCTTCTTCCTCGTCTTCTTCGGTGAACAAGTCTAATAATTTTGCAAAGAAACCCTTTTTCTCTTTTTTCTGTTCCGGTGTATCAACAATGTCTGCTCCTGCGGCTTTCAGGATATCCATCACATCCGCAGACTCCGGCGTGACGGACGCATTGTCTGTACTATCCGTCTGCTCCGGAAATGCTCCCGCCAGTAACGCATCCAGATCATCATCCATACCACCGGTTTCACCGCTTTCAAAACCGCTTTCTTCACTGTCCGGTGCAGTTGTAATGGTATTTTCTGTATTACCTGTATTTTCTTCCGGAGCGGCCGGCTCCTCAGTATCTTCCGATACAGGTGCATCTTCCGGTATCTCTGATGTTTCTTCCTTGTTTTTCTTCTTGAATCGATCAAGAAATCCCGGTTTTTTCTCTTTCTCTTTTTTCTTTCTCTTTTTTTCGCGCTTATCGTTACCTTCTTCGGGTTGTTCCGGCACAGCTTCCGGTTGTGTTGTCTCCGGCGTTACCTGATCCAGGATGTTGGATAATCCTTCATCGTCGGCATTCTCCAGCATTTTAATCAGATCATCATTGGCATCTGAGCTCCCCTGTACCGGTGCATCCTCAGACTGCTCCTGACTTTTCTGCAACAGTCTGTCAATCTCATCCTCGGACATATTGGCCGTCTCCTCGGGATGGACAGCTGTATCTTCCTTCTGTGCATCTAACGCAGACTGTAACAGATCATCCATGTCGCTCATGTCGATCTGCGGCGCACTCTCTTCTGCCGGCTCGGACACCGCCGGTTCTTCTTCCGCCCCGGTTACTTCCGGAGCATCCGTATCTTCCGGGGTTTTCGTATTTTCGTTTTCAATTCCTTTTAATAAATTATCCAGGTATTCCTCCTGTGAAGGCATCTGTCATTCCTCCGCTTTCTCACAAGTTACTAGCATGTTAAGTTTAACACAGGCTAAGTAGCCAGGCAATGGGATTTTGTTCCCCATCAATATAATAAAGATCCGCTTTTTGCTGAAATAACGCAATTCTCTCAAACGGTGACCGTATGATCGTGGGGAACCGATCTCCTTCTCCGATCTCCAGCAATACCATTTTATGATTCAAAGTGTTTTGCAGCCAATTCTGGTATTCCTTCCAGCTTTTCAGGTACCCCTTTTCATCGTATCGTCCGGCATAGACATTATTGAGCACCAGTGCCTTACCGCACTTTGGGCATTTCCCCAACGCAGGAACAGAAAACCTGTTATTTTCTAATTCCTTAAAACACTCCTGCAGTCGTTCAGTATCTTCCTCTGTCACATCCTGGATCCCTTCCTCACAGCCGTCCGGACACTGCTTTTTCGTCCAGTCTCCGCAGGGTGCCACAAATCGCTCCTTTTTTAATAGCATTTTTTTCCAGGGAATCTCTGCCAATCCGTGATTCAGTGAAGATGAAACCACGAAATAACTCTTTTTTTCCAATACTTTTGCCAGATTTTCCAGCCCTTTTTTTATTTCCTCTTCCATCTCCGGCAGATACTGTTTCCGAAATTGTTCTTCTATGTAAGGCAGAAGCCACAACATTCCCTGTTGCTGTAATTGTTCCCGGATCCTACGGTAATTCTCCCGGCTTTGCAGCAGAAATTCCATGTCAAACTCCTGCCCAAGACCCACCAATACATATTCCGCTTCTTCGATTTTCCGAAGAATTTCTTCTTTTTTATTATCCATATTTGTATCCTATATAGGAAAAGGCTGGGACTATCCCAGCCTTTCTGCTTCTTTAACATGCTATCTGTCCAAATGTTTCTCTGCAACAAGTTCATCCACAATTCTTACCAGATTGCCGATCTCCGGCTTGGAAAGCTGTGCATCTGCTCCCAGAGCTTCTCCCTTTCTCTTCATATCATCGTTGACAAGTGAGGAGAAAATAATAATAGGAATATCCTTGGTCGCATCGTCACTCTTCACAAGCTTAGTTAATCTATGACCATCCATTTCCGGCATCTCAATATCGGTAATGATACAGCGGACATGCTGATCCAGCGTACCGTCTTCTTTGCACTGTGTAATAACATCATATGCCTTCTGACCGTTCTCTGTATGGATCAGGTTCACATAACCGGCTGCCTTCAGGGAATCCACAATCAGCTTGTTCAACAGAGGAGAATCCTCGGCGATCAGAATAGGAACAGAACTTCTCGTACGCTCACCCAGTTCAGTCAGTTCAGACATCTTTAATCCGGTCTCAGGATTAATATCAGATACGATTTTCTCAAAATCAAGAATAATGATCAATTTGTCGTTCTTCTTGATAATACCGGTAGCAACACTCTCGTCTGCTGCGGAAATCGTGATATCCGGCTTAATAATATCTCTCCAGCTTACTCTATGAATGCCCAATACAGATTCTACATGGAAAGCAATATCCAGCTTGTTAAAGTTAGTAACGATGAATAACCCCTTCTTCTCGGATTCTCCACGACCCAGACAATTCTTCAGATCAATGGCTGTGATCATCGTATCTCTCGGCATAAATATACCTTCAATGCTGGGATGTGAATTAGGAACCGGAGTTACCGGCTGATAAGTGATGATCTCTTTAATCTTGGCAACATTGATTCCATAAGAATTGCCTGCCAAGGTAAATTCCAGAATCTCCAATTCATTCGTTCCGTTTTCAAGTAAAATCTTAGTATCCATACTTACTCCTATACCCTTCCCGTTGCTTTTGTTCTTTATTACATATATTTCCAAAAGGCTGCCATGCAACTTTTTACTGTACTCTTTGATAATTATAACATATTTTTTCAAAAAAGAAACAATTATCTGAAATTAATGCATAAAAAAACGATAGCTCTCCGCTATCGCTTTCTACATTTATTCCTTCAAAACCGAACACCGAAACTTTTATCTCTTATATCCTAACTTACATCCTTTTTCCTATCCAAAACCTTTGGTCAAGCCCTCGACCGATTAGTAAATGTCAGCTGA
>CAKRRU010000130.1 GCA_934394515.1 uncultured Acetatifactor sp.
GGTGTCATCGACGGTGAGATGGGAGCGGTGGTGCGTCCCAAGGATACCGTGACCATGGAGCGGGAGGATGCAGCGGAGAATGCGTACCCCAGGTTGGAAGCACAGGAGTTGTCTGAGGATGGAGAATCCTGTCGTGACAAGGAGACTGGAGACAATGCACCGGGAACCGATGAGAAGCATGCAGATAAGAATATAGCAGAAAGCGAGGGAACAGAAGATGAACAGTAAGAGATTATTATGTTTCCTGCTGGGAGCGGCATTGATCCTGCAGACACCGGCCACCGCATATGCTGCAGATACCCTGACCTATGAGCAGTATAAGGGAGGCAGCAGTTACAGCAGTACTCTAAAAGAGCAGGATTATGCGGTGATAGAGATCAGCACGGAGGAAGACCTGCGGAATCTGGCAGAGAACTGCGTGCTGGACAGCTGGTCCAGAGATAAAAAAGTAGTGCTTCAGAACGACATTGTTCTGAGCATGTCAAGTGAGTTCAGTATTCCTACGTTTGCGGGAATCTTTGACGGCGGCGGATTTACGATCTCCAATGTGAAGCTGACCGGAAGCGGTTCGGCGGTAGGCCTGTTCCGTTATGTACAGGAAGGCGCCAAAGTACGTAACCTCACTGTAAACGGAGAGGTTTCCCCTTCCGGCAGTCAGGATCAGGTCGGCGGTATCGTCGGTGTGAATTACGGCAGCATTGAAAATTGTAAATTTGCCGGAAATGTGATCGGTGATACAGAGGTAGGAGGTATCGCCGGGGTCAACGCAGAGAGTGGAGAGCTCCGTCGGTGCGAATCCACAGCAAATGTGATTGGCAATCATTCGGCAGGCGGCATCACAGGCAGCAATCACGGTATTCTGAATAACTGCAGCAACAGCGGCAATGTCAATACTTACAGCACGGAAGTGACATATGATCTGGATGACATCACTATGGATAATCTGGAACAGATCAACAGCACCTCCAATGTGGCAGCCCATACGGATACCGGCGGTATTGCGGGTATCTCAGACGGCAAGATCTACTATTGTTCCAACGCCGGAGCCATCGGCTATCAGCACGTAGGCTATAATACCGGTGGTATCGTAGGCAGACTGCATCAGGGCTATCTGCAGAACTGTACCAATACCGGATATGTGCAGGGCAGAAAAGATGTCGGCGGTATTGTGGGACAGATGGAGCCTTTTCTGGAGATTCAGTATCTTAGTGATAAACTAAAAGAACTGGATACAGAGACCGACAAATTCCTGGATCTGCTGGATGCAACCCAGAAGGATGCGAGCGGCTACAGCAAGCAGATATCGGCTATTGCAAAAAATATCAGCAATAACCTGAAGGACGCCAACGGTGCGGGAAGTTCACTGACCGGAACCGCTGCGGATCTGTGGTATATTTATAATCAGGAATTAAACGGTGTCAGCAACGACCTGAAAGTACTGAATGATGAACTGAACAAACAGGCGGATAATGACAAGAATAATGGTAACAGTCATGACATTACATTGAGCGGAAATAATTTCTGGAATGGTGTCGACTGGGGCGGCAGCGGAAATAGTAACAGTGATAATGGCAACGGCGGCGTCAGCGGCGGCAATATTACGATCACTGTGCCGGATGATACAGAAAGCTATAAGGCAGCATTGAAGAAATTCGGTGAAAATGCCACGAAGCATCTGGATAACATGACGAATGCATCCGGTGACCGCAGCGGCGGCATCAAGGATAATCTTGATACATTGAATGACCGCCTGGATAAGACGTTTGATCAGCTCGGTCAATTGGGAGATGTGTTACAGGCAGGTACAGACAGCACAAGCGCCCATGTGGACGAATTGATGGATCAGGCAAGAGTATTGCGCAGACTAGTCAGCGAGATCAGAGACGACCTGTTCCGCTATGAGGGAATTTCCGTGGAAGATACTTCGGATGAATCTGCCAGCAGCGGAGAAGTGAACCCCGGAGATCCCGATGCGGAGGACGGAGCCGCAGAACCGGAAGAAACGGAAGAAGCGCGCTATGATACATCCAGCTTCCAGAAAGGAAAGGTTACCCTGTGTGTGAACCGCGGTACGGTGGAAGCGGATACCAATGTCGGCGGAATCGTCGGTCAGGTGGCGACAGAATACGATTTTGACCCGGAAGATGACATTACCTTGACCGGTTCGGAAAGTTTTGATGTGGAGCAGACTATCAAGGCGGTCGTCAGAGACAGTCGTAACCTTGGAGACGTCACAGGCAAAAAGGACTATGTCGGCGGCGTTGTCGGTAAGGCGGAATACGGTGCAATCATTTCCTGTGAATCCTATGCTCCGATAGAGAGTACCGGAGGCAGCTATGTGGGCGGTATAGCCGGATCTGCCAGTTATGCGATCCGCAGCTGTTACAGTATGGGTAAGATCACCGGCAAAAATAATATCGGCGGTATTTCCGGAGAAGGCTGCGATATCTTCTACAGTTATGCGTATAATGATCTGGACATGTCCGGTGAGAGCCGGGGCAGCATTGCCGGAAAAGTCAGCGATGACGGTACTTTGTACGGCAACTATTACGTAGAAGGCGGTGCCGGTGGTGCGGACGGTATCGGATATCAGGGGGGAGCTACCCCGTTGTCCTATCAGGAATTCTGCAGCAAGGACGGCGTCCCGGATGCATTTTCACAGTTTACCATTACTTTCCAGGCGGATGGCGTAGAAGTGGCTTCTTATAAGTGTAGTTACGGAGATTATTTATCCGCAGACCAGATCCCGGAAGTGCCGGCGAAAAATGGTTATTACGGTGTATGGCCGGATTATGATTTCAGCTATATTACCGGCAATAAGGTATTGGAGGCAGAGTATCAGGAATGGACAGCGTCTATTGCTTCCGCAGAGAAAAATGATGACAACAAGCCTTTGGTCATGGCAGTGGGCAATTTCTATCCGAACGCAGCATTGCATCTGCAGGCCGATGGGGATACCTATACCGTGTCTCTGACAAATTCCATGGAGGATGATGCTCCGGATTACACGGGTGAAGTGACACTGCGTGTCTTCTGTGAGGATGCAGATAACACCGTTGTACAGGTAGAACAGGATGGAGAGTACCGTGAGGTCGAATCCACGGTGATCGGCAGTTACAGACAGTTTGCCATGGAAGTACCCGGCACCTTCCGCACGGTAGAGGCAGAGGGCGGTCATACCTTATTGACCGTTCTTGGTATCGTCGGTGGTGCTGCGGTGATCCTGCTGATCGTATTGCTTGGGAAAAAGGCGGCAAAGCGCAGAAAAAACCGTAAGCATGCGAAAAAGCAGAGCACACCGGAAAACATGAATTCACCGGAGAATACGAATCCGGCGGAACCGGAAGAAAGCACCGGAGAGGATAACGCATGATGCAGGCAGTTTTATTCGATATGGACGGTACTTTGATCGATACCGAAAAATATTACCGTATATTCTGGCCGAAGGCACTGGCAGCCTGCGGATATGTCATGACGGATGAACAGGCACTTTCTATGCGCAGCCTCGGCAGACCGTTTGCCCCCAGACAGTTGAAGGACTGGTACGGGGAGGATTTTGATTATTATGCGGTGCGTGATAAGCGGAAAGAACTGATGGAGAAAGCACTGGACCGGGACGGTATCCGGGTAAAGCCGGGAGCTGTCGAACTTCTGGAATATCTGAAGAAGCGTCACATTACCACGGCGATTGCCACGGCAACGGATCTGGAGCGGACGGAAAAATATCTTGCAATGACAGGCTTACGTTCGTACTTTGACAAGCTGATCTCTGCAACGATGGTAAAAGAGGGAAAACCCTCTCCGGACATTTATCTGTATGCCTGTGAACAGCTGGGATTGTCTCCCGGGCAATGCATAGCTGTGGAGGATTCCCCCAACGGTGTACTGAGCGCTTACCGCGCCGGCTGTAAAGTCATCATGGTGCCGGATCAGACCGCACCTGACGAGACACTGCGCAGATGCGTATCGGCCTGTGTACCGACACTGTCGGATATCTGTGATCTTGTGGATAAGATGTAAAATTACGAATCGGTCAGTGCCTATTCGTAAAAATTATTTCGCTGAAATTGTATTCTTTGTAAAATAATGTATCCGGTTGATGACCGATAACGGAAACAGCCCGGTAGGAGACGAATCTGCGGATTTGGTATTCTGCCGGGCTGTTTTGCTGCGTGAATCACCCCAATATAGACTGTAAAAATGGGAATAGTGGTTCAGATGCCTTGATTTTTATATTACGGTGTGTTATTATTTTAACGATTAGAGTGACTATTCAGAAAAAACAGAGAATCGGACGAGACTGCTATTGCCATGCTTGCATGGAAATAGCAGTGTTGGCTGATTCTGGGTGACTCGAATAGAGTCACCGCCACAGATATGAGCAAAAATAGCTGCAAAGCAGCGGAGAGTGCGATTTATCGCACGATTTTGCGAATGTCCGGGGCTGTTGGAAGCCTTATAAAGGGCGGAAAGGAATGGAAGAAAATGAATTTTGATGACATCGTAGCAAAGGTAAAAGAATGTGGAAAAAAGACTGTCGCAGTATCCGTTGCACAGGACAGCGCTGTACTGGAAGCTGTACATGAAGCCAAGAGACTGGGTATTGCAGATGCGATTCTGGTAGGCGATGAAGCGAAGATCCGCGAGATCGCAGCAGGGATGAACATGGATCTGTCCGATTATGAGATCATCAATGAGCCGGATATGATTGAAGCTTCTCTGAAAGCGGTAAAGCTGGCGCATGACGGTCGTGCCGATATGTATATGAAGGGTCTGATCGACTCCAAGAATTTCTTAAAGAGTGTACTGAACAAAGAAGTAGGTCTTCGTACCGGTGGAACCCTGTCTCATGTATGTGTATTCGAAATTCCCGGCATTGACAGACTTCTGTTCCTGACCGATGTTGCATTCATGACCTATCCTACACTGGAGGAGAAGGTACAGATCATCAAGAATACTATTCCCGTATGTAATGCCTGTGGCGTTGCAGAGCCCAAGGTAGCACCTTTAGCAGCAGTTGAGGTTGTGAACCCCAAGATGCCTGTTACCGTAGATGCGGCAGAACTGACTAAGATGTGCGAAGAAGGACAGATCCCCGGCTGTATCGTAGACGGACCGCTGTCTCTTGACCTGGCGATCGATCCCGAGGCAGCCAAGCATAAGGGCGCAACCGACCGTAAGATCCAGGGTGATGCAGATGTATTGCTGTTCCCGGATATCCATGCCGGCAACCTGGTATACAAGGCAATCGTACATATGGTAAAAGTAAAGAACGGATGCATCCTGACCGGTACCAAGGTTCCTGTTGTCCTGACCAGCCGTTCCGATACCTTCGAGACCAAGGTATACTCTCTGGCACTGGCTGCAGTTGTAGCAGAAGAGATGAAAAAGAATCAGAAATAAGCTATGGATATCATGATAGAAGCCGCTGTGGAAGCTGCGGGAGAACTGCTGTCGGCAGGTATAGATGCTGTAGTGGACAAAGCGGCAAAGCATAAGAGTGAATATAGGAGGAAACACACAATGGCAATCAAGAGTCTGATCATTAACCCCGGTTCCACATCCACCAAGATCGGTGTATTTGAGGATGAGAACTTATTATTTGAAGAAACTCTGAGACATTCTACCGAGGAGATCTCCAAATACGATACTATTTTTGAACAGAAGGATTTCCGTAAGAAGATCATTACCGATCTGCTGGCAGAGAAGAACTGCGATCTGAAGAGCTTCAACGTGATCGTAGGACGCGGCGGTCTGTTAAAGCCCATCCCCAGCGGTACTTATGCCGTAACCGATGATCTGCTGGAAGACCTGAAAATCGGTGTACAGGGTCAGCATGCTTCTAATTTAGGCGGTATTCTGGCAAGAGAGATCGGTGATGAGATCGGCGTTCCCTCTTACA
>CAKRRU010000131.1 GCA_934394515.1 uncultured Acetatifactor sp.
GCGGTTCTTACAATAAGAAGCAGGTCGTAAGCGTTGATTAATTGATAAATCAATGAAGCGAAATTAAGTGAAAAGAAAAGAGGAGATTCCGGATGGAATCTCCTTTTGCTTTCACAAAAAAATCACTTGCTTTTTAGATACGCCTTTAGTATAGTAAGAATGAATCTGCCATCATCAAACTGTTTGGTATGCGTACGGAGCGGTTTGATGATGAGCGGATAACAGAAATTAACAGAGGAAATACAATATGGCAGAATATGTAAATGTTGCTGTGGATGCGATGGGCGGAGACAATGCGCCGGCGGAGATCGTAAAAGGCGCGGTAGAAGCTGTCAATTCCGATAAGCGAGTCAAAGTATTCCTGGTAGGCAGGGAGCCTGTGATCCGGGAAGAACTCAAGGCATATACCTATGACGCAGAGCAGTTGGAAGTGGTACATGCAGAGGAAGTCATTGAGACTGCAGAACCTCCTGTTATGGCAATCCGTAAGAAAAAGGATTCTTCGATTGTCAAGGCTATGTATATGGTCAAGAACGGAGAATGTGATGCCTTTGTATCTGCCGGCAGTACCGGAGCGGTACTGGTAGGCGGACAGGTGATCGTAGGTCGTATCCGCGGCGTGGAGAGACCCCCTTTGGCGCCCCTGATCCCTACGGAAAAGGGCGTAAGCCTGTTACTGGACTGTGGGGCCAATGTAGATGCCAGACCTTCCATGCTGGTACAGTTTGCCAAGATGGGCAGCGTGTATATGGAAAGCGTTATGGGAGTCAAGAATCCCAAGGTCGGTATCGTCAATATCGGTGCCGAAGAGGAAAAAGGAAATGCTCTGGTAAAGGAGACATTTCCGCTTTTGAAGAACTGCCCGGAGATCAATTTTATCGGCAGTGTTGAAGCGAGAGACATCCCGGCAGGCGTAGCGGATGTTATTGTCTGCGAAGCGTTTGTCGGTAATGTGATACTTAAGATGTATGAGGGCGTCAGCTCAGCATTATTACATCAGGTAAAGCAGGGTATGATGTCGACGCTGCGCAGTAAGATCGGTGCACTGTTGGTGAAACCGGCATTGAAGACGACTTTGAAGAGTTTCGATACATCTCAATACGGAGGAGCTCCGTTACTGGGACTGAACGGCCTGGTAGTAAAGACCCACGGAAGCAGCAAGGCTGTGGAAGTGAAGAACTCCATCCTGCAATGCATCGCATTCAAAGAAGAGAAGATCAACGAGAAGATCAAAGAGCAGATCAGTCCGGAAGATAAGGCTGCGGAAAATAATTAAAATCTACAAAATATTTTTGGAAAGAAGGAACTATTATGGAATTCGAAAAGTTAAAGAAAATCATTGCTGAGGTATTAAACGTAGATCCCGATGAGATCACTATGGACACCACATTCCAGGATGACCTGGGAGCAGATTCTCTGGATGTATATCAGATCATTATGGGAATCGAGGAAGAGTTCGATATCGAGATCCCCGCGGAGTCTGCAGAGCAGGTTACTACAGTAGAAGAAGCTGTAGAGATGATCAAAAACGCAGTCAATTAGTAAAGCTACGAGCCATGTAAAGATAAAACAGGAACTGTGACCGAGAGCTTGCTCACAAGGCACTGTTCCTGTTTTTGGTTTATGTAAGAGGATGCAGACATGTTGGAAGATTATACAATGGATGTGCTGGAGCAGCGCATCGGCTACTGCTTTCATAATAAAGCATTGTTGAAGCAGGCACTGACCCACAGCTCCTATACCAATGAACAGAAAATAAATAAGACACAGAATTATGAGCGTATTGAGTTCCTGGGAGATGCCGTACTGGAACTGGTATCCAGTGATTTCCTCTTCAGGGAACACCCGGAGGTACCGGAAGGGGAATTGACCAAAATGCGTGCCTCCATGGTGTGCGAGCCGTCTCTGGCGTTCTGTGCAAGAGACTTAGAACTGGGACAGTTCATGCTCCTTGGAAAAGGTGAAGAGAGCACCGGTGGCAGACGCAGAGACAGCATTACCTCTGACGGCATGGAAGCCATGATCGGCGCAATTTATTTAGACGGCGGTATGCAGCCTGCGAAGGCTTTTATTGACCGCTTTATCCTGTCGGATCTGGAGGATAAGCGTCTCTTCTATGACAGCAAGAGTAATCTTCAGGAACTGATTCAGGGAAAGCTCAAAAAAGAGTTCGAGTACCGTCTGCTGGAAGAGAGCGGACCGGAACACGACAAGACCTTCGTGGTAGAGATCGACATGGAGGGAGAATGCCTGGGCCGTGGGCAGGGAAGAACCAAAAAAGCGGCAGAACAGCAGGCAGCCTATGAGGCGCTTCTGCGATTGAGGGATAGAGGATATGTATTTAAAAAGTATTGAGATACACGGGTTCAAATCATTTGCGAATAAGATTGTATTCCAGTTCCACAACGGAATTACCGGTATCGTAGGACCTAACGGCAGTGGTAAAAGTAACGTAGCCGATGCAGTTCGATGGGTACTGGGCGAACAGCGTATCAAGCAGCTGCGCGGTGCCAGCATGCAGGATGTTATTTTCTCGGGAACAGAGACCAGAAAGCCGTTAAGCTATGCTTATGTGGCAATTACGCTTGACAACAGCGATCATCAGTTGGCAATCGACTATGATGAGGTTACGGTTGCAAGGCGTATCTACCGTTCCGGAGAAAGTGAATATCTGATCAACGGCACCCCCTGTAGATTAAAGGATGTCAACGAACTGTTTTACGATACCGGTATCGGTAAGGAAGGCTATTCCATCATCGGACAGGGTCAGATCGATAAAATCTTAAGCGGTAAGCCGGAAGAGAGACGTGAACTGTTCGATGAAGCTGCCGGAATTGTGAAATTTAAGCGCAGAAAGGCGGCAGCCCAGACGAAGCTTGAAAATGAAAAACAGAACCTGGTGCGTGTCAACGATATTTTGTCCGAACTGGAGAAACAGGTAGGACCTTTAGAGAAGCAGTCTGAGGTGGCAAAAGTATACCTCAAGAAAAAAGAAGAACTAAAGACCTTAGATATCAATGTGTTCTTATTGGAGAATAAGAGACTCAGAGAACAGCTGGCTTCTTTGGAGGAAAAGTATGGGATTGCCAGTACGGAACTGAACGAAACCAGTGAAAAATACGAAGGCATTAAGGAAGAATATGAACAGATCCAGCAGGAAATCGAGAGTCTGGATGCCGCAATCGAAGCAGCCAGAGAACAGCTGACGGACACCGGACTTATGCGAGGTAAGCTGGAAGGTGAGATCAATGTCCTGAAGGAACAGATCAACTCCGCTCACGGCAGTGAGACACACCTGAATAACCGTAAAGCAGCACTGGAAGAAGAGATTGCCGGTAAGGAAAAAGAAAAGCAGGATATTTTAACCGATAAAAAAGATACCGACACGCAGGTACAGGAAATCGCGGAAGCGGCAGCAAAAGCGAAGGCGGATCTGGAAGCCGTCCAGAATAAGATTGCGGAATTAAATAATAACATTGAAGCCGGTAAGAATACCATCATCGGAGAATTGAACCAGAGAGCAACCATCAAGTCCAAGATGGGACGCTACGATACCATGATGGAGCAGATCAATATCCGCAAAGCGGAACTGAATTCCAGACTGTTGCGTGCCAAATCCGACGAGGCAGCCAGAGAAGAGACGGTAAAAAAACTGGAAGAGACTTTTGCCAACGTGACAGAAGAACTCAGACAGATGACGGAGAAAGAAGCTGCTTCCGAACTGGAACTGGGGAAGATCCGGGAGAACCTCACCGGACTGGATGCGAAGCTTCGTGATACCCAGAACCGTTTCCATCAGGAACAGTCGAAGTTAGAAGCACTGACCAATATTACTGAACGCTATGACGGCTACGGCGGCAGCGTCAAGAAGGTCATGGAGCAGAAGGAAAAGGAAAAAGGCATCATCGGTGTCGTAGCAGACATCATTCAGGTAGAAGCAAAATACGAAACTGCAATCGAGACTGCTCTGGGCGGTAATATTCAGAATATCGTAACCGATAATGAAGAGACTGCGAAGCACATGATCGGCTTCTTAAAGCAGAATCGTCTCGGTCGAGCTACCTTTTTACCGTTGACCAGTATTACCAAGCCGCAGGAATTTAAGAATCCGGAAGCCTTGAAAGAAAAAGGTGTTATCGGCATGGCGGATGAACTGGTCGGAACGGCGAAAGAATACCGCAATGTGGCGAAAGCGATGCTGGGACGTATCGTGGTCGTTGACAATGTGGACAACGCCGTGAAGATCGCCAGAAAATTCGATTACGGCATCCGTATGGTTACATTGGAGGGAGAACTTCTGGTTCCCGGCGGTGCCATCAGCGGCGGTGCGTTTAAGAATAACAGTAATCTTCTGGGCAGACGTCGTGAGATGGAAGAACTGGAGAAAAGGGTAAAGAAGCTTTCTGAGGATATCAAAGAATATACACAGAAAATCGAAGATACCAAGAATAAGCGCAACAAGCTGCGTATGGATCTGGAAACATTAAAGACCGAGATGCAGCGGAAGTCTATCGAACAGAATACCGCAAGACTGAATATCTCCCAGGCGAGAGAGCGTATGGAAGAAGAGGCTGAGAGTGCACAGTCCCTGAAACTGGAAGAACAGGAGATCGAGACCAAGATCTTCGAGATCCGTTCCGGTAAAGAGACCATAGTACAGGAACTGGCTGCCAGCGAAGAACTGGAGAAAAATACCCAGGAACAGATTTATGTATTCCAGAAGGAACTGGAAAACTGCCGCCTGGAAGAAAGCGAAGCTTCCGCCCATGCCGGAGAATGGGAAGTAAAGGTCGAGAAGATGCGGCAGGCACTGGACTACAAGCAGGCCAATGTGGATCGTATAGGCGGCGAACTGGAACGTGCACAGTCGGAGCTTGCCGAGATCTTACAGGCTTTGACCGAAAATGCACAGGAAGTGGAACGTAAGAAAAATAATATTCTGGAGATCGAGAAAACCATCGCGGCTTCTCATGAGACCCAGGATGCTTCCAAGAAAAAACTGGACGAAGACATTGCCAAAAAGGAAGAACTGTCTGCGAAGCAAAAGGATTTCTTCCGTAGCAGAGAAGAAATGTCAGAGCGTATGAATGCACTGGATAAGGAAGTCTATCGTCTGAGTGAACAGAAGAAAAAGCTGGAAGACGGTATCGAAGGGCAGATCAATTATATGTGGGATGAGTACGAGATCACACTGAGTGATGCCGCAGGACTCCGCAATGAAGAGATGAACGATCTGCCGGCCATGAAACGTGAGATCAGCGGACTGAAAGACGAGATCCGCAAACTGGGCAATGTCAATGTCAACGCTATTGAGGATTATAAAAATCTGATGGAGCGTTACACCTTTATGAAGACGCAGCATGATGATCTGGTAGAGGCGGAGAAGACTCTGGAAGGCATTATTGAGGAACTGGATACTGCCATGCGGAAACAGTTCACGGAAAAATTTGCAGAGATCAGCAGAGAGTTCGACAAGGTATTCAAAGAACTCTTCGGTGGCGGTAAGGGAACGCTGGAACTGATGGAGGATGAAGACATCCTTGAAGCAGGCATCCGTATCATTGCACAGCCACCCGGAAAGAAATTGCAGAATATGATGCAGCTCTCCGGTGGAGAAAAAGCATTATCCGCGATCTCCCTGCTGTTTGCCATTCAGAATCTGAAGCCTTCACCGTTCTGTCTGCTGGATGAGATCGAGGCGGCACTGGATGACTCCAATGTAGGACGTTTTGCAAAATATTTACATAAGCTGACCAAGAACACCCAGTTCATTGTCATTACCCACAGACGTGGCACTATGGAACAGGTGGATAGACTGTATGGTATCACCATGCAGGAGAAGGGCGTATCTACCTTAGTCAGCGTCAACCTCATTGACAAGGACCTGGACGAT
>CAKRRU010000132.1 GCA_934394515.1 uncultured Acetatifactor sp.
ACGAATGCTCCAGCTGTAAGGAGATCTTCTACCGGGCATTGGAAGAGGATGACAAGCTGGGAGTCGCAACCGTATACCGCATGGTCAACCTGTTAGAAGAGATCGGTGCCATCAGCCGAAAAAACATGTATAAGGTAGCTTACTCTGAAAACTGCATGATGGAAAATGCCTGTACCATTGAGCTGGATGATGGTTCGATACATCATCTATCAGCAAAAAAATGGAATTCCGTGATTCGGGAGGGACTGAAGTCCTGCGGTTACCTTGGAAACCAGAAAGTGACCAACGTGACCATCAAGCCCTGCGAATGTGCGGAGCAGGTTTGCTAAAAGGAAGAGAATACCTATAGGAAGGACAATAAATATAGGCAAAATACAGTAGTTTTGGTAAACTATTGATAAGGTTGAAAATAAAACCGGTGTGAGGGGCAGGGTCTTAGGAGACTTGAGCTTTTGCACCGGTTATTTTTTATTAAAAAGATGGAGGAGAGAGAAAACCATGGGAACATATATTGTAGTTGGTATCTTAATAATTATTGTAGTGGCAGCATTGTTAGGCTCTAAAAAGCATCTGAAGGGAGAAGGCGGATGTTGCGGCGGTGGCGGTGATGTGAAGATCAAACCGAAGCACTTAGACAGCATCGTTGCAACGAAAAAACTTCATATCAAAGGAATGTCCTGCGTAAACTGCCAGAACCGTATCGAGAATTCCTTAAACGGAATGGCTCAGGTCAACGCCAAAGCCAGCTGGAAAAAGGGAGAAGCGGTCGTAAAACTCGGTGCAGATATCCCCGAAGAGGAACTGCGCGAGGCTGTCGAGAAACTGGGATATAAAGTTACTTCTATTGATGTGATGTAAATTGAAAGTTAGCTTATTCAGAAACAGTTGCAAAAGTATGAATAGTGCGGAAGACTTGTTCCACGGTATCTACCATATTCGCCATGGCATTGTCGGTATGCATGGCTTCTTCCAGAGATACGACACCCCTTAATATAGGAAAGAACGCATCAATACCTTCCGCATTACAGGCTGTGGCATCTTTTGTGACACATCCTGAGAAAGCAAGTACCGGCTTACCATATTCTTTTGCTATTTTTGCAACACCGATCGGAGCTTTGCCCATGACCGTCTGTCCGTCAAGACGTCCCTCGCCGGTGATGACAATATCGGCATTTTGTACATACTGCCGTAGATTCGTCTCTTCCAACACGATATTAATACCGGATTCCAGAGTGGCATTGCAGAAAGTCAGAAAAGCAAATCCCATACCGCCGGCAGCTCCGGCACCGGGATATTTCGCATCGGCATGAGGAAACTGTTCTCTGGCAAGGGTGGCATAATAAGCCAGCCATTTATCCATCTGCATGATCATGGTAGGAGTAGCCCCCTTCTGCGGTCCGTAGATCGCGGAACAACCCTGCTCACCGCAGAGAGGGTTGGAGACATCACAGGCAATGCGGAAAGTACATTCCTTAAGCTCCGGAAGTACATGCTCTGTTGTGATGGATTCCAGCTCCTGAAGTCCTTTTGCTCCGAAACTGATCTGATTCCCGTTTTTATCCAGAAAACCATATCCGAGAGCCTGCAGCATCCCGACACCACCGTCATTGGTGGCGCTTCCGCCGATGCCTACGATAAAGTGTCTGCAGCCGTTTTGAATGGCATCTTTGATGACTTCGCCAACGCCATAAGTGGTGGTATTCAGGGGATTTTTCTCATCTCCGTTCACCAGAGTAATGCCGGCTGCCCCGGACATTTCGATAATGGCGGTATTTGTCTCATCGATAATACCATACTGGCAGACCACCGGACGTCCTGCGGGGCCGGTTACCTGTACCTGAGTCATCCGTCCGCCACAGCCGTTTGCCAGTGCGTCAACGGTTCCTTCGCCGCCGTCCGCCAGAGGGCGTACTGTGACAGAAGCATCTTTATAGACACGCCTGATGCCGGTAGCAGCACTCAAGCCTGCCTGCATGGAGGTCATACTTCCTTTAAATGAGTCAATTGCGATTACTACATTCATAATTTGTTAGTTCTCTTTTGCAAAGTATTCTTTTGTCAGCTTCACGACCACACCGGACAGCAGGAATACCGCAATCAGGTTCGGAATGACCATCAATCCGTTGAAGGTCTCGGCAATGCTCCACATCAGTCCCAGATTCATGGTAGCACCTACGATAGCAGTGAGAGAATACAGTACCATGAAAGGCTTGCTGGAGCGGGGACCGAATAAGAATTCAATACATCTGGTACCGTACAGTCCCCAGCCGATGATGGTGGAGAAGGCGAAGCAGCACATTGCCACAGCGGTAAAGATCGATACCCAGCTGCCATAGACAGCGGTGAAGCCACTGATGGTCAGCTCTGCACCGGCAGCTTCACCGTAATTTACGGATACGCCACTGCACAGGATGACCAGCGCTGTCATGGTACAGATGATAATGGTATCCACGAATACTTCAAAGATACCGAAGAATCCCTGCTTTACAGGCTTTTTCGTATCGGCACAGGCATGGGCGATGGATCCGGTACCTAAGCCTGCTTCATTGGAGAAGATACCGCGGGATACCCCCTTTTTCATACTCATAAAGAAGCTTCCCACGACACCGCCGGTGACAGAGGCGGGATTAAATGCACCTTCTATAATAGAAGCAAATACTGTGGGAACGGACTTAATATGGAAAATGATAACGCCCAGTGCCAGCACGATATACATGATCGCCATGAAGGGAACCAGCTTGGAAGTAACATTGCCGATCCGCTTGATGCCGCCGATCAGGATCAGGGCGATGATAATTGTTAGCGCTACACCGATGATCAGGTTCACCAGATTTACGGCATCCGCAGGTAATACATTAAAATTATGCAACGCAGAATCAATTGCGGTGGTAATCGTATTTACCTGGGTTGCGTTACCGGTGCCGAAGACTGCCAGCACACCGAAAGCGGCAAACAGGTATGCCAAAAAGTGCCATTTTTTATCCAGACCGTTTTTGATGTAGTACATCGGTCCGCCGACCAGGTCTCCCTGAGCGTTCTTCTCACGGAAATGGACAGCCAACGTCACTTCGGAAAATTTGGTGCACATACCGAGCAAAGCGGAGATCCACATCCAGAACACGGCACCGGGTCCGCCGATAGCAATAGCGCCTGCGACACCTGCGACATTACCGGTTCCTACGGTCGCTGCAAGAGCGGTACACACGGCCTGAAAGGGTGTCAGGGCTCCGTCGGAAGCTTCCTTTTTCTTCATCATACGTCCCAGAGTCACCTTCATGGCATAAGGGAACTTGCGGATTTGGAGAAATTTCGTGCGGATACTTAAATACAGACCGACGCCGATGATACAGATCATGGCGGGAACACCCCAGATAAAGTTGTTGACAACACTGTTGACTGATTCAATCGTGGATAACATGGGTGGAATCTCCTATCATTTGTGGATTAACAACTATTTGTGATATGAAATAGTTGTACTTTTTATAGATTATCATATTTGCGGTCATGATGCCATAGTTTTTCGAATGGCATCAAACACTTCCCCAATCGGTCCCTGAATGAGCAGATCTGCGTATTTGTCTCTGGAAGTCGCGCTCTTGTTGATGACGATCAGCTTATCTCCCTGAAAATAATCAATTAATCCGGCTGCGGGATAGACAGCCAGAGAAGTGCCGCCGATGATCAGTACATCGGCTTCATGGATGTATCTGACGGCGGCATTTAACGTTTTCTCGTCCAGACCTTCTTCGTATAATACAACATCCGGCTTGATGGTTCCGCCGCATTTTTCACATTTGGGAATACCGGTGCTGTTTAAAATAGCATCCAGTCCATAAAACTGATGACATTTCTCACAATAATTGCGCAGCACAGAGCCGTGGAGCTCCAGCACATTTTTGCTTCCGGCCGCCTGGTGCAGTCCGTCGATATTCTGGGTGATCACGGCACGGACTTTCCCGGCAGCTTCCAGTTCCGCCAGTTTCTTGTGGGCAGCATTCGGCTGCGCCTTCGGGAACAGCATTTTGTTCCGGTAGAAACGGAAGAATTCTTCCGGGTGGGACCGGTAAAAGGTGTGACTTAAAATCGTCTCCGGAGGGTAGTCATACTGTTGATGATACAGTCCATCCACACTTCGAAAGTCCGGAATGCCGCTTTCCGTGGAGACACCGGCACCGCCGAAAAATACGATATTATCGTAGGTATCAATGATCTGCTGCAATTTCTGAATCTGTTCGTTCAAATTTTCCATGCGCATAACCTCCTGTGTGTTATTGAATTTCTGCATGACTTATATGTTTATTACATCATATTTTTTAAGGAAGAACAAGCCACTCACACTTGAAAACAGAAAACTCTCAAAAACTTTCGAAAAAATTAAGAAAACCATAAAAGATGTGGTATTGAGACCTGCATGTCAGATATGCTACAATAAATATCAGGGAAAGAAAGGAGGCTGCATGAAAAGAGATTACTTGATTCCGAGAGAAAAAAGTAAAAAAGTGATCCACCTGGATCCGCGCGGCAGAGGTGTCGGACAGAAGCATTACGGTGCGGGAATATTATATGTTCTGGCGGTACTGTGCCTGCTGTATTGCGTAGGAATCGGTCTTTTTGTCAGTTTCGGCAGCTACTTTTTCCTGATCTGGGGTGTGACCGGTTTGCTTTGTGCCGCATGGGCATGGATCCTGACACACAGATCCATACAGGAGAAGATTCCCGCTTGGATGAGAATTACATTTCGCAGTCTGGTGGCTGCAGGGATGCTGTTTCTTCTTATATTAGAAGGAATGATCGTCAGCCGGTTCAATGCTACGGCAGAGGCCGGAGCCGATTACGTGATCATTCTGGGCGCCCAGTGGAGAACGACCGGCCCAAGCTATGTGTTGCAGAAGCGATTGGACAAAGCGATTGGATATCTGCT
Organism: uncultured Acetatifactor sp.; assembly: GCA_934394515.1. GTDB lineage: Bacteria > Bacillota > Clostridia > Lachnospirales > Lachnospiraceae > Acetatifactor. The sequence goes on from CAKRRU010000132.1 coordinate 4,922, forward strand.
GGCTAATCCGGATACGAAAGTCATTGTCTCCGGTGGACAGGGGTATGATGAGCCCGTCAGTGAGGCAGAGGGCATGAAAGGTTATCTGGAAGAGGCCGGTATCGATCCGGAGCGGATCCTGACAGAAGACGCTTCCACCAATACTACGCAGAACCTGATCTACAGTGGAGAATTGTTGAATAAATCGAAAGACAAGGTTGTCATTGTTACGAACAATTTTCATATGTTCCGGGCGCTGGCCATTGCAAAAAAGCAGGGCTATACCCACGTAGAGGGGCTGTCGGCGGGAATGTATCCGATTACCATACCGAACAACCTGCTGCGGGAAGCGTTTGGCGTGGTGAAGGATTTTATGGCGAACCACTTATGATATAATGAAGCAAAATCACTTGCTTGCAAGTGTGATTTTGCGAAATGCATTGAGTGAGCTATGCTCACGATATAATGAGCGCAAGAGAGTCAACACGCTTGCGTGATTGACGAACGGCGAATTTGATCACGATAGCTGCGAAGCAGCGGTAAGCATCGAAGATGCGAATCGTGATATAATCTTGGCAGAAGAAAAGTAGAGGAATGATATTATGGACATCAATGTAGGCGATGTATTAAAACTGAAAAAACAACACCCCTGCGGCAGTAAAGAATGGGAAGTACTTCGTGTGGGAGCAGACTTTCGGCTGAAATGTCTGGGCTGCGGTCACCAGATTATGATCGCACGGAAATTATTAGAAAAAAATGTGAAAGAAATCGTAGAAAAAGCTTGAAAATCTCACGTGGATATGGTATTATGTGACTTCGTGAGACACTTTATTCCTTGCTCATATGTAAGATATGGGCCAGAGACCAAAAGGAGGTAACTAACATGAACAAGTACGAATTAGCCGTTGTTGTTAGCGCTAAGATCG
>CAKRRU010000133.1 GCA_934394515.1 uncultured Acetatifactor sp.
TTGTTGTAATCACCGCCGGTCTGCTTACAGAGTAGCTTAATCGTAAGCGGTGTATAAGTATGACGTTCCCGGAGCCAGTCCAGAAAAGATTGCTTGTTTTCATCCCAAAACGAAGAATCTGTGAGACACTCCGGAGTATCAGGTACGGTTGACTGTGACATAGGGATCTTCCTTTCTATGGCTGCACGTCCGGGTCTGCGGCTGTCCGGGTGTCCCTCCGGGGGGCGGGTTTCGCCCCGCTGGCGACAAGGGACTCGTCCCTTGACCCATTATCACTGCCGTGAGGGCACAGGGAAACAGCAGCAAGGGCGGCTCCTGTTCCCCTGGCGGGGAAGTGTCGGGGGGAGCGGGTCTGTAAAGCGGCTTTCGCGGCATATCCTCACCGCAAGAGCGGCGGTTCCGGTATTCCACGTACCGCTTGACAGACAGACGCCGGGGTTACGTGAAGGGCAGGGAGTTAAGGTCTTCAAGGGCACGGTGCAGATGATCCAGTGACCGGGCGACGGTATAGATCTGACTGTCCTGTTCCTGGATCTTCTTACGGTTGGCGGTCATGCGCTTTTCATAGTAAGCCAATTCTTCCGCTCTGGTCTCGTCACCGGAACGATAGTCTTCCAGGATCCGGCAGAGCTTGTCCGTCCAGGTCGTGCCCTTTTGGCTGTTTACATACTCGTCCAGGTCTACCGGGAGCCGGATCGACTTCTTGATCAGATCATCCGGCACTGCTGTCACCTCCCAGAATATCCTCGAAAGAGAGCTGACCGCCACAAGCTGCTTTGCGCTTTTCCTCTGCCTGATCCATATATGCATCATACAGATCCAGCATCTCTGCAGGATCTTTAGAACTGCGGATCAACAAACGACCCTGATCAGTAGTGCCTACCAGCTGATAACAAATAAAACTAGGATCCGACCGTAGACGAACCACTTCTACACGGAGAGTATTTGCATCTACCGATACAATGCGATTAGTCCGATAATAATTTACTTGAACATCAATGAGCATCAAATTACCTCCTTCTTACCCGGATCGACTCCACACAGGGCTTATCATCACCGGTCTTTTAATATGCGCGCGTTTGTGCTACAATTTAAGGTATATATACTTTAGTAGGGTGAAATCTGTCCTACAAGTACAGTATAATAGCCAAATGGCTAAAAGTCAACAATAAAATAGCCAAGCGCCTAATGTAATGTTTTGGAGAAAAGTATGGATATAGTCGAAAGAATAAAAGCTAAAAGTAAGGAAAAGGGCACTAATATAGCAACTCTCGAAAAAGAGCTAGGAATAGGCAACGGAGTAATAAGACGCTGGAACGAAAGGAAACCAGGAGCTGAACAAGTGTATAAAATAGCCGTATGCCTAAATACAACAGTTGAATGGTTATTAACAGGAAAAGAATCAACAGATCTTACACCAGAAGAACAGCTATTAATTGATCACTACCGCCGAGCAGATAACAGAGGAAAACGCAATATCATGTGCACGGCAGAAAATGAAAGCACGGAGCTAGAGTCATCAGCTTCCAAGCTTGGATAAAACACCATAGATAAAAGGGGAATCACTATGAATGATGCAATAGCAATGATGTTTTCAATTTTAATTGTCATGTTTGGGTACCTGGTATTTAAGATCTGGACGGATCAATCCCAACCCAAGACTGCCAGCACCAGAAAACGGAGCAAGAAGAGAGGGACAGGAAAGCCGGTTATCAAAAATAACTGGGATATGCGACCACTAAACACAAAAGATCCTGCAGACAAAGATCTGCGGTATGAGGACTTTGTAGAATCATCCTGGAAAGAAATAGAGAAATAATTGTCCGACAAACACACACGCAGCATAGCCGGATCCACGCTTCCGGAAATTATTTTGTAGGACAAATAGCACACGGTTCTCGAAGTGTAAACCGCCAAAATACCCATTAGATACCATTTCTCTTAATCAGGGTGTCCAGGGTTCGAGCCCCTGGCGGTGCACTCGAGAGAACTGTTTTTGGAGACTTAGGAGCTCCGGGGACGGTTCTTTTTTTGTCTGCAAAAACGCTGCCCAGAATCTTTTAATGGATATGTATTTATGATATGCTTTAAAAGATGAGATTATGCAAGATTTTCAACAACTGAAATGGACGAGAGAGGGATACGTATGAATGATGCGATAGCAATAATGTTTGCAATCTGGAGACTTAGGAGTTCTGGAGACGGTTCTTTTTTGGCATAAACATAGATACCCTGATTAAGAGTCAGGGGATATAAGAAGCGTAGAGGACAGGAGATTTACATGACTGCAATATTTGACACCCATGCGCATTATGATGATGACGCATTTAATGAAGACAGAGAGCGGCTGCTGGCAACGCTGCCACAGCAGGGAATCGCCCGTGTGGTGGATGTGGGAGCAAGTCTCGCATCCTGCCGTAAGGTACTGGAACTGATGGAGCGGTATGATTATATCTACGGAGCCATCGGAGTCCACCCCGGCGAGACAGCAGAACTGAACGAGGAGAGTTTCGCGTGGTTACGGGAGCAGTGTCTGCAGGATAAGTGTCTGGCGGTCGGCGAGATCGGCCTGGATTACTACTGGCCGGAACCGGATCACGAGATACAGAAAAAATGGTTCCTGCGGCAGCTGGATCTGGCAAGAGAGATAAGCAAGCCGGTGATCATTCATTCCAGAGATGCGGCAAAGGATACGGTGGATCTTATGACAGAAGCCCATGCGGAAGAGATCGGCGGTGTGATTCACTGCTATTCCTATACGAAGGAAACGGCGAAGATTTTTCTGGATATGGGATTTTATTTCGGTATCGGCGGCGTGCTGACCTTTAAAAATGCGAAGAAATTAAAAGAAGCGGTAGAATATATCCCCATGGACCGTATCGTGCTGGAGACGGACTGCCCGTATCTGGCGCCGGAACCGAACCGCGGCAAGCGCAACAGCTCGCTGAATATTCCTTATGTGATCACTGCCATGGCGCAGATCAAGGGGATTACAGAAGAGGAAGTCCGCAAGGCAGCCTGGGAGAATGCACTGAAATTATATCGTATGGAGCAATAAAAGTATGTCAGAACAAAAGCTATTTTCCAAAGAAGACCTGCGCAAATTAATTATCCCACTCCTATTTGAACAGGCACTGGCAATCACCGTGGGTATGGCGGATACCGTTATGATCTCCTCCGCAGGGGAGGCAGCAGTCTCCGGCGTATCCCTGATCGATATGTTCAATAACCTGATCATCAGCGTGCTGGCGGCACTGGCTACCGGCGGTGCTGTAGTGACATCCCAGTTTCTGGGAGCCGGGAAAAAGGATGACGCCTGCAAGTCCGCAAAACAGTTGATCGTATCCTCCGTGTGCATTACCATTGGAATCTCCATTCTGGTCATGGTATTTTGCAACGGCATTATATCCCTGTTTTTCGGCAAAATCGAAGCGGACGTATTCCATAATGCCGTGATCTATATGATGATCTCCGCATTGTCGTTCCCGTTTCTGGCACTGTACAATTCCTGTGCGGCGCTGTTCCGTTCCATGGGGAATTCCAAGATCACACTGAAGGTCTCTGTGGTGGAAAATATCATCAATATCGGCGGCAATGCGCTGGGTGTCTATGTCCTGGGTCTCGGCGTGGCAGGTGTGGCAATCCCGTCCCTGATCTCCCGTGCGGTAGCAGGCTTTATCCTGTATCATTTGCTGAAAAATCCTGCAAATGAAGTCCATTTGTTAAAAGAAAAATTCCGGATCGACTGGCCTGTGATCCACAAGATATTTTACATCGGGATTCCCAGCGGCATCGAGAACGGTATTTTCCAGCTGGGGCGTGTCATCGTGGTAAGCATCATTGCCGGATTCGGCACGGTACAGATCGCGGCCAACGGCGTGGCGAACAGCTTAGACAGCATGGGTTGTATCGTGGGTCAGGCCATGAACCTTGCGATGATTACCGTGATCGGACGCTGTGTGGGCGCCGGAGATTCCGGACAGGTGCGGTATTATACAAAAAAGTTGTTGAAGACCACGTATTTATATACGTTTATGGTGAATACGGTGATTCTGCTTTGTCTGCCATGGATCCTGAAATGTTACGGGTTAAGCCCGGAGACGACACAGCTGTCGTATATCCTGGTCATGATCCACAATGGCATGGCGATGTTTTTATGGCCGGCATCTTTCGTACTGCCTAATATGCTCCGTGCCTGCAATGATGTGCGGTTTACCATGGTGCTGTCCATTTTCTCCATGTTCGTCTTCCGAATCGGCTTCAGCTACATCATCGGTGTGAACATGGGCTACGGAGCTATCGGTGTCTGGATCGCCATGGTACTGGATTGGATTTTCCGCGTGATCTGCTTCGTGAGCAGATACTTGTCGGGACATTGGCTGAAGACCGCAGGACTCGCTGGGAAATAATATAGAAAAATAATAGATAGAAAGAATAGAATTGCTCCCCGGAAGATTGTGTGCTTCCGGGGAGTTTGCTATAATGAAAGCAACGCAATAATTCAAAACCGCGCGATATTTGTAAATCGTGAATCACAAAAAGAAAGCAGCAAAGACGCGGTTTGGCGAATTCAGTGATGAATCATTATGACAGAATGGAGAAAGAGGGGTACATAACATGCAGGTAGTATTGGAAAATGAAGTTTTAAAGGTTACGATCAACAGTTTTGGCGCAGAGCTTGCAAGCATCCGGGGGAGAGAGACAGATACGGAATATCTGTGGAATGCGGATGCAAAATATTGGAAGCGCAGTGCGCCGGTGCTGTTCCCGTTTGTGGGCAGTCTGAAAAACAAGGAATATAGTTACGAGGGGAAAGCTTATCCCATGGGACAGCACGGCTTCGCCAGAGATATGGAGTTCGCGGTGGATGTACAGACCGAAACGGAAGCCTGGTTTTCTCTGAAATCTAATGAAGAGACCAGAGCAAAATATCCGCTGGAATTTATTTTAAAGATTGGTTATCAGTTAGAGGGAAAGAGTCTGAAAGTCATCTGGCAGGTAGAGAATCCGGATACGAAGGAACTGTATTTTTCCATCGGAGGACATCCGGCGTTTATGTGCCCTGTGGATGAAAAGGGAAAGCAGTCGGAGTACTATTTTAAGTTTGACACGGACAAGGATCTGACTTATGGACTCATTGCAGGTGACGGACAGGGCTTGATGGGTACGGATGAGGATGTGCTTCCTGTATCACCGGACGGCTATGCACAGATCACGGAGCATTTATTCGACCGGGATGCACTGATTGTAGAGAATAAGCAGGCATCGCTAGTGAGTCTGTGTACTCCGGACAAAAAGCCTTACCTCACCGTAAGCTTTGACGCACCGTTATTCGGTCTGTGGTCTCCCGCAGGCAAAGGTGCACCGTTTATCTGTATCGAACCCTGGTACGGCAGATGCGACCGCACAACCTTTGCCGGCAGCCTGGAACAGAGAGAATATGGGAATACGCTGAAGGCAGGAGAAGTGTTCCGTAAGGAGTATATGATTACAGTGTAGAGTGATAAATTGAGATTTGTGAGATAATCGTGAGGGAAATAAGGGAAATTTCTTTTAGAGAGAGATTAAGAAACAATAAAATTAAAACAGCAGGATTGCAAAGCGTGATATACTCTGCAATCCTGCTGCTTTTATATTCTTTAATTTACCACCATTTCTCACGGTAAGAATATTCTCCTCGGTAATTAGAAGCATTATAATCAGGATACTTGAAAGGTGCATATACATCATCCTTAGGTGCATCATCCTGTGTATATATGTACATTGAATCATAATCCCATGTGAC
>CAKRRU010000134.1 GCA_934394515.1 uncultured Acetatifactor sp.
CTTGCCGCTTTTAGATCATGGCAGGATATAATCTGACGGTCATCTGCTTTCAGCGCTTTGCATAAGCCTTGATTCAAACCGATATCATCTTCAACAATCAGTAATTGTTCCATATATCTCACTCCCTCGTTATTCAAATGCCACCATCGTTTCCTTGGGCAATTTTTTGTTCTCGCAGTTCAGAAGACAGGCTATTGCTCTGCTTGCAAATTTGTTTGTTTTCACTGTATCCCAATCAGCAAGCCGGATGATCTTAGCTGTGCCGTTTTCAAAAGATGGAATTTATAATGATTTTATGTCAGAATTGACTGATTAACAAGTGGAACATTTTTATCTATCAAATTCATCTATAGTTTGGTAAACTATATACAGAGTTTCACAGACTAAGAAGATAAGAAGAGAATCAATAAGGACTAAAGATGAAAAAAATTTTTTACGGAGCTTTTTCAGTTTTTTTATTAGGCATTTTGGTGATTGTAATACGGCATCCCAGGAATAATCTGATCCCTTCTAGGATGGTCTTATTCACTGCCATCTGGATAGGATTCCTGTATGGCGTCAGAATTCTGTTGCAGCTTATAGAAAAGTGGATTCAAAAAAAGGGATGGAACCTCAATAAGATCTCCAAAAGCGGACTGATCATCTATGCGGCAATATTTACAATTGCATTATATATAATCAGCATATTTCTTCGGAGTGAGCCGGTGACAGACTATGGATCCGTATATCAGACGGCATGGGAACTGGCATCCGGAGAAGCAGTAGAAGATTGGTCGTACTTTAGCATGTGGACTAACAATCTGGGAACGCTGACTATGCTGACAGCCCTCATGAAAACAGGCCTGCTGATTGGATTTACGGATCCGTATTATTTCGTATTGGCGGTCAATGTAATACAGGTAACGGCAGTCCTGATCAGTATATTTTACATTACGGGGAAAATAGGCGGCGCTTCACCGGCACTCCAGTGGTTCGCTGTTTTGGTATTTAGCATGTGGACGCCTGTGTGGGCCTGTACAAATTCGTTCTATTCGGATCAGCTCAGTTTTGGCGGAAGCATGATATCGATTGCGATTCTGTTGCGTTGCAAGGATATGTCTGGATATAAAAAATACCTTCTGTATCTGCTTTCGGGAATCCTGTGGGGACTGGCCATTGTGGCAAAAGCAACAGCAGGGATTCCGTTGGCTGCATTTATCATAACCGTGATTTTAACAGCGAAAAATCAGAAAAAGATCTATTGGAAAAGCCTTTCCCTGGTACTGGTGATTGCATTGTGTATTGTAGGAATGTCGTTGATCTCAGATACCTATCCCTCCAGACAGGAGGAACAGAGATTGAAGTTTTCCACAGAATACTGGGTAGCGCTGGGCCTTTTAAAAAACGGAACTTACGGTGAAAACCCGGAATTTATAGAAGGATGTTATCTCAGTCCCGATCAGGATGCGAGAAAAGAATACTGCCGACAGGTCATTTATGATAACAGGAAAAATTTCTACGATGTAGGACATCTTATAGAAAAAACCTCCGTGATCTTTGGATCAGGAGAGATAGCGCCTACTTCTCATTTTTATCCGAGAAGTGAAAACATTTTATGGCAATGGGTATTTTATGAAGGGACTTATTTCTGGAAATATTGTTGCCTGTCCACCGGCTTTTTTGATGCTGTGCTGGTGATCATGCTATGGGGATGCCTTCGAAGACTGTTTGAAAAAAAGGAAGAAAACGGGTTGGTATTTATGTCTTATCTGACGGTATTTGGGCTGTTTTTCTTTCTGATGTTCTGGGAAGCACAGAATAAACAGCTCTACAATCATATCCCCTGGATGACATTATGCGTCGTCTGGGCAATGCGGTCTATGCACTCAGATCCAGATTCCGTCCGATCAGCATAGCAGCATCTGCGGATTTTTTGTTCTGCTGGTAAGGATTGCTCTCGTCACTGTAGCTGATCTTGGTCGTGGTGGTGCCACCAGCGGTATAGACAGTGCCGCATTCAGGGCATACCGCAGTCCGCAGGGAAACTGTGGCGGAGAGAACCTTGCCATTGTTCTGCGCAGCCTTGTTATAAGCATTCGTTACATGCTCCTGCTCGTGGGCGCGCACCCTGGAAGCGGAAGCCTGCGGAGAGATATGGGATGCAGATTTGAAGGAGACCATCTCATTGGAACCGTCCTGATATTTGCGGTTCTTGCAGGTCTCACATTCTGCGGGAGAAGATTTTCTGCCGGGCTTTTCCACATCGGATTTTCCGGGATTTACCACAACACCTTTTTCACCGGACTCTGCACGAGATACTGCACCGGTAGAATAACCGTATCCGTAATTGCCGGTCAGACTATAATTATTATAATTACCGATCCCGTAAATACCTGTCATGGAACTTCTCCTTTCTGCGTAATATTATCTTTGATTGTTCCAATATTCTTCTAGTTGCCCTCATTGTAGCACCTGTATTTTATAAGAGCAAGTTAAGATTGTCGAAAAATCTGCTCTACTTTGGAAATTACCGAAGTCGTTCCCAGGATTACGATGGGATCCGGACAAGAACCCGCCAGAGTCAGTGCCTGCTCCACCGAATCCGTCCATTCCGCAGGAATTTCCTCCCGTGCCAGAAATTCCTGCTGCTTTTGGGAAAAATGATAGTGTGGATTCCCGGATTTTGTAAGGATGATCCGGCCTGTCATATCCTTCATAGACCGGACTACCCCTACGTAATCTTTATCCTCCGGAATTCCCACAATAACAGTACAATTCTGAATCCCCAGATGCCGCAGAACTTCTTTTACATTTTCACAGCTGGCGGAATTGATGCAGGCATCCAGCAGGACAAACGGATCGGAACGCAGGATCTCCATGCGTCCCGGCCAGTGCAGAAGAGACAGATTTTCCCGGACAGCGGGCATGGAAAAAGTCGTGGATTCACGGTAAAGATCCGTCATGACATCCACACATACAGCAAGTGCCAGTGCACAGTTTTTTGCCTGATGTTCTCCCAGGAGAGGAATTTGCAAGTCTGGATAGACAGTTTGTCCGATCACCACATCAAATTGCATGCCGGAACAGGTATAGCGGATATTTTCTGCCTGAAAATCCCGGCCGTATATTTTATAGGGAACCTGCATAGCCTCGGCACGGCGAATTAGAACCTCCAGTACTTCATACTTCTGCTCCGCAAAATAGACACACTTCTGCTTTCCGGTGATGACGTGGGATTTATCCTCTGCAATGGCAGTCAACGTATCTCCCAGCTCTCTTGTATGCTCTAAGAAAATCCGGTTGATCACGGCATAATCGTGACGAATGTTGTTCACATCATCATATTCTGCACCCTTTCCGCATTCAAATACATTGAAATCCGTATGTTTTTCCGAAAAATAAGACAGTGCCAGGTCCGCCTGAATGCCCATGGGGCTGATACATACCGACTCCGGCAGATCGGAGGCAATATCCAGAATCTCCGGCTGAATCTGCGCCATCAGACGGCAAAAATCGGCTTCACTGATCATGGTATCATTGATACGGAAGCGCTCTCTGAAATCCGTAATATGAGGACTTGTCATCAGTCCTACGCATAAATTTGTCTGCAGGATCCGGGAAATCATATTGGTAACGGAGCCCTTTCCCTTGCTTCCGGTGACGACGACACAGGGAGTGATCGATTTCTGCCGGAGCAGAGATCTCGTCAGCTCAGGATGTCTTTTTCCGGCATCCTTTGCGGCATAGTCCAGATGTGTGGCAGCCTGCAGATAGGAAGCATAGACGAAGTCTTCCGCCTCTTTCAGCGTAGTGATCTTATGAAATTCCAGTGGTGTTCCGGAAGCATTATTCATAAAAATAAGTAAACCTTTCCGTAACCTGCAATTTTACCGATACGATAGTATCATATATTTTCGTATGCTGTGCAGGTACAAATATGAGATGAGTTCCTTATGCAAAGTCTGCTCGTATTGTTTCCATTATTTTTCCCGCAATATTAATACCGGAGGCTTTTTCAATGCCTTCCAGTCCCGGCATAACGTTGATTTCGCAAAAATAAGGTTTTTCTCTGCCAAAAAGCAGATCAATTCCCAGAAAATCCAGTCCGGTCTGCTCATAAATATCTGCGGCTATGGTACGGATACCGGGTGTGACAGGGTAAGGCGCTACCGAAGCTCCCAGAGCTACATTTGCACGGAAATCTCCCCGGGATATGCGCTGCATACAGGCAACGGCTTCTCCCCGGATACTGTAAAAGCGCAGATCTCTGCCATAGCTTTCCGAGATAAATTCTTCGAAGAGCCATTCCTTGGATGAAGGATAGTTAAGAGAGAGTTCCTCATAAGAAGCTTTATCCCGGATGCAGACGATTTCCTCTCCCATGGAGCTTTCCAGTCCTTTACCGACAAAAGGAAGGCCTAATTGTTCTACAATAGAAGAAAAAGGCAACAGTGAAGTTCCCAGAAGATATTTCGGGATCAAAAAGGCTTCGGAATGAAGCCTTCGTATCTGTTCAAATTTATTAATATAGATGTTATAAGCAGTTAATGGATTATAGCTTCGGGTGGCAAGTGCATTTATAGCATCCTTTTCCTGCCCCCATTTATAGCGGTTGATGACAAAATCCACGGGTTCCAGTATTTTACCATGATTAATAATACCCTGTGGAGAGACCATGGTATCGTGGATCCCTACAATCTGCAGATCCATATTCAGGACAGAAGCTTCCTGTACCAGACGGTTGCAGGTATAAGCGTTAGTCATACTATTATATTTTTCTATGATATATCCTCTGATAGGCATAAGACACCTCGTAATTTCAGTATTCTCATGGTTAACATAGCAAAATGTCGTCAAAATAGCAAGAAATATAGTTCTTCTATTGAAAAAGGAGTAATATCCTGCGTATAATAGGAGACATAAGAGCCTAAAAGTGAGATGATAATCCCACGATATGCGAATATTGGGTAGAATTGTGGTAGTGCGTAGCACGAAGCAATTCGTAGGTATCAAAGTCGGGGGGCTTTTGACCTCGACATCATTAAAATATATTAAGAAGAAACAAAAGAGGAGACATACGATGAAATTACTCGAAGAGCGCATTCGCAAAGACGGTACGGTAAAAGCAGGGAATGTATTAAAAGTAGATTCTTTTCTGAATCATCAGATGGACATTGATCTGTTCAATGAAATGGGAAAAGAGTGGGCGCGTCTGTTCGCAGACCGTAAGATTACGAAGATCCTGACTGTGGAAGCTTCCGGTATCGGCATTGCCTGCGTTGCAGCGCAGCATTTTCATGTGCCAGTAGTATTTGCAAAAAAATCCCAGTCCGTAAATATTGACGGTGAAGTATATTCCACCAAGATCGAATCCTTTACGCACAAGAGAGTATACGACGTGATCGTCTCCAAAAAATTTCTGCATCCGGAAGATCATATTCTGATCATTGATGATTTCCTGGCCAATGGATGCGCACTGGAGGGACTGATCGACATTGTCAATAAAGCGGGAGCTTCTGTAGAGGGTGTCGGCATTGCTGTTGAGAAGGGATTCCAGAAGGGCGGCGACCTGATCCGTTCCAAGGGTATCCGTGTAGAGTCGCTCGCTATTGTGGAAAGCATGGATGACAAGACCGGAGAGATCACATTTCGAGCTTAAGAGTTATCAAATTTAATACTTCTCTTGACAAAAAGTCAGACAAATGCTTATACTGACTAATGTTGAGAGAGTACAATAAAGGGG
>CAKRRU010000135.1 GCA_934394515.1 uncultured Acetatifactor sp.
CACCGCACTCGAAACCATACTGATAGTTAACGTTGGAAGGATATGCGATACCGTTTACTACTGCTACCTTACCTGTGGTGGTAGACAGAGCTGCAGCCATACCTGCATAGAAACCGCTCTCCTGCTCAGCATAGTAAGCAGCATATACATTGTCGATCACCTGATCTGCAGTTACTTCGGTGCCGTCAATGGTAGGCCAGGAATCGATCAGGATAAACTTGGTATCCGGATTCTCCTGTGCCAGGTTACCGATACCTGCGAACTGGAAACCACAGCATACAATAACATCATAGTCAGCGACTACATCAGCGACTGCCTGCACAGCTGCTGCGCTGTCACCGGTCTCCTCACGAATGGGGGTTACGGTTGCGTTAGGATTCTCTTCGATAAATTTCAGAACACCGTTGTAGTTGTCCTGGTTGAAGGAACCGTCATCCACGCCGGAGGGGCTGGATACGATAGCGATCTTCAGACCGGGTTCTTCGCTGCCGCTCTCTGCGGCTTGGCTGGTAGCTGTTGCACCGGATTCTGCATTTGCGTCAGTGTTGGTATTGGAACTGCCGCATGCTACCAGAGAAACAGCCATGACAGATGCAAGTGCAAGTGCCAGAAACTTTTTCATAACTTTTTCCTCCTAAAAATGTAAAAATTAAAATGTTACATTTATTACAACGGTAATATTATCATTACCTTCTGCAAAATTCAATAATTTTTTTCATTTAACGCATGTGCACATCCATCTGGGGAAACGGAATTTCAATTCCGGCTTCATCAAGCGTGTATTTGCACTGCTCAGTGATCCGCCATTTTCCCTGCCAGTAATCCTCATTTTTAAACCAGCAGCGTACACAGAGATTGATACCGGAATCCGCCAGTGTATCCACGAAGACAAAGTGTTCTCTGTCCTTCATGATATCCGGATCCTCGGAAAGCATCTTCGTCAGAACCTCTTTTGCTTTCTTCAGATCAGCACTGTAAGAAACAGATACCGTTACATCACAGCGTCTGCATTCCGCAGCAGTGACATTCACAATAGTATTATTTGCCAGATTGCCGTTCGGCAGAATGACCGTCTGGTTATCATAGGTCAGCAGTTTGGTATAGAAGATCTGTATCTCTTTAACTATGCCTTCCTTACCGGAGGCTCCTTCTACGATATAGTCTCCCACCCGGAACGGCTTCAACAGCAGGAGCAATACGCCGCCCGCCAGGTTGGACAGGCTTCCCTGTACTGCCAGACCGATAGCGACACCGGCAGATCCAAGCAGTGCCACGATACTGGCTGCATCCACACCGAAGGATGATGCCAGGGTCAGTATCAGTATAATATATAAGGAAGCTTTCACAAAGGAGTCCACAAACTGGATCACGCCGGTCTCCGCCCCCGCCCGGTTCATGGACTTACGGATAATCTTGCGGATCAGCCTGATCAATTGCATACCGATGAAAAAGAACACCAGTGCCAGTCCGATCCGGATGCCCAGATTCAATGCTTTTTCCGGAAGTGTATCCAGAAACGATGCGATCAGTCCTTCCTTTTCCTGTACCTCTTCGATTACGTTATCTGTCAGATCCATGTTGTCTTATTTCTCCTGTTTCTGATTGGCAGCCTTTGCTGACCTGTTTACCGCTTTACCTGCGGTCTTTCCGGTTTCTTTGCCCGTTGCCTTATCTGCAGGCCTGCTTATAGCCTTATTGACAATCTTGCTCTCGCTCTTATTTGAGGGCTTACGGATCGGTGTGTTTTTACGGATACGTTTTTCAATGACTTTCTCAAGTTCCGCCTCCGTATAGGGGATAAACTGCAAAATACTTAAGGACAACGGTGCGAGTTTTACGGTGACGGACTGCTTCTGATCATCCCATTCCACATCTTCCGCATGTTTTACACGTTCATTTACGATACCGCTTCCGCCGTAACAGGCTGCGTCCGTATTCAGGATTTCCTTATATTTTCCTTCATAAGGCACCCCTGTGGTGATCTCTCTGGGGACTCCTGAGAAATTTGCCACTACCAGAAGCATTTCTTCTGCCTCTTCTCCCTTGCGCACAAAGCTTACATAACATTCATTGGCTGAGATCTCGTTCATCCACCGGAACCCCTTCGCCTGATCATCGCATTCGAACAATGCTTTGTTTCCTCTGTAGAGTGCATTCAGGTCTTTCACCAGTCTCTGTACACCGGCATGCTCCGCCTGTTCCTGCAATGCCCATTCCACCTGACGCATTTCGTTCCATTCCTTCTCTTCTGCCAGATCCTGACCCATAAAGAGAAGCTTCTTGCCGGGATGTGTCATCATATAACCGTAGGTCAGTCGTAAGTTTGCAAGCTTCTGTGCTCTGTCGCCGGGCATTTTGCCAAGCAGCGTTCCCTTACCATGTACCACTTCATCATGAGAGAATACCAACATAAATTTCTCACTGTAAGCATAGATCATGCTGAAAGTAAGCTCTCCGTGGTGATGGCTGCGGAAATACGGATCGTATTTGATATAATCCAGATAATCATTCATAAAGCCCATATTCCACTTTAGGTCAAAGCCTAAGCCTCCCTCATCCAGAGATCCGGTAATCATCGGAAATGCCGTACTTTCTTCGGCAATGGACAAGACTCCGGGATCTCTCTTTTTCAGGATCGAGTTGAAATGTTTGATCATCTCAATGGCTTCGAGATTCTCATTGCCGCCGTACATATTCGGAATCCATTCGCCGTCCTGTTTGCCATAATCCAGATATAGCATACTTGCCACTGCATCCATACGAATACCGTCCGCATGATATTTTTCTACCCAGAACAAAGCGTTGGCAATCAGGTAGTTGGATACCTGGGGACGTCCATAATTATAGATCAATGTGCCCCAATGAGGATGACTTCCCTGTCTGGGATCCTGATGTTCATAGAGACAGGTGCCGTCAAACCCGGACAAACCGTAGGTATCTCTCGGAAAATGAGCCGGTACCCAGTCTAAGATCACGCCAATTCCCGCTTTATGCAATTCATTTACAAAATGCATAAAATCTTCCGGCGTTCCGTATCTTGCCGTAGGAGCATAATAGCCGATCACCTGATATCCCCAGGATCCGTCCAGCGGATGTTCCATCACAGGCATCAGTTCTACATGGGTATATCCCATTTTCTTTACATAATCAATTACCTTCGGGGCAATCTCACGGTAATTGGCATAATCCTCTCCTTCCCCGGGTGTCACAAAACTTCCCAGGTACATTTCATACACGCTTACCGGTGCATTGCCACACTGATACTGTCCGCGATTTTCAATAAATTCCTTATCTTCCCATTTGAAATTCCGGATATCGGTGATCACAGAAGCTGAGTCCGGTCTCTTCTGTGCGGCATTCCCGTAAGGATCTGCCTTAAGATAGGTAAGTCCGCCCTTGATCTTAAGTTCGAATTTATAGCAGTCTCCGGATTCCGCCCCCGGCACAAACAGTTCAAAGATGCCGGAATCTCCCAGGCGTCTCATCTGATGGATTCGTCCGTCCCATGCGTTAAAATCCCCGACAACGCTGACACGCATGGCGTTAGGTGCCCATACAGCAAAATAAGTGCCGCTTTCTCCGTCAAGCTCCAGAGGATGAGCCCCCAGCTTTTCATATACCGTATAATGGATGCCGTTTGCAAAACGATCCATATCTTCCTTTGTGATCTGGGGAACATGTCTGTAAGCATCTCCACAGATTTTTCTGTATGCTTCTCCGTCTTCCGCTCCGGCATATTCCACCACATATTCATACGGTGCCATTTTCCCGGCATTGACCAGTGCCGCAAAATATCCCTCTTCGTCCGCAAGCTCCATGGGAACATCCGCAAGGAATGCTTCCCCTACCTGTCCGCTCTTTTTCCAATGGATCGTCACCTTTTCCGCTCCCGGGAAAAATGCCTGCACCAGCATCTTGTTTCCATGCTTGTGGGGGCCTAACAGTGCATGGGGATTATCACATTCAGAGTAAGTGATTTCTTCAATTCCCGCCCAGTTCATTAATTTATAAAGTTTGTTCGTCATATTCCCTCTTTTCTGCGGCGATGTGCTGCATCCTTCTGACTTTTCTTTTATTGATATATTTATATTTACACTGCATTTTCGCATTCTGAAGCCGTTTTCACTTTTTATTTCAAGTTCCGATAGCTCTGAACACGATTTTTACCGTTCTATTTGGTGTAAAAACAGACCACTGCGCAGCTTGGGTTCAAACCAGGTGGACTTCGGCGGCATCAGACGTCCCGCATCCGCAACAGCGAATAGTTCCGCAATGGATGTCGGATACATGGAAAATGCCACCTTCATATCTGTATGTACTCTCTGTTCCAACTCTTTAAGCCCTCTGATGCCACCGACAAAATCGATTCTCTTATCCGTCTTCGGATCCTGAATTCCCAAAATGGGATGCAACAGATCGTTTTGTAAAATGGATACATCCAGTCCGTCCACGGCGTCCTCACTTCGCAGTTCTTCTTTTGCCGTAAGGCAATACCATTCCTCTTCCAGATACATACCAAAAGTGCCTTTTTCTACCGGCTTATAAGGTTCCGTCCCCTTCTTCTCTACCTTGAAATGCTCTTCTGTTTTTAAAAGGAAGGTATCTTTTTCCATACCATTCAAATCTTTTACCACACGATTGTAATCCAGAATGCGCAGTTCATCATCAGGAAAAATAACAGAGAGGAAATAGTTGAATTCTTCATTTCCCGTATAACCCGGATGCTGTTCTCTCCTCTTCAATCCGACCTTCACCGCAGAAGCACAGCGATGATGTCCGTCCGCAATATAAATTGCCGGAATAGCTGCAAACGCCTTTTCAATCATTGTCACATCTTCGCTGTCCTCAATCACCCATACTCTGTGCCCGATTCCGTCTTCACTGACAAAATCATACACAGGCTCCTGTGTTTTTATATTTGCAATCTTCTTTTTCAAATCTTCCTGCGCACGATAAGCCAGGAAAATCGGTCCCGTCTGCATACTGCAGGTATCCACATGACGGATACGGTCTTCTTCCTTATCCGCTCTGGTATTCTCATGCTTTTTGATCACGTTATTCAGATAATCATCGATCGATGCACATGCGACCACGCCTGTCTGGCTGTTTCCGTCCATCGTCAGTTCATATAAGTAAAAACACGGTACCTTATCCTGTACAAACTTTCCTTCCCTGATTTTGTCCTGAAGCATCTGATCTGCCTTCTCATAAACGCAGGGAGCATAAGTATCGACTTCATCACCAAACTGCGTCTCCGCCCGGTCGATTGCCAGGAAAGATTCCGGGTTCTTTTTCACAACCTCGCAGGCTTCTCTACGATTATATACGTCATACGGAAGTGCCGCTATTTTCTGCTCCATTCCCTTACGTGGACGATATGCCATAAATGGTCTGATCTGTGCCATGTTTCTACCTCCCGAATACTTAGATGATTTTATTCTAGCAAAAAACTCAAGGTATCACAAGAGATATCATGCGATAATCAGCTATTATAAATTAAAAGTTAGTCAATGATCATTGGCTAACATACTGGCTAGCCATCCGTAGACCCGGCTGCATATAAGAAACGCTGACATCGCTTCCGCTCGGAAACAGAGCGCAACGGTACATAAGCGGCCAAAGTACGCCCGCTAAGTACCGGCGTCTGTTTACGGTCAGCTTATTCTTATATGCAACCGGGGCTACTGGGTTACTGAAAACTTTAGAACCACAGAATTT
>CAKRRU010000136.1 GCA_934394515.1 uncultured Acetatifactor sp.
TGGTGCCGCCACCGACGATCATGGCAGTACGTGCCCTGCCGGCGCCGATACCGATCTTTTTGAAGAAATCATTGGCTTTGGGAGGGGTGGACACAATAGCAACCACATCACCTTCCCGGAAGACGAAATCACCACGGGGGATCAGTACCTGATCGCCACGGGTAACCATACATACCAGCACGTCACATTTTAAGGTGGTACGAATGTGAATCAGTTCATAGTTATTTAAGAGACAATCATGCGTTACGCGAAAATGCAGCAGCTCGATCCGGCCCTTGGAGAAAGTGTCGATCTTAACAGCGGAAGGGAACTGGAAAATACGTGCAATTTCCGCAGCACTGGATAATTCCGGATTGATGATCATGGCAAGTCCCAGCTCTTCCCGCAGGAACGCAATCTCATTATTGTAGATCGGATTGCGGACACGGGCGATGGTCTTACAATGTCCGGCTTTTTTGGCAATGACGCAGCACAGAAGATTCTGCTCATCGGAACCGGTCACGGCGATCAACAGATCCGCATGATCAATGCCGGCCTCGGAAAGCGTCTGGAAACTGACACCGTTGCCGACGATGCCCATGGCATCCAGATCATCCGTAATGGAATTTACTTTATCTTCATTCGTATCAATCACGGTGATGTTGTGATTCTCACCGCCCAATTGCTCTACCAGGGTGTAGCCTACTTTGCCGCAGCCCACAATAATAATGTTCATAAGATTCCTCATTTCTGAGCGACTCTGTCGCGAAGAGGCGAAGTGAAATTCGCGTAGGCGATTTCACTTCTGCCATAAAAGCTATTTGCTTTCGCTCAGAAGCAAATAGCCGTGTGAAAAATATGCTATCGAGCATATTTTTTCACACTGTTCCTCCGAAATAATGATATTCGCAAATGACATTTAAAGCCTATTATATCATAGGTTTCTAAAAAAGAGAAGAACCGATGGAATATCCTGTCTGCGCAGACATATATTGTAATGATTCAAGGACATAAAGTATTTCCTATCAGTATCTGTAGGGTTTGCTTGCCATATGTGAATGCAAAAAATAAGCTGATATTGGGATATTTGCTTGCAAAAAACATAGAAGGAACATTTTTGGCGTAAAAAACATATGTTTCAGAAAGATGGAAACGATACGCGCGAGAGGAGGAAAAATTTGGACAGCCTGCTTCATATCTTTCCGCAAAAAAGGAGAGCGTTTTGGACGGAAACTGCCGGAAAATCGGACAGACTATGCGAGATTCGTATGCGTGTAGATCGACCTTTCCAGGTGGAAACGTTAGACGGTGAATATTTTTTAAATCCTACCGGGCACTGGCAGGAGACGCCTTACGGTGCAGCTACGGTAACGGAAGCACAGCTCAGAGAGTTTCTCGCGTATCAGTGTCAGGATTCCGCTTATGCGTATGCGGACGAGATCCGGCAGGGGTATCTGACAGTGCAGGGCGGACACCGCATCGGTTTGTGCGGACAGGCCGTTTTGGAAAATGAGAGCCATCTGCGGACATTGAAAAATATCACCTTTGTCAACATTCGTATCGCACACGAGATCAGAGGAGCGGCAGATCCGCTATTGCCAAGGCTGTACCATGCAGGGAGATTCTGCAATACACTGATCATCTCTCCGCCGGGATTTGGCAAGACGACACTTTTGCGGGATCTGATCAGGCAGCTGTCGGATGGCAATCCGTACGGAGTGGGATTGAGAGTCGGCGTGGTGGATGAACGTTCCGAACTGGCGGGAAGCTACAGAGGACGTCCGCAGATGGATCTCGGGATGCGGACGGATGTCCTGGATGCCTGCCCGAAAGCGCTGGGGATGCTGTTACTGCTGCGCTCTATGTCTCCGCAGGTGATCGCGGTGGACGAACTGGGGGACGAGCAGGATCTTTGGGCACTACATAAAGCAGCCGTCTGCGGCTGCGGTCTGCTGGCTACCGTGCATGGAGAGGACGAAGCGGATGCAGCCAGGAGACTGGGAGAGAAGAATTTAAGAGAAATGTTTGAGAGAATTGTGATTCTGAAAGGAAGGGGACGGATGGAATGCAGGTGCTTGGAGGGATGATGATCGTCTGCGGATGTCTGGGTCTGGGCATCTGGTATCGACAGCAATTCCTGGGACGGCTACACCGGATCCGAGAACTCATCGCTATCCTTGAACAATGGAGCAGCGAAGTGAGATACAACAGATCCACGCTTCCGGAGTGCTGTCTGCGGATCGGAAACTGCAGGGAAGACCGTCTGGGACGGATCTGCAAAGAAGTATATGAAGAATACATAACATCGGAAGGAAGTGGTTTTTTGGAACTGGCAGAGGAGAGCTTTCGAAAAAAATTAAATACACTGCCGTTAAAAAAGGAAGATATTGACAGATTCCTGCTTTTCACAGGACGGGAAGGATACCCGGATGAAGCCATGCAGATCCGGGCAATCGAACTGGCAAAACAGGAACTGGAGAGAACGGCGGAAATGCAGCAACGGGAGATCTCACAGAAATGCAGATTATCTGTGGGATTGGGTGCCATGAGCGGACTGCTTATAGTGATACTTTTAATTTGACGCAACTATTTAGAGTTATAAAATTTTCGAAAAAAAGTATTTGTAAGAACATTCTGCAATCGGTTTCAGGCACCGAATAGTGATAGTTTGGCAATGGCATGAAAAGAAGGAGTGCAGACCTGAGGTACTTCATGAAAACAAAAAGATAGAAGCAAAAAGGATGGGGAACGATGGGAATTGGACTAATCTTTAAAATAGCGGCAGTGGGAATCCTGGTGACCATACTCAGCCAGATCCTGAAGCACAGTGGCAGGGAAGAACATGCTTTTCTCATAAGTCTGGCCGGACTGATCCTGGTCCTTGGGTGGATCGTTCCGTATATCTATGATTTGTTCGATACTGTGCAGACGTTGTTTTCATTTTAGGAGGAAAGATGGCTGAGATCATTAAGATTGCGATGCTTGGAATCGCCGGTGTATTGTTTGCCATTCAATTCAGACAGCAGAGACCGGAATATGCGATGCTGATCGGATTTGCTTTAAGTGTCCTTGTTTTTTCTTATGTGTTGGGACTCGCCGGAAAAGTGTTGGAG
The DNA here is from genome assembly GCA_934394515.1 of uncultured Acetatifactor sp. Taxonomy (GTDB): domain Bacteria; phylum Bacillota; class Clostridia; order Lachnospirales; family Lachnospiraceae; genus Acetatifactor. The sequence continues at coordinate 3,093 of CAKRRU010000136.1, forward strand.
GAATTCCGCGGATTACAGCAGTACCTCGGAGATTCCGCCGGGTATCTGGGGATTCTTATGAAAGTCGTAGGGATTACATATTTGTGTGAATTCAGTGCCGGTATCTGCAAAGACGCCGGATTCGCAGCAGTGTCGGATCAGATCGAAATTTTAGGGAAATTATCGGTGCTGTTTGCCGGACTGCCGATTTTGCTGTCGGTGATCCGTCAGATTTACAGCATCATGTAGGAGCGCGTATGCAGACAGAGGTGATGTGGCAGGAATACGGGATGGAAGAACTGGAGAAAGGAATGCAGCAGTTATTCCCCACATTCCATATTTCGGTATCTGAAATTTGGGGACAAATCCTGCGGGGGGATATTCTGGGGGCGGCAAGCGGCTTGCTCCTTGAAGTTTTGCGAGAGATGACAACATCCGCCGTGGGGTTTAAAAATATATTGGTCTGGTTGATCGTATTGGGGATTCTGTCGGCACTTCTGATTCATTTTGTGGAAGTATTTGATAAACATCAGATTGCCGATCTGAGTTTTTACTTTATCTATTTGCTGATCGGTATGATCTTATTGCAATGTTTTTCCGGGGTGCTGGGAACGGCCAGAGATACGGTAGAGAATATCGTCGTTTTTGTAAAACTGATGGTGCCGACTTTTCTTTTGGCAGTAGGGGTGGCGAACGGCCCGGTTACGGTGAGTGCCGGATATCAATTGTTACTGCTGCTCATCTACGGTACGGAAAAGGTGCTTTTGGGAGTGGTGCTGCCATTGATCTACAGTTACTGTCTGCTGACCATGATCAACGGGATCTGGGTGGAAGAGAAGCTGGCGCTATTGACGGAACTGTTGGAAAAGGTGATTGGCTGGATACTGAAAGCTTCCCTGTGGGTGGTTACAGGCATCGGATTTTTTCAATCTCTGATCACTCCGGTACTGGATTCGGTGAAAACATCTGCGGTGGAAAAAGCACTTTCCGCGCTGCCGGGGATCGGAAATGCGGCGGACGGCATTCTGGAACTGGCAGTAGGGTCAGCCGTGGTGATCCGTAACAGTATTGGCGTATTGCTTTTATTATTGCTGCTTGCAGGATGTGCCGTGCCCTTGTTAGAAATTTTGGTTACTGCGATTTTGATGAAAGGTGCGGCAGCGTTTTTGGGAATTGTCAGTGATAAGCGTGTAACAAATTGCACGGATCACATGGGAAATGCCGGAATGTTATTATTTCGTACTGTGGGGACGGCGATGCTGTTATTTTTGATCACGCTGGCACTTCTGGCGATCGGAAGCGGGGGGAGATGAGAAAATGCAGTGGATGTATCATGTAATCGGGCAGGCAGGAATCTTTTTGATCTGCGCACAGACACTTGTGCACTTTCGCCCCAAAGAATCCTATGAGAAATATCTGAAGCTTCTGTTGTCAGTGATGCTGTTGCTGCAATTGTTACAGCCGGTACTGACTTTTTTGGGAGGTGATGGCGGACAGAATGTGACCAAAGAGACGATAGAATTTTCCACAGAACTGCAAACCGTACTGGAACAGGCTTCAAAACAGGCAGAAGGGTCGGAAGAGAGGATACAGGATGCGGCGGACGGATTGACAGAAAATGCAGAAGAACTGCAGAAAACGGAGGAGACTTTGGAGGAGAGCGGTGAAGCCGTTACGGAAAGTGGTGAAGACATGGGAACTTCGGAAAAGGAGAAGATTCAGATAGAAATTGCCCCGATAGAACTGGAATAAGTTTTGCTGCTCTGCATATGTGATTAGTTGAAAAAATGCAAGTATTATTCGTGAAAAGAAGTCCGGTAAAGAAATGAGTAAATATAAGGGTAATTCTAAGAAAAGAAGATGAAGGAAGCATGGAGAGGATGTAAAATGGGTGATTTTCTGAACAGGATAATGAGGGGAAGGAAAGATGGCGAAGAAGCTCCCAAATGGTTTAGCAGGGACAACCTGTTGATTTTGGTCTTGCTTGGGGTGCTGCTATTTGTGATTGCGTTACCTGTAAAAAAAGAGGAGGGTGTCTCCCCAACGATAATAGGAGCAGAAAATGCGAATACCACTACTGACATCCTGGAAGCGGAGACAAGTAAGGAGCCGTCAGTCTCAGCCGCGGCGCAGGCATCCGGGCTGGACGATACGCAAGATTATGCGCTGTATCTTGAAACTAAACTGAAAAAGATGTTGGAAGCGGTGCAGGGACTGGAAGATGTCGAGGTCATGATCACACTGGAATCTTCGGAAGAAAAAGTGGTGGAAAAAGACCTGACCGCGGAACGGTCCAACACGGAAGAGCAGGATTCCGCGGGAGGAAGCAGATCAGTGAACACCTCCAACACAGAATATCAGACCATCTACCGGGATAACACACAGGGGGATCCTTTTGTGGTGAAAACGATCTGCCCTAAGGTGGAAGGGGTACTGGTGGTGGCTAAGGGTGCCGGAAACGGAAATATGTCCGGTGAGATCACACAGATCGTGCAGGCTTTGTTTGGTGTGGAAGCCCACAGAATTAAGGTATTGGAAAAATAGATGCCGGGAAACATATCGTGAAGAAGAGGTACATACAATAGAGTATAAAATCAAGAAGGCAGATACAGGCCTTTGGAAAAGGGGAACGCAGTGAAAAACTT
>CAKRRU010000137.1 GCA_934394515.1 uncultured Acetatifactor sp.
CACTTCTTTAGGGAATTCACACTCGGAGACGTTACAGCTGCCGGAAGGCATTCTGTCCGTTCCGGGAGTTCGTCCGGCTAGTAATTAACTTTCAAGTTAATATAAGAAGGGTGAGCTTTACAGCTCACCCTTCTTATATTTTGCAACGATATTCTGGATTCTCTCATTAGGATTCAACAGATCACTGATGGAAGAATCATGATTCAGTGTGTCGATGATGTAAGCAATGTACTTACTCATATCACAGTTGATGTACCATTCTCTCTGGAGCAGCTCCGGAGTCTGGTAGATCAGGTTAGTGGTCAGGACTTTATCGATGATACCGTTCTCGTAAGCCTTATCGAACTTGTCCAGCCCGTTGGTGAAGAGACCGAAGGTGGAGAAGACGAAGATCTTATTTGCCTTGCGCTCCTTCAGAGCAGCGGCTACTTCCAGCATGCTTTCGCCGGAGGAGATCATATCATCAATGATGATCATATCCTTGCCCTCTACGCTGGTGCCCAGGAACTCATGAGCTACGATGGGGTTGCGTCCGTTGACAATCTTGGTGTAATCTCTTCTCTTATAGAACATACCCATATCCAGACCGAGAACGTTGGCAATATAAATGGCACGTCCCATTCCGCCTTCATCCGGGCTGATGACCATCATGTGACTGGAATCCAGCTGCAGATCCTTAACATTGCGAAGCAGACCCTTGATGAACTGATATGCGGGCTGTACGGTCTCGAATCCGTGCAGGGGAATGGCATTCTGTACACGGGGGTCATGAGCATCGAAAGTGATGATATTGTCTACACCCATGCTTACCAGTTCCTGCAAAGCAAGTGCGCAGTCCAGAGATTCACGGGAAGTTCTCTTATGCTGACGGCTCTCATACAGGAAAGGCATGATCACAGTGATACGACGGGCTTTACCGCCCACGGCTGCGATGATGCGCTTCAGATCCTGATAATGGTCATCGGGAGACATATGGTTCTCGCTGCCGCACAGAGAATAGGTCATGGAGTAGTTCAGGACATCTACCAGCAGATAAAGGTCGGTACCGCGAACGGATTCCAAAATCTGTCCTTTGGCTTCACCGGAACCGAAACGGGGTACTTTTGCATCCAGGAGATAGGAATCTCTCTGATAACCTGCAAAGGCCAGGGACTCTTTGTGCTCACTTTCTCTCTCTGCTCTCCATTTTACAAGATACTGGTCTACCTTTTCACCCAGGGGTTTGCAGCCGGGCAGGGAAATAATGCCCAGAGAGCCGACGGGGATAGTCTCCAGATTTCTTTTTTCTTCACGATTCGCCATTGTGGTGATCCTCACTTTCTGATTCTGTATGTTGGTCGATTACGAAACTTGTGATTAATTGTCAGATGCATTTTGCATACGCTTTTTGCACATACGGATATCGGGACCGGTCAGCTTACACAGGTCATAATGACTTGTGATACGGGAAAATACCCGGTCGGAATATCGGTCACGCAGCTCCTCCAGACTTAAGTTGGTAGAAATGATCGTGGCTTTTTTTCGCAGATCTCTTTCATTGAGACAGGAAAACAGCTGAGAAGCGACGAAAGTATTCGTCAATTCTGTACCAAGATCATCGATGATCAAAAGATCACAGTTATATAAATCCTCATAGAATCCGGATAAAGCATCTTTTGACTTAGAATCAAAAGAATAACGTGCAAGGGTATCAAATAACCCGGAAGAACTGAAATAGATCACGGAATGACCGCGTTCCAATAATTCTTTGGCGATACATCCCGATAAGAAGCTCTTGCCAGTACCTACTGTACCATAAAAGAATAGATTGTGGTAGTGTTGTTTGAAGTTTTGTACAAAATTGTGACAAAGATTCACACATTTTTCAAAACGGAGTAAATCTTCTCCCTGATAGTATTCGTAAGAAAGATTGGAAAAATTCTCAGAAGCGATCATTTCGCGAATATGGGATTGCTCATAGAGAATATCCAATTCCTGCTGATGGAAACAATGACATTTTTGGCGGAGACCGTTTTCACTTTCGATATAGCCTGTATCCCGGCAGTCCGGACAGGTATAGACAGGCTCCAGATAATCCGAAGGATATCCGGCGGATGCAAGCAATTCCTTCTTTTGCCGGGAAATCTCTTTCAGAGAGGAACGCAGCCGGGTAAGAGCCTCATCGTCACCGTTCAGCAAAAGCTTTGCCTGCGCTACCGAAAGCTCGCCGACGGATTCGTCCAGCTTCCCGTACTCCGGAAGCTTTGTATAGACTTCCTGCCGCCTTTGTTCGGCCAGGTGACGGTTGCGGTCTCTGGTCTGTTCGTAACCCTTCATAATAAAGTTATATTGTGCATTTGTCAGTGACACGATTTACTCCCCTTTGACTGTTAATTGCTTAAAATTTCTTTTTCCAGAGCGGCAAAGTCATAGCTGTTCTGGGCAAACTGTGTAAAACGATTGGAAGATCCGCCGGAAGCGGGCTTTGCGGTCTTTGCGGTCTTTTTCTTCTGGAAGGACTCGTCAAGCTGCTGGATGTCGGATTTATGATGGACACCTGCTTCCCGCCAGCTGTTCAGGATGCCTTCCGCATATTCAAAGCGGTGCTTGTCGGTAGCGAGAGAGCTGCGCTCACAGGCTTCCAGTATAATATCGGCACTAAAACCGTAATCTCTGATCCAGCGATTGATGAACTCCAGCTCTTTGGAAGTGGGAGCGGTAGTGCGCCCAAGACTATTCATGATAGAGTAGACACTCTTATCATATTTGGTCGAGAATTTCTGCGCCTGCTTGGGGGTGGTGATCCCTTCTTCCGCCCAGTTGACGGCTACTTTTTCTATGTATTTGAAATCTTTTTTGCCGCGTTCCACACAGTATTGCAGAAGATAATCAATAAGATCCTCTGAAAAATGCAGGACATCGGTGAAGAACAGGATCGTTTTGATCTCGGAAGGGGTCAGAGGCTTTCCGATATAAGCTTCTGCGATAAATAGAAGCTGGGAAGTTTCTTCGCGTTCCTTGAATTCACGCAACTGATCCAGAGAGTATGTGGGCTTGGTATAAGTGTGCGGTTCCTGCGGGGCTGCGGCAGCTATGGAAGAAACTGCGGTACCGGCGGTGGGAAGTACAGTGACACCTGCAGGTGCGCTCTGTACGGGTCCGGAGGTCAGCAGAACATTATGCTGGGAAACTGGTGCAGTCTGAGCACTCAGATCACGAAGGTGGATGCCTACCAGAGTTTTATTTTCATCAAAATCAAGATCCAGGATCTGCTGCTTCTCCCAATATTTCAATGCACGGATCACATCTTTTTCCGTATGGTTGAACTTGTCCGCGATTCCGGACACACTGATAGCCTGATCCGCATTTAACATGCGCAGCAGATAAAAATAGACCTTCAGCTGTGCGTCATTGGCATCCTTCATATATTCATCAATAAACAGATTGGATACTACCGTAGAATCTGCATAATTATCTTTATAGAGCGCTATCCGTGCCATAACACACAATACCTTCTTTCACAAATCGTTCCTTTTTCAAAGTAAGACCAAGTATAGCATAAGACCTGTGAAAAAGAAATAGTCAATTTGCCGGAAAACCTTGTAAACACTGGGCTTTTGGAGCATCGGACAAAAATGTGGAAACGGTGGATATTGTGGATATTGTAAAACGATGTATCGGAAAAACCCTATATATCAACAAATTATTGTCAAAAAGCGACATAAAATTATCCACAGGGTAAGAATAAAATATCCACAGTAAGAACGGGGATAATCCCCGGTTCTTACTGTGGATAATGTGGACAACTAATTTCCAAGCAGGTTTTCGCCGATTTTTACTACATCTCCGGCGCCCATAGTTATCAACAGGTCGCCGTTTATGCAATTTTCTAATAAAAAGTTTTCAATCTCATCAAAAGAAGGAAAATAGTAACATTCATGTCCGAGCGCCCGGATCTCCGCCTGCAGAGTTTCGGAGCTGATCCCCAGGGTGTCGGTCTCACGGGCTGCATAGATATCTGCAAGGACTACCTTGTCGGCCAGACTTAAAGCTTTGGCAAAATCCTTCATAAATGCCTTGGTTCTGGTGTAAGTGTGAGGCTGGAAGACACACCAGAGGGTCTTATGCGGATAATTGGCCGCTGCATGCAGGGTAGCCGCGATCTCTGTAGGATGATGCGCATAGTCATCGATGATGGTAACACCGCCGATGGTACCCTTGTATTCGAATCTGCGGTCTGTGCCGGTGAAACCGTGCAGGGCAGAAACGGTGACCTTGCGGTCGATCTCTAACAGGTCGGCCAGAGCGATGGAAGCAATGGCATTGCACACATTATGTTCTCCGGGAACCTGCAGGGAAAAGATACCGGATGCTTCCCCGTGGCAGTGAAGCACAAAGGAAGGATGCCCGAACTCATCATAAGCAATATCCGAAGGATAATAATCCGCGGAAGAACCGTCACTGTTGACAGCTTCTTTATTAAAAGTAATCACGCGGCAGGCGAGATCTGCGGTGATCTCCGACAATCTGCCGATAGCACCGTTGATGATCAGACAGCCGTCAGCGGGAAGAAGCTTTGCAAACTTGTGGAACGAATTCCGGATGTCCTCCAGATCCTTGAAAAAGTCCAGATGATCCTCCTCGATATTCAGGATCATACCGATCTTGGGGAAAAAGCTCAAAAAGCTGTTGGTATACTCACATGCTTCCGTAACGAACAGGTCGGTACTGCCGACACGGATGTTGCCTCCGATGCTTTTTAACATGCCGCCGATGGAAAGGGTGGGATCTGTACCGGCATGCAGCAGGATCTCGCTGACCATGGAGGTTGTGGTCGTCTTGCCGTGGGTGCCGCTGATGGCGATAGGGGTTTTGTAATTCTGCATGATCTCTCCCAGGAGCTGGGCTCTGGTGAGATGTGCGATCCCCTTTTCCATTGTGGCGATATATTCGGGATTATCCTTGTGGATCGCACTGGTAAATACGACACAATCGATATCATCGGTAATATTCCCGGCACGTTGTCCATAAAATACATTGATCCCCTTTCTCTCCAGACTTTCGGTAAGGGGGCTTTTGGAACGGTCGGAACCGGACACGCGGAAACCGGCATCTTTGAGAATCTCTGCAAGACCGCTCATGCTGATACCGCCGATACCTACAAAATAAATGGACGAGGGGTGATTAAAGTCTATCTGATACATGTTGACACTTCCTTAATATAATGAGTTGCCTGAAATAGGAGTCCGTATCGGGTCTTACGTGAACCGTTCCCTGAATCGGATTTCCCCGGGGGGATCCCATATCTTGTAATGGCATTAATTACTTACATTATATACATAGGAACGAAAAAAAACAATCCGTATACTGGAATTTGAAAAAATGTGTAAGTTTACAATTATTTGAAAACACGCCTGCCGGAAACTGGTAGAAATTTACAAAAAGATCTTTGAAGTAGAAACAATTATGTAAAAAATGGATATAAAAATGGTAAAAAGACAAAAAATCCTAGTAATAAATATTCACTTTCAAGCATTCGTGTGATATAATCAGTTTATCACATCCGAGAGGAAGAACATACGATTTTCCGAAACGGACAGATGCATCAGAAATAGCCGTATAAGACTATTTATTACAACAGGTGGAAGGCTAGATAGAGGTGAGGATATGATTAAGAAAGAAATGATAGCCATGCTATT
>CAKRRU010000138.1 GCA_934394515.1 uncultured Acetatifactor sp.
AGATCTTCAAGGCATCCGCTATCGGTAACATTGCCGGTTCCTATGTCTTAGACGGTGTCTTCCAGAGAGGCTGTAAGGTTCGTATCACCCGTGAGGGCGAGCAGATCTTCGAAGGTAACCTGGCTTCCCTGAAGAGATTCAAGGATGACGTGAAGGAAGTGAAGGCCGGTTACGAGTGCGGTCTCGTATTCGAAGGCTTTGACAAGATGCAGGAGCTGGATATCGTAGAGGCTTATATCATGGTGGAGGTACCACGCTAAAGAGAATATCTAAGGTGTGGTACGGAGCGAAACTGCCGGTATCTTTAGAGTGGTTTAGTAGTAAGAAGGAATAAGAATGAGAAAGAATAGTGTGAAAAATACCCGTGTGAACGGGGAAGTGCAGCGCGTTCTGGCAGAGATCATCCGGGGTGGTTTAAAAGATCCCCGGATCAGTCCCTGGACCAGTGTCGTGGCTGTGGAAGTGGCACCGGATCTGAAGAGCTGTAAGGCATGGATCAGTGTGCTGGGTGACGAGGAAGTGAGAAAGTCTACCCTGCAGGGACTGAAGAGCGCCGAGGGCTTTATCCGCAGAGAACTGGCACGTACCATCAATCTGCGCAACACGCCGGACATCACTTTTGTGATGGATCAGTCCATCGAATACGGTGTCAATATGTCTCACAAGATCGACGAGGTCATTGCGGCTGACGAGCAGGCGCAGAAGCCGGAAGATGAGACAGAAGATACTATGGAAGAGAATACAGCAGATGAGGCAGAAGATACAGAGGAAGGTGACGAGTAATGGATTTACGTGAAGAATGTCTGGGTGCAAAAAAGATCGGCATCAGCGGACATATTCGTCCCGACGGAGACTGTGTCGGAGTATGTCTTTCCTTACAGATGTATCTGCGGAAACTGTTACCGGATGCGCAAGTGAAGGTATATTTACAGAAGCCTTCTGAGGAATTTTCCTATCTGAAGGGATATGACGAGATTCAGACAGAGTGTCCCGCACAGGATCCTTTTGACGTGTATTTTGCGCTGGATTGCAGCGGTGACCGTCTGGGGGATGCAGAAACCTATTTTCAGAATGCGAAAAAGAGGATTAACATCGATCATCATATCAGCAATTCCGGCTGCGGCGACGTAAACCTCGTCCGCCCGGAAGTGGGCAGTGCCTGCGAGGTGCTGTATCACATCATGGATGCGGAGCTGATCGACAAGGATATCGCGGAAGCCCTGTATACAGGGATTATCCATGATACCGGTGTGTTCCAGTATTCCAATACGACACCGGAGACCTTACAGGCAGCAGCGTTTTTGATTTCCTTTGGATTTGATTTTTCCAAGATCATTGAAGAGAGTTTTTATCAGAAGACGTATCTGCAGTCTCAGATCATGGGAAGAGCGCTGATGGAAAGCATCCGTTTTATGGACGGACATTGCATCGTGGGTATGGTAGACCGTAAGACCATGGAGTTCTACAATGCGGTACCGGGAGATCTGGACGGCATCGTAAATCAGTTACGCAATATCAAAGGCGTGGATTGTGCGGTTTTCATGTATGAGACCAATGTACTCGAGTACAAGGTCAGCATGCGTTCCAATGAAAATGTGGATGTCGCAAGGGTGGCATCTTTCTTCGGCGGCGGCGGACATGTGCGTGCCGCAGGCTGCACCATGAAGGGAACGTTCCACGACTGCGTCAACAATCTGTCACTGCACATCGACAGACAACTGCGGGGAGAACAGGATTAATGGACGGCATTATCAATGTATATAAAGAAGCCGGCTTTACCTCACATGATGTGGTGGCAAAGCTTCGCGGAATCTGCCGGCAGAAAAAGATAGGGCACACAGGTACACTGGATCCACAGGCTACCGGTGTGCTCCCTGTATGTCTGGGGAACGCTACCAGAGCATGCGAAATGCTGACGGACAGAACCAAAGAATACGTGGCGGAACTTTTACTGGGACAGATCACAGATACACAGGATACCACGGGAACCATACTGGAAGAGCACGAGGTGGATGTGAACGAGGCACAGGTGCGCGAGGCAATCGACAGCTTCGCCGGCGGCTATGATCAGATTCCCCCCATGTACTCCGCACTGAAAGTCAACGGGAAAAAGCTCTATGAGCTTGCCAGAGAGGGAAAAGAAGTCGAACGCAAGGCAAGGCATGTGGAGCTGCCTGCGATAGAGATTTTGTCCATAGAGCTGCCGGTGGTAAAATTCCGGGTGGAGTGTTCCAAAGGAACCTATATCCGCAGCCTCTGTGCAGATATCGGGGAAAAGCTTGGCTGCGGCGGTACGATGAAGAGCCTCATCCGCATCAGAGTCGGAGAATTCCGGCTGGCGGATGCCCTGACACTGGGACAGTTACAGGAACTTCGCGATACGGACAGGCTTGCCCGGGCAGTGCTTCCCACAGATCGCATTTTTGCGGATTTCCCAATGATACATGTGGAAGAAAAGTGGCGGAAACTGATCGACAACGGGAACTCCTTTTTTCCGGGGCAGACACTTGAAAAGACTGTTTCTCCGGCTGGAGAGTGGGTGCGCGTCTACAGAGAAGATGGCAGCTTTGTGGGCATCTATACTTATGATGAAGCAAAAGAATGGTACAAGCCCGTGAAGATGTTCCTTGGCTGATTCAAACAGGAATGGATTGTTTCGGTTCGTTTATAAATGATGTAATTGTGCATGAATGTAAAATGAAATTTCGTACCGGATTTACACTTGAATGATAAGATATCTACGAGGAAGGAAAGCAGGATACAGACTTGGAAATTATTGCAGGAACCACAGATTTTTATCTGGAAAAAGATACCGCGGTGGCCATAGGCAAATTTGACGGGGTGCACCTTGGACATAGAAGATTGCTGGAAGAGATTATCGCTAAAAAGAAAGACGGCCTGGCAGCCTGTGTGTTTACTTTTGACCCTGCACCGGCAGTATTGTTCGGCCTGTCAGACGGCAAGGAACTGACCACCAGAGAAGAAAAAAGACGTTTGTTTGAACGGCTCGGAATCGATATTCTGATCGAATTTCCCCTGACGAAGGAGACTGCAGCCACAGAACCCGAGCGCTTTGTGTCGGAGATTTTGGCAAAACAGATGAATACCCGTTTTGTTGCGGCCGGTGAAGACCTGTCCTTTGGCAAAAACGGTGCCGGCAATGCACTTCTTTTGGAAAAAATGGCGCCGCAGCTGGGATTTTGTGTCAAGACCATAGAGAAAATTGAAGTGGACGGCATCGAAGTCAGTTCCACTTATATCCGTAAACTGGTGGAAGAGGGACGGATGGAAGAAGCTGAAAGTATGCTCGGCATGCCTTATACACTGGTCGGAACCGTGGAACACGGCAACCATATCGGCCACACCTTAGGATTCCCGACCGTGAACCTATTGCCGTCTGCCGGAAAATTACTGCCGCCAAACGGCGTATACTATGCGGCGGTCCGCTACTACGGCAGAGTCTACAAAGCCATCAGCAACGTGGGAACAAAACCTACGGTTTCCGAGGAAAAAGTCATGGGCGTGGAGTCTTATCTGTATGACTTTGATCAGGATATTTACGGACAGGAAATTGAAGTGGCACTGAAAAGCTTCAGGCGTCCGGAACGGAAATTTTCCTCCCTGGAGGAACTTAAAACTCAGTTGGATCTGGATATTGCGGATGGTCGAAATGCTTGAGAAAAGCACGAATTTCATGGGATAATGTCAAAACTGAGTAAAGTTTTGTAAAAGAAAAAGTAAAGAAAAGTAAAAATTACATTGCAAGTTTTACCTCTATCTCGTAAAATATATTTTGGATTGTTTCTGTAAGGACAAAATGTTTTGATTTCATAGAAGAGAATCAAGAGAGATTGAGGGATTAAAAATGAGCTTTGGAACAATATTGTCAATGGCTGGAGGTCTGGGACTGTTTTTATTCGGAATGGAATTAATGAGTGATTCCATTGAGAAAGTAGCAGGTGCCAGACTTCGTCGTATTCTGGAGATCTTCACCACGAACAAGTTCATGGGTATGATCGTCGGTATCATTTTTACCGGTATTATCCAGTCATCTTCGGCCTGCACGGTCATGGTCGTCAGTTTCGTTAACTCCGGTCTGATGAATCTGTATCAGGCGGCGGGCGTGATCCTCGGTGCCAACATCGGTACCACGATCACATCACAGTTGGTATCCTTTAATTTATCAAAAATTGCACCGCTGATCTTATTGGTGGGTGTGGTCGTGATGATGTTCACGAACAAGGAAAAGGTGCGTAAGGTCGCCGAGGTCGTGGTAGGTTTTGGCATTTTGTTCGTTGGTCTGAGCACGATGTCCCAGGCTATGGGCAGTATGAAAAATGAGCCTCAGGTAGTGAATCTGCTGATGTCCCTGAAGAATCCGTTTCTGGCAACTTTGATGGGATTTGCTCTGACAGCCATTATTCAGAGTTCTTCCGTAACGGTCAGCATTGTACTTTTGTTAGCAAATCAGGATTTGCTGCCGCTGCCGATTACACTGTATATTATTCTCGGATGTAATATTGGTGCTTGTGCTACTGCAATGTTAGCTTCCTTAAGCGGTAAGAAAGATGCCAAGAGAGCAGCGCTGATCCATCTGCTGTTCAACATCATCGGTACGGTGATCATTTACATTGCACTGTTTATCGCCGGAGACCAGATCGTAGCGTTGATCCAGTCCATCTCTGCGGATAACGGCAGATTCGTAGCAAATGCACATACGTTGATCAAAATCGCACAGGTGATCATGCTGTTCCCGTTCACCGGATGGCTGGTAAAGATGACTTACCTGATTGTGCCCGGAGAGGACAAGAAGGTTGGTTACAGAGAGAGCTATCAGTTAAAATATATCGGCGACAAGGTTGTGTTCAATCCGGCAACGGCTGTCGTGGAAGTCATCAAGGAGCTGGAGCGTATGGCTTCCCTGGCAGAAGAGAACCTGAACCGTGCCATGAATGCACTGATTACTTTGGATGAGGAAGATATAGAGGAAGTCTATGAGGTAGAGAAGAACATCAACTTCCTGAACCATGCGATCACGGACTATCTGGTAAAAATCAACCAGACGACCCTGCCCATTGAAGACTTGAACAGCCTGGGTGCACTGTTCCATGTGGTAAACGATATCGAACGTATCGGTGATCATGCGGAGAATGTGGCAGATGCTGCAAAACAGAGAAAAGAAGAAGGCATCTCCATCAGCAAAGAAGCGCAGAAAGAGCTGGGCGACATGCTCGAGATGGTCAACAAGATCATCCGTTATGCCGTAGAAATGTTCGCCAAGAGCGATGAGACCCATATGCAGGAGATTGTCTCCCTGGAAGACCGGGTAGACGAGAAAGAGCGTGAACTGCAGAAGAAACATGTCGAGAGACTGACCAAGGGAGAATGCTCCCCCGAAGCCGGTATGATTTTCTCAGACATCGTCTCCGGATTGGAGCGAGTGGCAGATCATGCTACCAATATTGCTTTTGCAATCACCACAGAAGAAGAAATGGATGAAGGCAAGGCAAACTAAATTGAGAGTTAGTCCATGATCATTGGCTAACCGGACGAACTCCCGGAACGGACAGAATGCCTTCCGGCAGCTGTAACGTCTCC
>CAKRRU010000139.1 GCA_934394515.1 uncultured Acetatifactor sp.
CCGGAATCTACAAAGTAGTGGTTATTGCAAAGCTTGCCCGGTTCGAAGTGCTGAAGAAAGCACTGAACGATCTGGGTGTTACCGGTATGACCATGACACAGGTTATGGGCTGTGGCGTACAGAAGGGCGCCGGCGAGATGTATCGTGGAGTTGAGATGGATGCGACTCTGCTTCCTAAGGTGAAGGTTGAAGTCGTAGTCAGCAAGATCCCCGTAGCAACTGTGATCGAGGCTGCCAAGAAGGCTCTGTACACCGGACATATCGGTGATGGCAAGATCTTCGTCTACAATGTAGACAAGGTAGTAAAGGTTCGTACCGGAGAAGAAGACTTCGCAGCTCTGCAGGATGTGGAGTAATTAACTTAGCTTTTATCTAATCCCTCAATTTGGTATATACAGAGTGCTGTGCCCGGATGCTGCGACTCTTCAGGGTGCAGACGGGAACCCCGGGTGCTTCCACCACCCGGGGTTTTTCCTTCCCTGAATTGTGGATAAGATTGCCCTCTTGAAAAGGTTCTGTGGAAATGATACTATCATCATAGAAGTACAGATTTTCAAAGGGTATGATTTATATGGAAGAAAATGCAGCAAAAACGCAAAAGCAGACAGAAAATGTTGTAGGGAAAGAGAACAAGATTGTAACGGGAGTCATCTGGCAGCAGCTGCTCCTGTTCTTTTTCCCGATTTTATTCGGAACTTTTTTTCAACAATTATATAATGCGGCGGATGCAGTGATCGTAGGGCGTTTTGTCGGGAAAGAAGCATTGTCGGCGGTAGGTGGCGGCACCGGTACGCTGATCCAGCTGCTGGTGGGATTTTTCGTGGGACTGTCCAGCGGTGCCACAGTCATTATCTCCCAGTATTACGGAGCAAAACGGGCCGAGATGGTGGGCTATGCCGTACATACCTCCATTGCGTTCAGTCTGGTGGCAGGCGTGGGAATGACGATCGTGGGTATCACGGCGGCACCCTGGGCACTGCGCGCGATGGCAACACCGGAGGAGATTCTGGACCCGGCGACAACCTATATCCGAATCTATTTTCTGGGCGTTATCGGGAATCTGATCTACAACATGGGAGCCGGCATTCTGCGCGCCGTGGGGGATTCCAAGAGACCTTTATATTTCCTGATTGCCAGCTGCCTGACCAATATTGTGTTAGACATAGTGTTTGTTATCGGGCTGCATATGGGTGTGGCAGGTGCCGCACTTGCAACGATCCTGTCGCAGGCGCTCAGTGCTGTGCTGGTATTGTGGGTGCTGATGCGGACGAAGGACATGCATCGCCTGGAACTGAAAAAGATCCGTTTTGACGGTCGGATGTTCCGCAGGATCATCCGGATCGGACTTCCGGCGGGATTGCAGTCGGTGATGTATACATCGTCTAATATTCTGATCCAGTCCAGCGTGAATGCACTGGGAACGGATACGGTAGCGGCATGGACAGCCTACAGCAAGATCGACAGCTTATTCTGGATGATCGTTAATGCGTTCGGTATCTCAATTACAACCTTTGTCGGACAGAATTACGGTGCAGGGAAAATGGATCGTGTACACAAGGGTGTCCGTACCTGTATGGGAATTACAGCCGGGGCAACGGTACTGTTGTCCGTGATCCTCTATAATTATGCATCGATCTGTTATCAGCTGTTTACCACGGATGCTCAGGTAGTAGTGATTGGAGAACAGATTCTGCACTTTTTGGTACCTACATATTTTACCTATATTGCCATTGAAATTTTGTCCGGTACTCTGCGCGGTATCGGCGACAGCTGGCTTCCCATGATTATCTGCTGCCTGGGGATCTGCGCACTGCGCGTGGTATGGATTTTGACAGCCGTACCTCTGAAAAATGACATTCTCACCATTGTATTCAGCTATCCGCTGACCTGGACGGTGACCAGTATCGCTTTTATTGTGTATTATCTGTTTTTCAGCCGATTGAAGGTTGTGATTCGCAGGAAATAGTTTCTTTGTAAGATATTGCACTTAATTCTATAAAAAATGCATAGAAATGGGAGCACAATGAATTTATAATAAAGAAAGCAAGGAAAGACGGAGGTATTTAAATGTATCAGGCAGATGAAAAAAGATATGAAGAAATGAAATACAACCGCTGCGGCGCCAGCGGATTGCTGCTTCCGGCGGTATCTCTGGGGCTGTGGCATAATTTCGGCTCCAACGGCAATTTTGACAATATGCAGGACATGTGCCACACAGCATTTGACCATGGCATTACACATTTTGATCTGGCAAACAATTATGGACCGGTACCGGGCAGCGCGGAGGAGAATTTCGGCCGTATCCTGAAAAAGGATCTGGGAGTGTATCGTGATGAACTGATCATTTCCACGAAGGCCGGTTATGATATGTGGCCCGGACCTTATGGCAACTGGGGCAGCAAAAAGTACCTGGTGGCCAGTCTTGATCAGAGCCTGAAGCGTATGGGACTGGATTATGTGGACATCTTCTACCATCACAGACCGGATCCAAATACACCGTTGGAGGAGACCGTGCGTGCACTGGACGGCATTGTAAGATCGGGCAAGGCATTGTATGTGGGAATTTCCAATTACAATAAAGAACAGACCATTGCAGCGGCAGAACTGTTCAAGGAGCTGGGCACTCCATTCATTATCAACCAGAGAAAATATTCCATGTTTGCAAGAGATATTGAGAAGGATGGTCTGAAAGATTACGCGGCAGCTCACGGCATCGGTATCATTACCTTCAGCCCTCTAGCACAGGGACTTCTGACCGACCGTTATCTCCACGGTATTCCTGAGGACAGCCGTGTCCGTACTGACGGCAGGTTCCTGAAAGAAGCGGCGATCGTGGAAGAAACATTGAAGAAGGTACGTGCACTGAACGATCTGGCATCCCAGAGAGGACAGACCTTGGCACAGATGGCACTGTCCTGGATCCTTCGGGACGGGGATATTACCAGTGTTCTGATCGGAGCATCCAAGCCTTCACAGATCCTGGATAATATCGGTATCATTCATGCTACCGCATTCAGTGAAGAAGAGAGACGTAGAATTGATGAGATTCTGGCATAAAAAAGCCGGCGCCTGCAAAAGTATTGCAGACGCCGGCTTTCAAGTTATCTTCCGTAGAAAATCTGTGCGATTGGGGAATCCGGAGACAGGATCACGGTCTTGTTATCGCCGGTCATGGAAGCCTTCAGTGCATCCAGGCTTCTGACGAAGGAATAGAAGTCCTGTTTGGATGTATCTGCATAAGCATCAGACAGGATTTTCATATATTCTGCTTCCCCTTCGGCAATGAGAATTTCTGCATTTTTATTGGCTTCCGACAGGAGGACATTGACTTCCTTATCTGTGGTATTGCGGATCTTCTGTGCCTCAGAGCTTCCCTCTGCGGTATAGGTTGCGGAGATGTTTTCACGTTCGGAGATCATACGCTCGTACACAGCAGCTTTGTTGTCACTGGGCAGATCCAGCTGTTTGGTTTCGAAGGAGAGCAATTCAATACCGTATTGCTCAGTGGTGTTCCCAATGTTTTTCATGATGGCTGCCGCCAGCTCTCCGTCACGCCCGGAGATGACGTCGTTCTGGGTCGTACTGCTTATGATATTTTTCGTAGAGTTATATACGATGGTGTCCAGACGGCTCTCCGCATTCGAGATGGAGGAATTCAGGGTCTGGGCAAATTTCAGAGGATCGTTGATCTGCCATAGAATGTAACTGTCACAGATCATGGTCTTTTTGTCGCTGGTGATGACATCGGAGGAAGACAGATCATAGAGCAGGATTTCCTTCGGAAGCTTATCAACGCTCTGGACAAAAGGAATCTTAAAAGTAACACCTGCGGTACTCACTACATGGTCTACTTTACCGAACTGCCGGATCAGACTGTATTCATTTTCATTGGTAACGACAATGCTGGAGGAGCCGATGACCAGCAGCACCAGTAGCAATAGAATCAGAGATATATTTTTTAATTTTTTCATATGATTAAAACTACCTTTCTGTAGACAATGGTTATTGTGCAGCTTCAGAGGTACTGTTTTCCGTGGAAGAACCGGTTGCAGTACCTGTGAAAGATTCCAAAGGGTAGAAAGTCTGTGTATTACCGTTGGGGCTTTCGATGACTACCTTAAGGTCGGGCAGTACTTCTTCCATGGTCTCGTAGAACATACGCTGTTTGGTGACGGTCGGATTCTTGATATATTCCTCGTACATGGCATTAAAACGTGCTACCTGTGCGGTGGCTTCGTTGATGCGCTCGGTCTTCTGCGCCTCGGCGTCCTTGATGATACCGTCGGCCTGTGCCTGCGCCAGAGGAAGCTGTTCATTGCGGTACTTGTTGGCGTTGTTCAGGGCGGTTTCTTTTCCCTGCTTGGCGGTTTCTACGGCCTTGAAGGCTTCCATGACTTCGGAGGTGGGTGGTTCGGAATCCTGGATCGTGATATTTACCAGCTGGATACCGATATCCTGTTCGCTCAGACGCTCCAGGATCATTTCTTTGATAGCAGCCTGAATCTCATTTTTCCCGGTAGTCAGGACATCGTCCACCGGATAACTGCCGATCACGGTACGGATACAGCTCTGGCTGATGTTACGCAGGATCAGCACGGGATCTTTGGAAGCATAGACTGCTTTTACCGGATCGCTGAAGCGATACTCTACGAAGAAATCGACGTTAACAAAATTGTAATCGGAAGTGATCATGAGAGAATCAACGGTTTCCGAAGAATTGGAATCTACATCATATCCCAGGGAAAATCCCTGAATGGTGGTATTCACCTTGCGGACCTGCTGGATGAACGGTATCTTAAAATGTAGCCCCGGATCCGTAACCGCTTTGGCCTGGCCTAAAGTGATCAGAACCGCCTGTTCCTGTTCACGGATCTGGTAAGTGGAATTAAAAGTAAAAATAGCGATTACCAGGATCACAAGAATGGTGAATGGTACCTTCCACCAGCTTTTTTTCGTTTTTGCTGCTTCCGCAGTGCCGGAACCTAAATCTTCAAAGCCGTTCTGGCGATTACGGAAGGAGTTGAATTTTTTCATAAATATGCTCCCTTCTCATTGAAATTCGTGTGATTGTTGTATACTTTACTATATTAAAGGATGAGTGGGAGGAAGGCAATGGAAAGTTCTGCACGATAAAGACAGTTAATGCCGGATTCTTATCAGTTGCAAAATCGTTCCGGTCGTAATATGATGAAAACGTGTGGGACGAAAATCATCATATTTTGTAACTATTCAGAGCCATGCAAAACTGCGTTCTGCGAATGCTTGCATTCAGGCAGATAAGCAGTTTTATATGGCGAAGTAACCACATGAGCAAAAAGAAAGCTACGAAGTAGCGATTTTGCGAATGGGGTTCTGAATAGTTACCATATTTTTAAAACCACAATAGAAATTACAGTAGAAAAGGATGGAGAAGATGAAAGTATATACTTGTTTCCCCGGCGGGAAAGCCAAAGCACTGACTATGAGTTATGATGACGGTAAGGTACAGGACAGACGCCTGATCGATATTTTCAATAAATATGGTATCAAGGGAACGTTTAATCTGAATTACGGTCAGGTGGGAGAACGCCCCCGCATGACTTTTGAAG
>CAKRRU010000140.1 GCA_934394515.1 uncultured Acetatifactor sp.
ACGAAGTTGAGAAGGAGATCAAGAAGGATCTGCCTACCAGATCTCATGCACGTCGTCAGATGCTGAAGGTTCTGAATCCTGTCGTTGAGGTTCCTACCGATGCAGCAGGCAAGAAAAAGAACACCAAGGAAGTTGACCTGGTTGCAAAACTCTTCGATGAGTATGCTACCAAGTATGCTACCCGTAAGGGTGGTTACACCAGAATCGTTAAAATCGGTCAGCGTAAGGGTGACGCAGCTATGACTGTAGTGCTGGAGTTAGTTTAATCCATAGCTTATAAGCAGACATAAAAATAGCGCTTTCGGAAATGATTTAGGTCATTCCGAAGGCGCTTTTTGTGTAGTGCGATGAGGCAAGTACAGATTTGTGCTTGCACAAGAATCTGTATGTGGCGAATATACATCATCGAGCTTTTATGCGAGATGGTGTACAAAGTATACAAATCGAGTAGGAGACAGCCTACTCTATTATTACTCATAAATGAATGGTAATAACTACCGGTCTGACTCCACTACCTTTTGAAAATGCTGGTAATCCTTGCAAGAGTTCCAGTGACCGCCCCAGGTAAATCCATGTTCCTTAAATAACTGATAGCACAGATCATTTTCGTCGATCTTATACGGGAAAGAAGCGCTTCTGTCCGCGTAGGCGTCTGCGCTTGCAGGAGATACATTCTCGCTGCCATCCTTATTATAAGTGATATAAGGATTATAGAGGGGATTGATATCAATTGCCAGTCCCAAAGCGTGCTTTGACAGAGAAGAGGTACCTTCTACCGGACGGTAGTTAAAGCAGGACGTATTGTTATCCTCCATGGAAGCAGTGTCATCCCCGTTGTATTCATCGATTAAAAGCACCTTTTCCAGCTGATATTCATTACAATATAACTCATAAAAGATTTCCGCAAGGTCCTGCGCAATGGCTTTATTGCAGATCAGTTCGCCTTCTGCAGGATTTCCATCAAAATCATAATGAAGAATATGGAGATATCTCAGATCATCATAACCGATTTCGACAGATTTCAACAGGCTTTCAGAAGTGTCTGTAGAGTTATCCACAGTTACCGGATAAGAAACACCTGTTATGTATCGCTGCAATTTTTCGGATAACGGTTCATAATAGAAGCCTTCCGACAGGGTTATGCGTTGGTCTTCCATAAGCGTTCCGTTCAGGGAAGCACCGGTAAGAACGGAGGTCGCCGGGAGGGGAGAAGCTTCCTGCAAGATTTCTGTCGTATCAGCGGAAGGACTGTCGACAGAAGGTGACCGGGTGGGAGATGGAGAAGGCTCCGAGGTCTGGTAAGCCAGGGACGGGTTGTCCGATGCATAGTCACCCAGTGTGTATGAGCTATGCTGGGAGACCCGGAGCAGTCCACCGGCGACGATTGTAATAAGCGCCAGAATGACTACCATTTTTATGATTTTGTTACGATCTATCGGGTTCATAGAATTTCTCCTTTATAATAATCTTATCATCTACTGCAAAAGTAACTCAGATGTTGTTATAACTATAAATGTTTTTACAGGACAGTACAAGGGATTTTGAAAAAGTCATGCCAGTTCCCTGTTAAGTGTTGTAAAACTGTGAATAATCTAGTAAAATAGGGGCGATATCTTGCAAAAGCAGGAGATTTTCGGGAGAATACAATGGAAATTATAAAAGCAAAAAATGTAGTATACGAATATATCCGCCGGGACGAAGAAGGCAACGTGGAAGGAATTACGAAGGCGGTGAATGATGTCTCTCTGGACATTGAGCAGGGACAGTTCATTGCTATCCTGGGACATAACGGTTCCGGAAAATCCACGCTGGCAAAACATATGAATGCTATTCTGAATCCTACCGAGGGAACTCTGTGGGTGGATGGCATGGAGACCGGGGAAGAGGACAATATCTGGAAGATTCGTCAGACTGCAGGAATGGTATTCCAGAATCCGGACAATCAGATCATCGGACAGGTCGTGGAAGAAGATGTCGGATTCGGTCCGGAGAATATGGGAATTCCCACCGAAGAGATCTGGCAGCGTGTGGAGGAAAGTCTGCGTGCAGTAGGCATGTATGAGTATAGAAAATATTCTCCTAACAAATTGTCCGGCGGACAGAAACAGAGAGTCTCTATCGCCGGTGTGCTTGCGATGCATCCCAAATGTATTGTGCTGGATGAGCCGACAGCCATGCTGGATCCCAGCGGACGCAAAGAGGTAATCCGTGCGGTCAGAGGCCTGAATCAGGTAGAGGGTGTCACCGTCATTCTGATCACACATTATATGGAAGAAATTATTCATGCCGATAAAGTATTTGTCATGGATGGCGGAAAGATCGCCATGCAGGGAACGCCCAGGGAGATTTTTTCACAGGTGGAGCACCTGAAGGAATTACGGCTGGATGTCCCTCAGGTGACACTGCTTGCTTATGAATTGCAGAAAAAGGGAATTCCGCTGCCGAATGGGATATTGACCCGCGAAGAGCTGCTGCGGGCGCTTGGGTATGAGAAATAACAGAAAGGATCCGACAAAATGTCTATTATATTAGATCATGTGAGTTACGTATATGGTGCGGACACACCGCTTGCGGTGCATGCACTGAAGGATGTCAGTCTGACCATACCGGAAGGGCAGTTTATAGGTGTCATCGGACATACCGGCTCCGGTAAGTCTACGTTGATGCAGCATCTAAACGGACTGATGCGTGCGACCAGCGGTCATATTTATTTTAACGGGGAAGATATTTACGACAAAGATTATGATATGAAGAAACTTCGCAGCAAAGTAGGACTGGTTTTTCAGTATCCGGAGCATCAGCTGTTTGAAATTGATGTGTTCAGTGATGTCTGTTTCGGACCGAAGAATCTCGGCCTGGATAAAAAAGAAGTGGAACTGCGGGCTTATGATGCTTTAAAAAAAGTCGGACTGCCGGATGAACTTTTCTATCAATCGCCGTTTGAACTGTCAGGCGGACAGAAGCGCCGCGTGGCAATTGCCGGAGTGCTGGCGATGAAGCCGGAGATACTGATCTTGGATGAGCCGACAGCGGGACTGGATCCTAAGGGTAGAGACGAGATTTTACAGCAGATCAAAAAGCTGCAGACAGAAACAGGTCTGACGATTCTGCTGGTATCACATAGCATGGATGATGTCGCGGAGTACGTGGATCGTATTATTGTCATGAACAAAGGAAGTGTCATGTATGATAATACACCCAGAGAAGTATTCAGACATTATAAGGAGCTGGAAGAAGTAGGACTTGCGGCACCGCAGGTGACCTATATCATGCATGATCTGAAAGCGCGCGGTGCGGATGTGGACGTGGATGCCACAACGATCGAAGAGGCTGCGGAAGAAATTGCAAGGGTCTGGAAACAGAAAAATCAGAAGTAATGATTTGAACTGCAATGCCCCAAAAGGCAGCATGAGCAGAGAGAAGATACGAGTTCTGACCCGACAGGAGCCGGGCAGAAACTCAGGTGAGGAGCAATATGCTTAGAGATATTACATTAGGACAATATTATCAGACAGAATCATTGATTCATAAGATGGATCCCCGGGTGAAGCTGGGAGGTACCGTTTTATTTATCATTTCCCTGTTTTTTTTCAAAAATTATGCAGGATATGTAATCGCAGCCCTGTTTCTGGGTCTGGTGATCCGACTGTCTAAGGTACCGTTAAAATTCATGGTAAAAGGAATGAAGACTATAATGCTGCTGATGCTGATCACGGTGGTGTTCAATTTGTTCCTGACACCGGGTACACCGCTTGTAACGATCTGGAAACTGACGATTACACAGGAAGGCTTAAAAACAGCGATTTCCATGGCAATCCGTCTGACACTTTTGATCATCGGATCTTCCGTGATGACTTTGACCACAACGCCGAATAACCTGACGGATGGTATGGAGAAAATGATGGGACCCTTAAAAGTATTTAAGGTGCCGGTACATGAAGTGGCCATGATGATGTCGATTGCACTTCGTTTTATTCCAATCTTATTGGAAGAAACGGATAAGATCATGAAAGCACAGATCGCAAGAGGTGCTGATTTTGAAAGCGGCAATATTTTCAAACGTGCCAAGGCAATGGTGCCGCTGTTAATACCGCTGTTCATCTCTGCATTCCGCAGAGCCAATGATCTGGCGATGGCAATGGAGGCCAGATGCTATCGCGGCGGCGAGGGCAGGACAAAGATGAAGCCGCTGATCTATCATAAGAGAGATTACCTTGCTTACGGCTGTATTGCTGCATATATGGTGATCAGCATTGTGGTAGGAAGATTACCATTTCTACCGTGAATTTTTACTGCAAAACATTAATGCCCATAGCAGATAGTATGTCGTTAAATACAGGAGAGAATGCCGGGCAACCTAAGACAGGTGACGGGAGAGAAAGCGGGTGAAATACAGTGGAATCAGAAATCAAAATGGAAAAGCTGCAAAAGCCGCCGGAAACAGAAAAAAAGCGTGTCCGCCTGACCGTAGCGTATGACGGCACGAAGTATCATGGCTGGCAGATCCAGAATAACGGCATCACTATCGAAAGTGAACTGAACCGCTGTCTCACAGATCTGCTGCGGGAGCCTATCGAGGTCATCGGTGCCAGCCGGACAGATTCCGGGGTACATGCACTGGGGAATATTGCTGTGTTTGATACTACCAGCCGGATGCCTGCGGAGAAAATTTCCTATGCGTTGAACCAGAGACTTCCGGAGGACATCCGGATACAAAATTCCGAACAGGTGCCGGATGACTGGCATCCACGCAGATGCGACAGCCGCAAGACTTATGAGTACCGGATCTACCGGGCGGAGTTTCCCATGCCTGTCAAGCGGTTGTATTCTCTGTTTACCTATCATGCGCTGGATGTGGGACAGATGCAGGAAGCGGCAGCTTATCTGGAAGGAGAGCATGACTTTAAAAGCTTCTGCCAGACCGGAGCACAGGTGGAATCCACAGTGCGCACCCTGTATTCCGTAGAAGTGGAAGAACAGGGAGAGAATGACCTGGTGATCCGGGTCTGCGGCAACGGCTTCTTATATAATATGGTCAGGATCATCGCCGGAACTCTGCTCGAGATCGGCCAGGGGAAAAAAGATCCCATGGATATCTTTGCCATACTGGAAGCGAAAGACCGCAGTGCAGCGGGACCTACCGCACCGGCGCACGGATTGACGTTGATGAAATATGAATTTCTCTAATAGAATTAACTGTAAAAAAATTAATTTACGTATTGACAGAGATTGAACGGTATCATATAATATATGACTGTGACAGTGTTTCAATATGCTGAGTCAAAGCCCCGACGAAGCATTGAAATATAGTATTCAACCGTTTTGGAAAGAAGTAAAATGTAGCCGGACATCTGCAGATTACTGTCGGACCAGAACACTGAAAAAGCCGGTCAGGAACCGGCGCAAGTAATATGGAGGGAACATAATGAAAACATTTATGGCTAGTCCAGCTACAATCGATAGAAAATGGTATGTAGTAG
>CAKRRU010000141.1 GCA_934394515.1 uncultured Acetatifactor sp.
TATTTCTACACCAGTTCCGCACCCTGGCTGCCGAAGAGATTCTCCGGCAAGGCCGTACAGGAAGGACAGCGTAAATTCATGGGTACCCTGTGGAATACCTACGCATTCTTTGTACTGTATGCAAACATTGATAATTTTGATGCTTCCAAGTACACCCTGGAGTATGACAAGCTGCCCGTTATGGATAAGTGGCTGCTGTCCAAGCTGAACTCTACTGTAGCCGAGGTAGACAGCAATCTGGATCAGTACCGTATCCCTGAGGCTGCCAAGGCGCTGCAGGACTTCGTAGATGAGATGAGTAACTGGTATGTAAGACGCAGCCGTGAGCGTTTCTGGGCAAAGGGCATGGAGCAGGATAAGATCAATGCTTACATGACGCTGTACACCGCACTGGTGACCATCTGCAAGGCTGCAGCACCCATGATCCCGTTCATGACCGAGGATATTTATCAGAACCTGGTAAGAAGCAACGATCCGACCGCTCCCGAAAGTATTCATCTGTGTGATTTCCCTGTAGTCAACAAGGATCACATCGACAAGAAGCTGGAAGAGGATATGGAGGATGTACTGGATGCTGTCGTTATGGGACGTGCATGCCGTAACGAGGCTGCCATCAAGAACCGTCAGCCCATCAGCAGAATGTATATCAAGGCAGACTTTACCCTGAGTGAGTTCTATCAGGAGATCATTGAGGACGAACTGAATGTGAAGGAAGTGGTATTCACCGATGATGTACGCGACTTTACCTCTTACACCTTCAAGCCTCAGCTGCGTACCGTAGGACCCAAGTACGGCAAACAGCTGGGTGGCATCCAGAAGCATCTGGCAGCATTGGACGGCAATGCCGCTATGGACGAGCTGAATGCAGACGGCGCATTAAAGTTCGATGTAGACGGTGTGGCTGTGGAACTGACCAAGGATGATCTGCTGATCGATATGGCACAGAAGGAAGGCTATGTATCCCAGGAGGACAACAAGATGACCGTTGTCCTGGATACCAACCTGACACCGGAACTGGTAGAGGAAGGCTTCGTATACGAGATCATCAGCAAGATCCAGACCATGCGTAAGGAGAGCGGCTTCGAAGTGACCGACCACATTCGCGTATCCATCAACGGTAACGACAAGCTGGCCGAGATCGCACAGAAGAACAAAGATGCAATCAGCGGTAAGGTTCTGGCTGACGAACTGACAAGCGGTGCGGAGTACTCCGTATCCAGGGAATGGAATATCAACGGCGAGAACGCAGTGATCGCAGTGGAGAGAGTATAGTATGAAGAGAACTTCTGATCACTCAGAGCAAAGGCTCTTTTGTGAAGAAGTTCCGGGTTTTATATCGCAAGAGGCTTTCCGGGGAAATCCCGGGAAGCTTTTTTGTGCGCACAGGAAAAATATCTGCTATAATACAGAACAGAATGGATGAAAATATCTGAAAACAGAATGAATCAAGGGAAGGAATATAATATAAAATGAAACAGGCAGATCGAAAAAAATATGGTATTCTGGCAGGAATGTTTCTGGTTCTGCTTCTTGCGCATGCCTTGATCCGGGCAGATTTCGGAGATGACCTGGCATATCAAAATATTCTGGACAACCAGTCCATGTTTGATTTTTTGCGGGAGCGTTATTATACATGGTCATCCAGAGTACTGATCGAAGCAGTCATGCTGCTCTTTGTGACCGGGAACGTATGGCTTTGGAAGATTGCGGACAGCCTGATGATCATGCTGCTTTTATGGATCATAAGTGAATTGTTTGGAGGAGAGAGTGCGCAGGACAAAATGCGTGCACAGATTCTGTTGTTCTGTATGATATGGATCGTTCCGTTTTTTTCTCTGAGCAGTGCCGGATGGATCACAACTACGATCAATTATCTCTGGCCGCTTACCCTGGGGCTGGTGGCAATGCTGCCGTTGAAACACTGGACCTGTGGAGAACAGATTCCTTTGTGGGAATATGGTGTATGTCCACTCTGTGCGCTTTATGGGGCAAATATGGAACAAATGGGCGCGATCCTGTTGGGAAGTTATATAGTGTTCGGCGGATATCTTTTCCGGAAAAGGAAGAAACTGGAGCCGTTATATTTTGTACAATTGCTTCTGATTGCTGCATCGTTGGCATTTATTCTCGCGGCGCCGGGAAATGCCTGCCGGACAGAAGCGGAGATACAGCGCTTTTTCCCCGAATTTGCAGAGTTGTCTGCCGGACAGAAGCTGTGGATGGGATTTTTGGATACCACACAGTATTATCTGGCGGTGGGAGATGGACAGAAGAGTTATGTTTTTGGCCTGTTTGCTTTGGTACTGTGGCTGGCGGCGCTGCTTGCTTTTGGAAACCGGAAGGAAAAACGCGGAATTCCGGGGAGTTTGATGTCCCTGGTTCCGGTGCTGTTTTACTGGGGAATCGGTCAGGCAGGTAATTTATTATTAAACACCGGACTTTTGACCAGAGGTCGTAACGGTATCGGAGTGCTGGCGCAGAACCGGCAGATTCCCGGAATGTCCTTTTTTGCCGGTGGATTGGTGATCTTTCAGACCGTGTGCTATCTGCTCGTGCTTGCGGCAGTGGCAGGAACGATCCTGTATGTATGGGGAGTATCCGGGGAAGCTATGCTGGAATTGCTGATCCTGGCAGCAGGATTTTTGTCGCGGCTGGTGGTGGGATTTTCCCCTACGATCTATGCGTCCGGTGACCGGACGGCACTGTTTTGCACAGCGGCCATTCTGATCGTTACACTGCGCAATTTGCAGAAAATTTTTGCCGGGGTAAAGACAAAGTAAGAAAAAACTGTATTTTAGGAAAAAGGTCCTACGAAAATATACGAAACGGTTGGAATGAACGGAAAGATTTGGTATAATATGTACATTGTCAGTTAGATCCTGATGGAGAGGAGAATACAAAGTGAAAAGCACAGCAATCGACAAGAACAAGACGAAGAAACCGGAATTTGACAAAGAACTCTTTAAGAGAAGCGTGGAATATAATGTACGCACCCTGTACCGTAAAACGCTGGAAGAGGCAGATGCACAGCAGATCTTCCAGGCAGTGTCTTATGCGGTCAAGGATCGTATCGTAGAGAATTGGATGGAGACCCAGAAGGCATACGAGAAGGAAGATCCCAAGATGGTCTACTACATGTCCATGGAGTTCCTTATGGGAAGAGCACTGGGCAACAACCTGATCAACTTAAGGGCTTACAAGCCCGTAGCAGAAGCACTGGACGAGTTGGGACTTGACCTGAATCTGATAGAGGATCAGGAGCCGGATGCCGCACTGGGCAATGGTGGTCTGGGACGTCTGGCAGCATGCTTCCTGGATTCCCTGGCAACGTTAGGGTATCCCGCATACGGCTGCGGTATCCGTTATCGTTACGGTATGTTCAGGCAGGAGATCCGTGACGGTTATCAGGTAGAGGTTCCCGATAACTGGCTGATGAACGGCAATCCTTTCGAACTGCGCAGACCCGAATATGCGAAGATCGTTAAGTTTGGCGGCTATGTAAGTGTACATACCGATGAGAACGGCAGAAACGTATTTACCCAGGAAGGCTATCAGTCCGTTAAGGCAGTTCCCTTCGATTTCCCCATTGTGGGTTACGGTAACGGCATCGTAAATACCCTGCGTATCTGGGATGCAGAGCCCGTAGAGTGCTTCCAGCTGGATTCCTTTGACAAGGGCGATTATCAGAAGGCTGTTGAGCAGGAGAACCTGGCCCGTAATATCGTAGAGGTGCTGTATCCCAACGATAACCATTATGCAGGTAAAGAGCTGCGCCTGAAGCAACAGTATTTCTTCATCTCCGCATCCGTACAGGAAGCTGTGGAGAAGTACATGAGAAAACATGACGATATTCACAAGTTCTATGAGAAGGTTACCTTCCAGTTAAACGATACCCATCCTACCGTAGCAATCGCTGAGCTGATGCGTGTGCTGATGGATGACTACTATCTGACCTGGGAGGAAGCATGGGACATCACGACCAAGACCTGTGCTTACACCAACCATACCATCATGGCAGAAGCTTTGGAGAAATGGCCCATCGAACTGTTCTCCAGACTGCTTCCCAGAATCTACCAGATCGTAGAAGAGATCAACCGCAGATTCGTTCTGGATATCCAGCAGAAGTACAGCAACGTACCCGGTGTGGATGTACAGGAGAAGATCCGCAAGATGGCCATCATCTATGATGGACAGGTGAAGATGGCAAACATGGCAATCGTTTCCGGTTACTCTGTCAACGGTGTGGCAAGACTGCATACCGAGATCCTGGAGAAACAGGAACTGAAGGACTTCTATGAGATGTTCCCGGAGCGTTTCAATAATAAGACCAACGGTATCACCCAGAGACGTTTCCTGCTGCATGCGAATCCGCTGCTGGCTGACTGGGTAACTGCTCACGTAGGTGATGACTGGATCACCGACCTGCCTCAGATCTCCCGCCTGAAGGTATATGCGGATGACAAGAAGGCACAGCAGGAGTTCATGAACATCAAGTACCAGAACAAAGTACGTCTGGCAAAATACATTTTAGAACACAACGGTATTGAAGTAGATCCCAGATCCATCTTCGACGTACAGGTAAAGCGTCTGCATGAGTACAAGAGACAGCTGTTAAATATTCTGCATGTAATGTATCTGTACAATGAGTTGAAGGAGCATCCGGAACTGGATTTCTATCCCAGAACTTTTATCTTCGGAGCAAAGGCAGCAGCCGGTTACCGTAATGCGAAGCTGACCATCAAACTGATCAACTCCGTAGCTGACGTAGTGAATAACGACCCTACGATCAACGGTAAGATCAAGGTTGTATTTATCGAAAACTACAACGTATCCAACGCAGAGATCATCTTCGCAGCAGCAGATGTATCCGAACAGATCTCTACCGCAAGTAAAGAAGCATCCGGTACCGGTAACATGAAGTTCATGCTGAACGGTGCGCTGACTCTGGGAACCATGGACGGTGCGAATGTGGAGATCGTAGAAGAAGTGGGTGAGGAGAATGCCTTCATCTTCGGCCTGTCCGCACAGGAAGTTATTAACTTCGAGAACCATGGCGGCTATGATCCCATGGAGATCTTCAACAATGATCAGGATATCCGCAAGGTACTGATGCAGCTGATCAACGGAACTTTCGCACCGGGAGATCCCGAGCTGTTCCGTCCGCTGTACAACTCCCTGCTGAACACCCAGTGTACCGCCAAGGCAGATACCTACTTCATCCTCAAAGACTTCAAGTCTTACGCAGAGGCACAGAAGAGAGTGGAAGCTGCTTACCGCGATGAAGACGGTTGGGCAAAGAGCGCGATCCTGAACGTGGCTTGCTCCGGCAAGTTCACCTCCGACAGAACCATAAAACAGTATGTGGATGAGATCTGGCATCTGGATAAGGTAGTACTGAAATAAATGGCAAGTTAGTTAACTAACCGGACGAACTCCCGGGACGAACAGAAGGGCTCTCTTTCAGTTGTAAGGTCTAC
>CAKRRU010000142.1 GCA_934394515.1 uncultured Acetatifactor sp.
TGGGCTGGAAGTAAGCCTGCTCATCAGCGGGTAATGCATTGAAAGCATCCTTTAACATGGCTGCGTATTTGTCTTCTGTCAGCATGTACAGGAAGTTCTTACCTACAACTTCGGAATCAATATCCATGAACAGTGCATGAGTATCTTCTGCCACGAAGTCCCAGCAGTTGTCATATACTTTGCTGCCGGTGCAGTTATATTCGAATACTTTATTCAAGGTCTGTAATGCAAGGTAACCGTCCACTGCGTCGGGAGTGGTTCCGTTGGCTTCTGCCCATTCCTTAGGAATAAAGGTATCCAGTATTCCGGTCTGTGTCATCTTGGATTCGATCTGATTACCATCCTGGATCAGAGTCATTGCGAAGGTTCCTTCCGGTTTCAGGGAATCTGCGGTCAGCTGCTCGAAAATCTTGTTGTTCTTGGGCTGCTGCCAGTCGAATTCCATGCTGTAAGAAGGATCGATAGACTGCAGATACTCAATAAACAGGGGTAATGCTGCTTTACCACGGCTGGAGTTACCCACACCGTAGAAGGTCTTGCCGTTGGATTCCTCGATGGCTTTCTGTGCCAGTTCTTCCAGGGTCATTTCCTCCGCCTGCTTAATGATCTGCTGTGTAGCTGTAAGATTTGCGTCGTCCGTCACTTCCGGTGTCTTACTCTCTGCCACCGTCTCGGTTCCGGCTGTCTGTGTGTTGTCTGCGCTTCCTGTCGCCTGATTCTGATCAGTATTGCTGTTGCCGCATCCGGCTAACATCCCAACGCTCAGTGCACAGATCATCAATAATGATACTACTCTTTTCTTCATACGCTGTCCTCCCTTTTCGTATAACGTTTTCCTGTAACTTTGTGACTGACATTTCTGTAATATGTATGTCTGTCACTTCCGTTCTGATGATTCTATTATACGTTTGGAGTTCAGCAATTTGTATAAGGTAAAACTGTTATTATTTTAATATTTCTGATATTATGTATAATATTTCTGCCATTTTCTCGATTCGTTTGTGCAATCTGTTATCTCTCCAGGCTTCTGTCTTGATATTCCGAAGGTGTTACACCGACAATCCGCTTAAAGCTGCTGGAAAAATGTGCAATATCACGATATCCCACCTGCTCTGCCACCTCATAGACTTTATTTCTGCAGTCATTTAATAATTTCATGGCTGTCCGCATCCGCACTCTGGTAATATAAGCCGCCACCGTATAATCCGTCTCCTTTTTGAAGGTATGACTTAAATGTCCCTCGCTGATTCCCACATGTTCTGCGATCTCTGACACGCATAACTCAGGATTTCCATAATGTTCGGTAATATAATCCACTGCGGCCATGACATATTTGCTCTTGTCGCCTTTGTTCAGTACCAACTCCGGAAGCTGATCATCGCCAGCCTTTTCCTCACGTTCCTGTGTCTTTTTACGTTTATCCAATGCATTATTCACTGCCTGCTCCAGCTCTCCGTCCCCGAAGGGTTTCAACAGATAATCACTTGCAAACAGCTTCAGGGCACTCTGTGCATAGGAAAAATCACTGTATGCGGTTAAAAAAATCACACTGACATCATTGCCTTCACTGCGCAATTCTTTTAACATCTCTATCCCGTCCATTTTAGGCATACGGATATCACAGATCAACAGATCCGGATGATATTTCCGCACAGCTTCCAGCCCCTCAACGCCGTTACCGGCTTCTGCCACGACTACACAGTTCAGTGCCTGCCAGTCTGTCTCCATCACGATCCCCCGGCGCACCAACATTTCATCATCTATTACAATTACTTTGTACATAACCCAATTCCTCCCTGTCTTTTGCACCCTATGTCTTTTGTTTTTCTTTCCTTTTCGTCTTTCTCCCATGAGTCACTCTCTTGAATGATTCTCTTTGCTGCTTCCTTTTCAGGCTTTTTCTCTTCTGACCGGCAGTCGCAATGTCACCCTGGTACCTCCGGATTCCTTACCACCCTCTGTAGTTTGTATATTTTCATCCGATTTTTCCATGCAAATACCGTATTCCTCACCGTAAGTCAGCCTGAGAATGGTGTCAACATTTGATACTCCGATATGTCCCACAAGCTGCTCCTGTCTCCTGTGATTGATTGCCTCCATTAAATCATCCGGAGCTCCGCAGCCATCGTCAGTCACCTCAATGCAGAGTACACCGTTCTTCCCTGTAATCCGCACATGGATGTTTCCTTCTTCGCTCTCTTTTAATCCATGTAACACTGAATTCTCTACAATCGGCTGAATAATCAATTTCGGGATTACACAATCTTCCAGTCCTTCTTCCATTTCCACGGAATAGGAAAACTTATCATTGAAACGGATTTTTTGGATATCTACATAGCAATTCACCAGCTCCAGTTCTTCCCTGAGACAGATAAACTGCCTCTTAGAGATACTGGTACGCAGAATCTTGGCCAATCCGGCTGCCATGGTCGCAATCTCCGGAATATGATTGGCCTTCGCCACCCATTTCATGGTATCCAGGGTATTGTACAGAAAATGAGGGTTCAGCTGCGCCTGCATCATGGCAATGTAAGACGCATTAAGTTCTTTCTGCTTCTCTATCTTCTCCTGCACATTCTGTTCCAGTTCATTTGCCATGATATTAAAATTCCTTGACATCTGCCCCAGCTCATCTTCTCTGTCGGAAGCGATCCTTACAGTCAGGTCTCCCTCCTGCAAAGTACGCATGGCAGTATTCATCCGTTCGATGGGACGGGTCATATTTCTGCCTACATGGGATGCCACACCTACACACAATAAAATACTGATGATCAGCATTACGGTAAGTACACTGTACATGGAATTCAGTACTTCCGTGGAAAATACACTTGGACATGCCATTACCGTATATAATCCGGTATTTCCCAAAGGTTCTATCAATAATTCTCCCGCACGATAACCCCCCAGTAACTTATGTCCTTTCATCAGTTCTTCTCTGATCTTGTCTGTCTGCAGATTACCGCTTTCAAAAATCGTTCGCCAATAGGTATCTAAAAAGGCGACTTCCGCCTTACTGTTTCCATTATCATAGAGCAGTTTTTCAAAGTTTTCAGCCCGCATGCCGATAACGATGTAGCCCTCTAAGGTATTCTCCTTCCCGAGCAGTTTCCCTGCAGCATACATCAAAATGTCTTTATCATTAGGCTCCGCCCTGCGCAGAACCAGGTTTTCTTCACTTTCTTCGACAGCCTTCAGAATGCCCCAGTATACCGGCAAATCTGTTCCGGCATTTCCCTGAGCCGTGGTATAAATACATTTTCCGGTTTTATCATACAGGTCAACCTGCGCATATTCCCGCAGCCCTGACACTTCCCGGTAAAATTGCAGATAGATTTTACTCTTTGACCAGGAATCCTCTTCATTGATCTGCCCCACGATTTTACTGTTCGCATTAATGCTTTCTACTGTTTCCTCGAAATTTTTAAAAAGATAAAGCACACCGGCATCTATTTGTTCTGCCTGCTCTGTCACTCTTTTTTCATAATCACTGTTGATCTTCGTCTCCATAGTCTGAATGAGAGATACGCCGAACAGCAACAAAGGGAACAGTGCTACCACAGCGAAACAGAATAACAGTTGTCTGTGAAATGACTTTTTTATCCATTTTTTCATCTGTTTTCCTCTTGTAGTCTCTCCCACGCAGTCAGGATATTTTCTTTTTCCCGTGAAGCCCATTGAATATCATAATCAATTGCCTTTAACTTATTTTTTTCCTGAATTGCGTATTCATCCATATCATTTCGAACTGTTCTGCGGAAAAATTTTTCTTCCACAAGTCTTTGTACATCAGTACTTACCGTAAACTCCAAAAAAGCTTTTGCATTCTCCGGATGCCTGCATCCTTTTACAATCGCAGTTGCATCCGGAATCGCACTGGTTCCGTCCTGCGGATAAATTACAGTAATGTCCTCTCCTTCCAGGATTTTCTGCCTGGCCATGCCTTCACTGGTGATTCCCACCAGCCTCGTTCCTGCGTTTACTTCCTCCAATACTTCCCCGGATGATGCAGAAACATTGCCATCCAAGGTATCACAGAAGTTGCGCAAAATCGTCTCCTCATCTTCACCCAGTACTTGCAGCATAGTGCAAAGTGCTGTATAACTGCTTCCCGACTTTGTTGGATCCGCAAATGCAATTTTCCCTTCCCAACGATCTGTCTGAAGTTCTGCCCAGGTCTTAGGCGCAGCTACAGGATAAACCAGCTTATTATTATAGATAAAAACAGTCGGTAATACAGAAAAAGGAGTGTAGACATCTTCCTCTGCGCGATATTGCTCCTGAATCCGTTCCGCCTCACTGACCGTGTATGGCTGAAAATAATCTCTGCATTCTTCAAAGCTTTCAATTCCACCGCCAAACATAACATCAAACGTCCCCGGCTCGTCCTGCTGTAATTCATCAAAAAGTGCTATCGTATCTCCTGCCTTTAATTCCACAAAAATACCGGTACGTTCTTCAAATTCTTTAATGATCGGTTCGTATACATCCTCTTTATGCGAAGTATAGATAACAAGCTTTTTATCCTCCGGAATCTGATAGATTTCTTCCTGCGTCTGACTACATCCGGTAAACAAAAGCATTACTCCTGCCATTGTCAGAATGCCGGCAATTCTGCTGCATTTCTTACTCATTGTCCCCATATTTTACCCTTGTTCTTCTCTTCCTTTTTTAATTTGGTACTTCGTCCAAATCTCTTCTTTTTCTATTTATAAGGTACCACTCTCTGTCATCCGATAAATCCTAAGCATTCGATCGTACTGCACATACATTCTCTGCACTTCATTTTCAAGAATATAATAGTGGCGAATATACGGAACAAGCAAAATCAAAATCACCACCGGAAGTAAAAGTGCAAAAAGACTGTCGGAAATCACGTTCAAAAGAATTGCCAGCATCTCCAGTAGTGCAAAAGTCACTGTCACAATCAGATGAATCAAACGCTCATGCTGGAAAAAACTTATCTGTGTCAAATGTTCTTTCAGCTTGTCCCTGACGATTCGTTCCCGTTCATTCTCATCCTGCTCTTCTGTCCGCGTGATACCTTCTGCATTACCATCTTCCTGCGTCTGTGCGCTCTGCTCCATTTTCTCCAGCCATGCATCAATACTTTTCCGATATTGCAAAATACGTTGTTCCATGGTGCCTGCCACCTTTCCGATACTTGTATTACTCCATCATAGCGATTCTTTTGTTGTTCGTCAATGCGGCACGGGGACTAAATAAAGAAATAAAAAACGCCTCTATGCAACTGCATAAAGACGACACACATATTTTTGAGTATAAAAATGGGGCCTATAGGGCTCGAACCTATGACCCTCTGCTTGTAAGGCAGATGCTCTCCCAGCTGAGCTAAGACCC
>CAKRRU010000143.1 GCA_934394515.1 uncultured Acetatifactor sp.
GGAGGCAGAGTATAATGGTAACGATCACCATAGATGGAAAACAGATTTCCGTAGATGAGAATTTATCCATACTGGAGGCTGCACAGGAGGCGGATGTCAAGATCCCCACACTCTGTTATCTGAAGGATGTCAACGAGGTGGGAGCCTGCAAGATGTGTGTCGTGGAAGTGGAAGGCAATAGTCATCTGGTAACCTCCTGCAATACAAAAGTAAAAGACGGAATGGTAGTAAATACCAGATCCGAGAGAGTAGTGAACAGCAGAAAACAGGTCTTGAATATGCTGCTGGCCAACCATGATGTGAGATGCTTCTCCTGCGGCAAATCCGGTGACTGCAGACTGCAGGATCTGTCCAACGAATACGGTATTACCAAATCCTGCTATCCCGGCAGTGCCGCAAAGTTTGAGGCAAAGAAGGAAAATCCGTTCCTGACCTATTATCCGGAATTGTGCATTAACTGCCAGAGATGTGTCAGTACCTGTAATAAAGTAGCCTGCAACGGTACGTTACATAATAGCAAGATCGGCACGAGAACACTGATCGATGCGCCGTTCGGACCGGACTGGAAGGCAACCGCCTGTGAATCCTGCGGTAACTGTGCCGCCGTGTGTCCTACCGGAGCACTGGTAGCCAAAAATCGTAAAAAGTATCAGGTCGGCAAAGTGAAAAAAGTGCTTACCACCTGTCCTCACTGTGCTACCGGCTGTCAGTATTATCTGGTCGTAAAAGACAACGAGATCGTGGATGTAGAGCCTGCAAACGGTCCTTCCAACAAGGGACTTTTGTGCGTCAAGGGAAGATTCGGATCTTTTAATTTCGTACATTCTCCGGAGAGATTAAAATATCCTCTGATCAAAAATCACGAGACCGGAGAATTCGAGCGTGCTACCTGGGAGGAAGCACTGAATCTGATCGCGGCAAAATTTACCGAGATCAAGAAAAAGTACGGTCCTGATGCGCTGGCAGGATTCGCCTGCTCCCGTTCTCCGAACGAGGACTGCTATATGCTGCAGAAGATGGTACGCTGCGCATTCGGTACCAATAACGTAGATAACTGTGCAAGAGTGTGTCACTCCGCAACGGTGGCAGGACTTGCCATGACGTTGGGATCCGGTGCCATGACCAATCCCATTAGTGATATTACCAATGATGTGGACGTGATCATGCTGGTAGGTTCCAATCCGGAGGAAGCGCATCCCGTCATCGGTATGCAGATCCGTCAGGCAGTGGAGAGAGGCACCCGTCTGATCGTAGTGGATCCCAGGGATATCGGACTGTCCAAACAGGCAGATATTCATCTGAAATTGAAGCCCGGTACCAACGTGGCGTTTGCCAACGGTATGATGAATGTCATTATCAATGAGGGACTGGCTGACGAAGAGTTTATCCGTACGAGAACGGAAGGCTTCGAAGAACTGAAGAAGATCGTAGAAGAATATACGCCGGAGCGCGTGGCCGAGATCTGCCATATCGATGCAGACCATCTGCGTGAAGCGGCTTTGATGTATGCCAAGGCGAAGAAAGCGCCCATCATCTATTGTCTGGGAGTCACCGAACACTCCACCGGAACCGAAGGCGTTATGTCCATGTCCAACATGGCAATGCTGGTTGGTAAATTAGGTAAGAGTGGATGTGGAGTCAATCCCCTGCGTGGTCAGAATAACGTACAGGGCGCCTGCGATATGGGGGCGCTTCCCGGAGATTTCCCCGGCTATCAGAAGATCACCGATCCGGAAGCAATGGCGAAATTCGAAAAGGCATGGGGCGTGGAGTTGAACAAAAAGCCCGGTGTGCATGCCACGGATGTATTCCCGGCTGCCATTCGCAAGGAGATCCGCGGACTCTTTATCTTCGGAGAGGATCCTGTGGTAACCGATGCGGACCAGCATCATATCAGAAAAGCACTGGAGAGCCTGGATTTTCTCGTCTTGTCCGACCTGTTCATGACAGAGACGGCGCAGTATGCGGATGTTATCCTCCCCGGTACCAGCTATGCGGAAAAGGAAGGTACTTTCAGCAATACCGAGAGAAGAGTACAGCGTGTGCGTAAAGCAGTGACGCTGGAAGGCGAGATGCGTCTGGATACCGATATTTTCATCGATTTGATGAATCGTATGGGATACCCGCAGCCGCAGCTGACCTCAGAAGAGATCATGGATGAGATCGCCTCCCTGACCCCCAGCTTCGCCGGTATCAGCCACAGAAGACTGGACCGCGGCGAGAGCATCCAGTGGCCCTGCCCGGATAAAAAACATCCCGGTACGCCGATCCTGCATGTGGGCAAGTTCGCAAGAGGACTGGGCTGGTTCTATCCGGCAGAGTACGTTCCCAGTGCGGAACTGCCGGATGAGGACTATCCGTTCATCATGATGACGGGACGTATTCTGTATCACTATAATACCAGAGCCATGACCGGCAAAACCCCCGGACTGATGGAGAAGGAAGGACACTCCTT
Source organism: uncultured Acetatifactor sp. (assembly GCA_934394515.1). Lineage (GTDB taxonomy): Bacteria > Bacillota > Clostridia > Lachnospirales > Lachnospiraceae > Acetatifactor. The sequence continues at coordinate 2,456 of CAKRRU010000143.1, forward strand.
CATCGAGATGAACACCGAGGATGCGGTACGTCTCGGTATCGAAAACGGTGAAAAAGTGCGGGTGACTTCCAGGAGAGGTACCCTGATCACCACGGCGAGAGTCGGAGACAAGGTATCCCCGAAGGAGACCTGGATGCCGTTCCATTTCCCGGACGGTAATGCCAATATTCTGACCAATGCGGCACTGGATAAATATGCGAGAATCCCGGAATACAAAGTCTGCGCGGTAAGAGTGGAGAAGCTTTCCGAAGAAGAGAGACTTGTGTAGAACGCAGCAGAATAAGAATTGCAAATACCGGAATTGAAATTTCGTGGAAAAACGCTGAAAAGATTTTAGAAGAAAAGAAACAAAGAGGAAGCAGCCGATAGAAAAAATACTATCGGCTGTTTTTGTGCTTTTTGCTCCGAACGGTTATCTTAAAAAAGTAAGAAATCATAGCATAGAAACAGAAAATGGGGTATAATCAAAATTCAGAGGCTTAAAAAGATAGTTATAAAAATATAAAGGCAGGAATTCAGATGTTTTTTAATGATAGAAGAGATAGTAACAGATACAACACAGAACGTAAAGGGATGAAAAACCGTCTTCGTGCGATGTTGGTCGCCGGCGTATTGGGGGTAAGCATGATGACAGGCCTTACCGCTTGCGGAGGCAGTGACGGTACGAAGGTAGTATTTACCACGGGACTTGGAAAAAATGAGGTGTTCCGGATCGGGGATGAGTCCTGTTCTAAGGCAGAGCTTATGATTTATCTGACCACGACGCAGAATCAGTATGAGAATGTCTATGGGGAAGAAATCTGGAATACTTCCCTGAACGGAGTAACGCTGGAAGATAACGTCAAGGAGACGGTGCTGGCAAGAATTGCCCAGATCAAGACGATGTATCTGCTGGCAAAGGAGAAAGAAGTTACACTGAACGAAGCGGAAGAGGCGAAGGTTGTGCAGGCAGCGCAGGAGTATTTTGCGTCTTTGAATGATACCGAGATCGAGGATATGGGTGCCACAGAAGAAATCGTGGAGAATCTGTACCGGGAGTACGCCATGGCAGATAAGGTGTATCAGCTGATCATTGAGGACATCAATCCGGAGATCAGTGACGATGAAGCCCGTAAAATCACGGTGCAGCAGATTTTTTTCGCAACGGCATCTACCGATATGGACGGGAATCTGAAGCCCTATTCCGAAAGTTCGATTCAGAAAGCATACGAGAGAGCCTGTGAAGTGAGAGATATGGCAGTGGATGGGGAACATGATTTCACGGAACTGGCGTCCAAATACAGTGATGATTCCGAGATTACCTATTCGTTCGGCAAGGGAGAAGCAGAAAGTGCTTATGAGGAAGCGGCGTTCAATCTGGCAACGGATGAAGTGAGTCAGGTCGTAAAGTGTGAGCGCGGATATTATATCATTAAATGCATGAATACCCTGGACCGGGAAGAAACCGATGCCAATAAACTGAAAATCGTGGAAGAACGGAAAAGGGAAGTATTCGGACAGGAATATGACAGCTTCGTGGATACGCTGGTGCGCCGGCTGAATGATAAATTATGGGAGGAGATTACCCTGATCAGAGAGGAACAGGTGACGACGGATAATTTCTTTGACGTATATACAAAGTACTTCCCGGAGACATGATGTCACTTCACAAAAATTTTAGAATTACGCAAACGCTGATAAATACTGCATCTGCAACAAACTGTTAGCACTCACGACAAATGAGTGCTAAATTTGTCTTGACTTTTTATTTTTACCGTCCTACACTTAGAATCAGTTAGGAAACAGTCAGCCATGACTGTGTAATTTTAGAAAGGGATGTGATAAAAATGGCAGCAAAAAGCGGTAGTTTATCAATCAACAGTGAAAACATATTTCCGATTATTAAAAAGTGGTTGTATTCCGATCACGATATTTTCTACAGAGAGCTGATCTCCAACGGCTGTGATGCCGTAACCAAGCTGAAGAAGCTGGATATGATGGGAGAGTATACTCTGCCGGAAGGTTATAAGGGGCGTGTGGATGTGATCGTGGATCCGGAGAAGAAGACCTTGACTTTCAAGGATAACGGTCTGGGTATGACCGCAGACGAAGTGGAAGAGTACATCAACCAGATCGCATTTTCCGGTGCAACGGATTTTATTGAAAAATATAAGGATAAGAGCAATTCCGACCAGATCATCGGTCATTTCGGACTGGGCTTCTATTCCGCATTCATGGTAGCAGACGAAGTACATATCGATACCTTGTCTTACAGGGAAGGCGCGAAAGCAGTACACTGGGAGTGCGATGGTGGCACAGAGTTCTCCATGGAAGACGGTGACAAGACCGATGTCGGTACGACCATTACCCTGTTCCTCAATGAGGACTGCCTGGAGTTCTGTAATGAATACAAGGCGCGTGAGGTAGTGAAGAAATATTGTTCCTTCATGCCTACCGAGATCTATCTGTCCAAGGCGAATACCAAAGAGACCCAGATCATCAAGGAAGAGGAAAAGCTTCCCGATGATGAGGTACTGGAAGTAATCGAGCCGGAGAAGAAGGAAGCAGCAGAGGGCGGGAATCAGAGCACAGACGCAGAAGCAAAAGAAGAGCCCCAAAAGCTGAAGATCAAGAAGCGTCCGGAACTGATCAATGAGACACAGCCTCTGTGGACCAGGCATCCGAATGAGTGCACGAAGGAAGAATATCTGGACTTCTACCGTAAGGTATTCCAGGATTACAAGGAGCCGCTGTTCTGGATCCACCTGAATATGGATTATCCTTTCAACCTGAAAGGTATTCTGTACTTCCCGAAGATCAACATGGAGTACGAATCCATCGAAGGTACGATCAAGCTGTACAACAATCAGGT
>CAKRRU010000144.1 GCA_934394515.1 uncultured Acetatifactor sp.
ATGTACTGGCAAAGGTTCATGCATAGCATGAGAGGGGAGTATAGATATGGCAGATAAAGAATTCACACTTCGTATCATAACCCCGGAAAGAGTATTCTATGAGGGAACTGTGGATATGGTAGAATTCAATACCACGGAAGGACAGATCGGTGTCCTTCCGGGCCACATTCCCCTGACGGTGATCGTGAAGCCGGGTATCCTGCATATCACGGAGAAGGACGGAGAGAAGGAAGCAGCACTGCATTCCGGATTCGCCGAGATCCTTCCCGAGGGAGTTACCATTCTGGCAGAGATCATCGAATGGCCGAATGAGATCGATGAAAACCGTGCGGAAGCAGCGATGCACCGTGCGGAAGAGAGACTGCGCAGCAAGACACCGGAGACGGATATTGCAAGGGCAGAGACGGCATTGCAGAGAGCAATGGCGAGAATTCAGGTGTTGCGATAATGTCGCAGCACCTTTTTCTGTATCCTTGGTACGTTTTTTCTGTAAGGCTGTTCCGCAAAAGATCAGCAGTGGACGGATTGCTTTGCCGTAACGCTTTAGATTCCGCTGCGTATACTATAAAAAAGCATGGGACATTGAACTATGATATCAAGGCCTTTTTTTATGACACTTCCGGGGTATCCCGGACGAATGGATGAAAATGAGATCTTAAATGATCTGGAATATCTGCAGCAGACCTATCCCGGAGAAGTGAGACGCTGCCAGCGCAGAATTGCGGAAATATTGGACAAATATGACTATGAAGGCAGTATGATCTATGATGAGTATCCGGATAGACTGAGCCTGTACAGGATCGCGGACACGATCAGCACCATTTTAGAGCAGGAAGCGGAAAAAGTATCAAGGGATCTGATCCAGGTACTGGTATGCGATGAAATTTATAAGAGAAGACACGGCGGAAGACGAGGGATGATTGCGTTTTTATAGGGATGCGTGATATAATAAACTCCAAAATCCAAGTACTTCGTACTTGACGCGTGTTGCGCTTGTGCGATTGACGAACGGTGAATTTGATCACGATAGCTGCGTAAGCAGCGTAGAGTATCGAAGATGCAAGTCGTGATGTAATAATGAAAACAGGATAAATCATGGAAGAATTGAAAATACTTTTACAGAAAATTTTGAATAAAGATCTGCAGCAAATAATTCTAAGTAACAGCCGTAATCCGGAGAATGCACAGAAAGCTAAAATCCGTCCGGTGTTGCTCAGGGAGGAATTATTGTTCCAGGAGACGATCTACAAAGGAACGCAGGTATTTCATGAAAATTATACGGCGGCACAGATGACAGACAGAATCTGTGCTGCATTACAGGAACAATTCCGGCAGGGAGAATTTACCGCAAAAGGGTTGAAAGCGACGGCACTGGTCAGCAAAAAAGGGAAACTGACGTTAAAAGTAAAGAACCGGGGAACTACCGGAGAAAAAGCTTCCGGAGATGTCACAGAGCATGTTTCGGAACCGGAAGATTTGCAGGCACTTTCCCATAACCGCACAAAACATTATATTTTAGAAGAAGGAAAACCGGTGGATTTTCTGGTTGGACTGGGCGTGCAGACTCCGGATGGCCGCGTGACGAAGGCAAAGTTTGATAAATTCCGTCAGATCAATCGTTATCTGGAATTTATTGAAGATGTGATCGAGGAACTGCCGCAGGATCGTACGATCCGTATTATTGATTTTGGCTGCGGTAAATCTTACCTCACCTTTGCCATGTACTATTATCTGCATGAATTGCAGCATAGAGATATCCGGGTGACCGGACTGGATCTGAAGACAGATGTGATCCGTCACTGCAATGAACTGGCAGAAAAACTGGGATATGACTGCCTCAAGTTTGAACGCGGAGACATCAGTACTTATGAAGGTACGGATGTAGCTGATATGGTGGTGACCCTGCATGCCTGTGACCTGGCAACGGATTATGCCCTGGATAAGGCGGTGAAATGGGGCGCACGGGTCATTCTGGCCGTGCCGTGTTGCCAGCACGAATTGAACCGCCAGATACAATGCGACGATCTGAAGCCGGTATTGAAATATGGAATCATCAAAGAACGTATGGCAGCGCTGGTCACAGATGCACTGCGGGCGGATCTTCTGGAACAGCAGGGATACGAGACACAGATCCTGGAATTCATCGATATGGAACATACGCCGAAAAATCTGTTGATCCGGGCCGTGAAAAAAAGCGGTATGCGACCAAAGCGTGGATCGGGAATCCGGAAAAACAGCGATATTACTACGGTGACGGAACTGCTTCACGTAGAGCCGACACTTCGCAAATTGTTGCAGCAGAATATGGATGAGACAAACAATAATTAATATCGGCAACTATTTCATTTCACGCAGGATTTAAAGCAGCAGCTCTGCGATAGACCGGATGGTTATGGTATTTATGGGAATTAGACAGATATAGGAAAAATAAGAGACAGACTGAAAAGGCCTATTATGGCCTATAGGGAATAGAATGAAAAAAACGATAATCAGAATTGCCGTATACATTGTAGTCTTTTTGGCATCCGCATGTATCATCGGCACTATTATGAACCAGGGACACAATAATATGACCATGGAAATGGCACCTGCCACGCTTCCCATGATTACGATGGAAAGCGGCGGCGTGGCATGCAACGAGCTGCACGGCAATACGGTGCAGATGGATGTGGCTTATCAGAAGGATACCGTCACATTGCTCAGAGAGGGCAGACAGGCGGATTTTACAGTAGATACCTTCGGTAGAGATGTCACCGGAATTTCTATGGAATTGCGCAGCATTGACGGAAGCCGTTTGATTGAAAACGGTGAGATCACCGGATGGCAGCCGTCAGGGAAAAGCTTTTCCGTTGCTTTGACATTAAAAGATCTGATCGAAACCAATACGCAATACAGTCTGACTTTAATCCTGGAGCTGGAGGGCGGGCAGGAGGTATATTATTATACCACCGTTTTGTGGAATGACGACCTGCATATTGCGGAGATACTGGAATTCGCTTCAGATTTTCACGGGAAATTATATGACAAAGAAGCGGCGAAGGAACTCACAAAATATCTGGAGCCGAATTCGAAACTGGCAGATAACGGAACATTCCACAAGGTAAATATACACAGCAATTTCCAGCAGATCACATGGGGCAGCATGGAACCAGCACAGGAAGGAGCCGCTTCCATTCAGCTGGTACAGATCAATGGAAATGTTGCCTCATTGTTGATGGATTTTATTGTTTCTACCGGAGATGGCAAAAATAAGACCTATTATGCGGTGGAGGAATATTACAGAATCAGATATACCTCCGAGCGCATGTACCTGTTGGATTATGAGCGTACCATGACACAGATTCCGGATACCGGGAAGATGTATGCCAATGATAAGATTTTGCTGGGAATTACAGACGACACGGTAGACATGATGGAAAGTACCGATGGAAATACGGTGGTATTTTCTGATATGGGACAACTGCTCAGCTATAATGCGGCCACCAATGGCCTGACGGTCATTTTTTCTTTCTATGATAAAGATAATGCAGATAAGCGTACCCTGTATGATCACCACGGGATCAAGATCCTGGATGTGGATGAGGGTGGAAATGTACGGTTTGCAGTGTATGGTTATATGAATCGCGGAAGACATGAGGGAGAGACCGGAATCCAGATCAACAGCTATGACAGCTCGCTGAATACGATTGAGGAAGAAGTCTATATCCCTTATACCAAGAGTTATACTGTGCTGCATAATGAAATGGCACAGCTTTTGTACCGGAACAGACAGCAGCATTTATACTTTTTCCTGGAAAATACAGTCTATGATGTGAATCTGGAGACGAGAAGTGTGGAGCCTCTTGTAAGCATCAGGCAGGATGACAGCCTTCAGGTGTCGGAGAACCATGAGATCATCGTATGGCAGGAAGGCGATGACATCAATCACAGCAATCAGTTGAATGTACGGAATCTGAACACCGGGGAGCAGACTGTGATCCGTGCAGAGGATGGTGAGGCAATCAGACCGTTAGGATTCATGGGAGAGGATATCATCTACGGTGTGGCGTTAGAAAGTGATATCCGGACGGAGAATTCCGGACAGGTATTTTATCCGATGTACAAAGTCTGCATCAGTAATTCTTCGGGTGCAAATCTGAAGGAATATGCACAGGAGGGTATCTACATCATCGGATGCACCATAGAAGGCAATCAGATCACACTGTCCCGACTGCTGCGGTCGGAAAACGGCAGCTATCAGGAGACCCTGGACGATCAGATCATGAATAATGTGGAAGAAGAGCCGGGGCAGAACAAGGTCGTAACGGCAGATATTGATATTTACGAGAGATATGTCCAGATACAGACAAAATCAACGATAGACACGAAGACAATCAAGGTACTGAACCCCAAAGAGGTTGTATTTGAGGGGGGAAGAGAACTGGAACTGGAGGCAGTCAGCGAAGTCCCCAGATATTATGTATACGATGCTTATGGTGTACAGGGGATTTACAGTGCACCCGGCACAGCTGTCAAGGAAGCGTATGATACCTCCGGCATTGTTACCAATGACCGCGGAATCACAGTGTGGCTGAAAGGAAACAGGGTCAGCCGCAATCAGATCATGGCAATCAAAGAGGAAAGTGTTACCGATCAGAAAGACAGCCTGGCAGTATGCCTGGACAACATCCTGCGGCATGCCGGAATCACACGCAATACCGAGTATGATCTCGCACAGGGCAAGACAGCAATCGAGATCCTGTCAGAGAATATGACCGGTGTGCAGGTACTTGACTTAAGTGGCTGCAATCTGGATGCGGTATTGTATTACGTCAACCAGGACATCCCGGTACTGGCAATTCTTGAGAACGGAGAAGCGGTACTGGTGACGGGCTTCAATGAATTCAATGTAGTTATCATGGAACCTTCCACCGGAAAACTGTACAAGAAGGGAATGAATGATGCCACAAGCTGGTTTGCTGAGAATGGAAATCATTTTGTGACGTATATGAAGATAGAAAGTTAAATTGAAAGTTAGTCAATGATCATTGGCTAACCGGACGAACTCCCGGGACGAACAGAATGCCTTCCGGCAGCTGTAACGTCTCCGAGTGTGAATTCCCT
>CAKRRU010000145.1 GCA_934394515.1 uncultured Acetatifactor sp.
TAAACTACAGATGTCCCTCTTGCTTCATGAGAGATATCGATATGGATATGTTCTACGATAAGGATAAGAAGGAATACTACTGCCTGCGCTGCCAGTACAGAGGCTCCGAAGAAGATGTCCTGCAGAAAAATGAAATGGCAAGATTCCGTTATGGCGCTATGTATGAGCGTTACACCAAATTCGATTTTGACTGATAACGGGTGCTGAGATTGAGAAAGGAGCTGTTTTTACAGCTCCTTTTTTAGGAAAACAATACGGAATACAGGAATCCTTTTGTGAGATCGATTTGTATGATGGGTGAATGCGTCATGTGCCTTAAGATAAAGCAGAGTAAAAACAGGATTCCGATGACCAAGGCTCCATTATTGATCCACTGATCCGATAAGTGAAGAATCCGGAAGCTGTTGAGAATGAAAATAATGAACAGACCCAATACCACAGGCCACAGCGGATGAAAATAAAAGGCACTAAGGAAATCTCCTCTTAAGACACATAAAAAAGCCCGGGTCATTCCGCAAAAAGGGCATGGAATACCAAAAAAGAAAAGCAGAGGACATTGATAGCCCATAATCCACAAGGATAACAAGAATACAGTAATAATAAAAATAAGGAATAAAATATATTTTAAATTCTTTTTCATGCTTCACAATCGATCAAATCAAAAAAAGCTTTTGCCGGAAACGACAAAAGCTTTTTTGATTTTTACTTTATACGGTGTACTTTCCATCTACAAATACGATTTCATCGGAATTAGCAGAAGCAGAACCATATACTTTTGTAAGAGCAATGATCCAGTCAATCAGACTCCATACGCCACAACCACCAACGGTGATGAGCTTCAGGATTCCGAGACCGACCTGACCTCTGACAAATCTGTCAACACCTAACTCACCAAGTAAAAAACAAAATACCCATGCAAACACATGCTTGTTAACACGTTTTTCCATTTGGAAATCCCCTCCTTAGTTTTAAAATTTAAATTTATTATGAACCATATGTAAGAAAATGTCAATTAATAAACAAAAAAATCTTAAAAATTTATAAAATCATAATGCTGTATGAACGATGTCAACGGCCTCTGCTACAAATAATTATTAGTGGAATGCTTCAAAATAAAGCGTACGTTGTAGCCGGATTCATCACAGATGCCGCGGACAATCTCTTCGGCAGCATCTCTGACATTATCATTAATACAAATGATACAGGTCTCTTTTTTCCTGTTGAAGAGAGAAGATTTTGGCCAGCGGATATAATAAGAAATCCGATTTTTCAAAAGAGCTCTTTCGATGAGCTGCTTGCAATCAGGATCAGATACTTCACACAATTCAATTTCGTTATTGACTTTTAAAGTTGTATATAGCGGCTGTAGCGGCTGCATGATGTCACCTCCTGTGGAATTACAATGCGATTATAGCACAGACATCTGGAAATGTGCAAGTAGCGCTTACGCTTGACGCAGTATCCCGAAAAAGGTACAATAGAACTGCTCAGAGCGATTTTACGTGTAAGATTCTGGATCATCAGGCGCAATAGTGAAACGCTGGAAGAGATTGGAAGAGAAAGGAGATCATACTATGGATTTTATAGAGAAAATTGGGGATACTATTACAGAAAAAGGAAAGGCTGCTGCAGATAAGGCGAAGGAACTGGCTGCCATTGCAAATCTGAAAAGCCAGATTTCCACCTGTGAGGAAGTCATGAAGAAAAACTACATGGAGATTGGCAAAATTTATTTCGAGCAGTACAGCGATATGCCGGAGCCTCCTTTTGAGAAACAGTGCGAGACCATTAAGAACAGCCAGAGAGCTATTGCGGATCTGCAGGAAAAAATCGAGCAGCTGAAAACAAAATAAAAATGTCATACAGTGGGGGAATTGAGGGATTCTGATAAATATGGATATAAAAATTGTTGTGTCTTTTCTGGTGATATTGCTGCTTGGCGGGATACTGATCGATACCATCAGGGAAAGAACTGTTACTACTGTAGAACAGGAAAATGAGAGTACGGAGAGCGAAGTGCTCCCTTCGACCGAAGCAGAGGATCCTGTAGATGAAGTGGCAGCGTCTCCGGAATATTTAAAGGATGGCGAATACGTGACGACAGTCAAGGAATGCAGCATTGAGATTCCCGGAGTCAAAAAAACGTATCATTTTCTGTATCTATCGGATATGCATATCCTCGTAATGAGTGATGAAGTAGCTGCAAACGATAGGGGAACGGTACAGAGGCGAATGCAGGAGCTGGGGCATGACGGTCATAGTTCTACAGAGATCTTTGGCCAGATCATAAGCAATGCCAATCAGGCAGGGCTTGATGGAGTTCTTCTGGGAGGAGATATCATAGATTTTCTGTCCATAGCAAATCTGGAATGGCTGAATGATAATCTGGACAGACTGGAAGCTCCGAGCATGCTGGTGACAGCGGATCATGATCTGACCTGTTGGTGGACCGGCTATTCGGAAGAGGAACAGAAGGAACTTCGGGAACAGCTTTCGTATGAGCCATTGCAGGTCATGGATTATCATGAGTTTCTGATCGTCGGCATCAGCAATACCACATCGCCGATACAGGAAGAGGTAGTGAAGCAGCTGAAAGATATTTTTGCTTTGGGAAAACCTGTAATTATAGTACAGCATGTACCCATTGCGTCTGTTGTGGATAATGAACTGAAAGAAAAATCCAGGGAGGCATGGAACGGCAAGGCACTGCTTTGGGGAGAAGACTGCAGCTATGAAGCCGATGGTACGACGCAGGAATATTTAAATATGATAAATGATCCGGAGTCACCGGTGGTGGCCGTTCTGGCCGGTCATCTGCATTTCGAATACGAAGGCAGGATCAACGACAAGGTAAAACAGTATTTATTTTCCCCAGCATATACCGGGGAAGTGGCGTATGTTACAGTAAAAGCGCCGGAAACATAAAGTCATTCCCTTATGGGGAATGACTTTTTATGTGAATGTACATCATCGAGCTTTTAAGCGAGATGGTATACAAATCGAGTAGGAGACAGCTTGCTCGATTGGGGATTGACAGATGGGAAAAGAATGCATATAATGTTCACATAACGATGTTATGTGAACAAGTGAACATGTGAAATTATATGATTTCCGGAGGAGATTGCAATGCCCCTAAAACAGGATAATCAAAACGACAACAGAGAGACCAGAAAGCATCTTCTGGAATGTGCCAAAAAGGAATTCCTGGAAAAAGGATATATGAAGGCTTCTCTGCGGAATATCTGTAAAGAAGCCGGAGTGACCACCGGAGCCCTGTATTTTTTCTTCAAGGATAAAGAAGATCTCCTGGCGGAACTGGTGGAGGAACCGCTGCGGCAGCTGTATGCGGTGATGGAAGAACATTATGCCGCAGAGATGCGCAACGAGGATCAGGTGGCACAGCTGGAACTGGCGGACGACGGGGATCTGGAAGCGTCACGGGAGATCATCCGGAGAATGTATGCGAACAGGGATACTTTTTTACTGCTCCTGACAAAATCGCAAGGATCCCGTTTTGAAACCTGGCTGGAAGAGGTCGTGGATATTTCAGAGCAGCAGTACCGCAGATTATGTGATATGGTGACGAATGCTACCGGGAAACCGCGGATCGATGATTACATGACACACTGGATGGCTCATATTATGGTTGATACTTTTGTACATTTGTTCCTGCATGAGACGGAGGAAAGTGTGGCACTGAAGCATGTGGATGCCTTGACCAGGTATCTGATCCGTGGCTGGATGGGTATGATGACAGAAGCTTAAAACACGATGCACCCCCAAGAGTCTGGTACTTGACAGGGGTGCTGTTTCAGAATATCAACATAACACTGTTATGTTAATGAAAATCATTATCAATAAACGAGGAGGCAGGATATGTATCTGGAAGTCAAGGATCTGAAGAAAAGCTATGGCGAAGGTGGCGGTTATGTACAGGTATTAAAAGGGATCACCGCAGGTGTGGAACAAGGTGAAATGTGTGTCATTCAGGGTACCAGCGGTTCCGGCAAGTCCACACTGCTCAACTGTATCGGAGGCCTGGATACGGTGGATTCCGGTTCGATTGTAGTAGACGGACTGGAAGTGGCGGGACTTAACAGTAAGGCACTTTCCAATTATCGCCGGGGGAAGCTGGGCTTTATCTTTCAGTTTTACAATCTTGTACCGAATCTGACAGTGAAGGAAAACATTCAGGTCTGTCAGTATCTGACGAGGAATCCTTTAAATATGGAGGAACTGTTGCAGGTACTGGGACTGACGGAGCATCAGAACAAGTTTCCGGCACAGCTGTCCGGCGGACAACAGCAGCGCTGTGCCATTGCCAGGGCACTGATCAAAAATCCCAGCCTTCTGTTGTGCGACGAACCCACGGGAGCGCTGGATTCCAAAACCTCCAGAGATATTCTGATGCTGCTGGAGGATATCAACAGACAGTACGGAACCACCATGCTGATCGTCACGCATAATAATTCCATTAAAAATATAGTGCATCAGGTCATCATGATCAAGGATGGACAGATCAGCAAGAATTACCGGAATGAGAAGCGGGTTCCGGCGGCAGAACTGGAGGATTTGTAGGATGCAGAGGATATTGAGCAAACGCGTACTTCGGGATATCCGGGAAAACCTGCTGCGCTATCTGGCATTGTTTTTCCTGGTGGCAATGGTCATGTATATGGTGGTAGCTATCGTGGGAGCGGCTGAGACGATCATGCAGGGAACAGAGGAGAGTGCGGCTGTTCATCACAGAGAGGATGGACAGTTTGGAGTATTTGTCCCCCTGACAGACAGTGAGGTCACACAGATCACAGATAAAGGTGTGACGGTACAGCAGGATTTTTCACTGGATTTTCATCAGGGCCAGGCTACCTTACGTATCTATCAGGCGAGAGAGAAGATTGATCTGTTTGCTCCTGAACAGGGGGAAGAGCTGCCAATGCAGGGCGAGATCCTGCTGGAACAGCACTATGCGGAAAAACATGAACTGGGGTTAGGGGATACCCTTACCGTAGG
>CAKRRU010000146.1 GCA_934394515.1 uncultured Acetatifactor sp.
TCGATACCGCTATGAGCCCCTTCGCTATGGGTACTTCACAGCCTGCTACCGAGGTTATGGTTGAGACCTTCAAGGGTACTCCTTATGATACCGGTCTGGATCAGAATCTGCTGGCTGAGATCGCTGATTACTTCAGACCTTACAGAGATGAGTGCCTGGCTAACGGCCTGCTGAATCCCAAGGTTATGGGTGTTGATATCAAGACGCTGCTGTATCAGGTACCCGGCGGTATGCTTTCCAACATGGTAAGCCAGCTGAAAGAGCAGAACGCAGAAGACAGATACTACGATGTATTGAAGGAAATCCCCAATGTTCGTAAGGATCTGGGTGAGCCTCCTCTGGTTACTCCTTCTTCACAGATCGTTGGTACCCAGTCCGTATTTAACGTACTGCTCGGCGAGCGTTACAAGATGGCTACCAAGGAGACCAAGGCAGTTCTTCGTGGTGAGTACGGCCAGACCGTTAAGCCCATGAATCAGGAAGTAATCGATAAGGTTATCCCCGGTGAGGAGAGAATCACCTGCCGTTACGCTGATCTGCTCGACAACGAGTTAGATAAGCTGGAATCCGAGATGAAGGAATGGAAACAGCAGGATGAGGACGTCTTAAGCTATGCTCTGTTCCCTCAGGTTGCTACCGACTTCTTCAAGTATCGTCAGGCTCAGCAGGAAAAGGTTGATATGACCCAGGCTGACACCAAAAACGGTGCATACCCTGTCTAAATAATTCGTCAATAAAAAGGTCGCACGACTGCTCGCAGTCAGTGCGGCTTTTTTATTAGACGAACAAAACCACATAAGCAAGTAGGGCGATAGCCCGGATTGCGCAATTGCATATTGACAAATGTGGTCTTCACCCACTAAAATAACAAGTGTTATAGAAGAATGAGTCGTTTGCTGTCCGATAACAGCGGAATGAGAGGGAATATGGCTCGCAAAGAGATGATCACGATTGATAAAATTCTGGATACGGCGTTTGCCATGACGAGAGAAGAAGGCTTTGCCAATGTGACCGCCCGGAAAGTAGCCGCGAAGGCAGGCTGCTCCACACAGCCGATTTTCCGGGTATATAAGAATATGGAAGAACTGTGGGACACGGTGTATGAAAGAGCCGCAAAGTATTTCCTTGATTATTACAGCCTGTATCCCCGTACCGGCAAGACACCGTTTTCTAATCTGGGAATGGCATACATAGCCTTCGCAAGAGAAGAAAGGTATTTGTTTGAACTGCTTTTTGTCTCCGGTGATCAGGGAAGCAAACATAAAACGAAAAGCATGTATGAAATCTTAAACGGAGATGCCGGAAATGTGGTTTACGAGATCAACCTGGCCAGAGTGGCGGGCTGTCCGGATCCCGGTGATCTGTTTATGAAAATGTGGATCTTTATACACGGGGCGGCCTGCATGTCCCTGACCGGAGACTATGATCTGACAGATCTGCAGACAATGCAGTTATTAGAACATTCCTACTATGCTTTTTACAATGAGACAATGCGAGGTTAAGAACAGTGGCAGAATATGATGTTTTTACCCGGATCAATGAACATTACGCTAAGATGAGCAAAGGTCATAAGGCCATTGCGGATTATATATCGGAACATTACGATCAGGCGGTATTTATGACAGCGGCGAAGCTGGGAGAGACGCTGGGAATCAGTGAATCAACGGTAGTGCGATTCGCAGCGGGAATCGGTTATGACGGATATCCCAAGTTCCAGAAAGCGCTGGAGAGCTGTGTACAGGGGAAACTTAACGGTATTCAGAAAATGGATGCCAAATACGGAAGAAGTTCCCAGTCGGAGATCCTGACTTCTGTGCTCAGTGCAGATATCGAGAAGATTCAGGATACCATAGATAATCTGGATCCGGCGGCCTTTGAATCGGCGGTGACAACGATCCTAGAGGCAGAGACCATATATATCATGGGGCTTCGTAGCAATGAACCGCTGGCGGCATTTTTACATTTTTATCTGAATATGATCCGGGGCAAGGTATTTTTGCTGAATACTACCAGTGTCAGCGAGACCTTTGAACAGATGATCCATATCGGACCGAAGGACTGCTTTATCGGGATCAGCTTTCCCAGATATTCCATGCGGACATTGAAAGCCATGGAATTTGCCAATGACAGAAATGCCAAGGTGATCGCTATTACCGATAGCATCCATTCGCCCATGAATTTGTATTCGTCCTGCAATCTGCTGGCAAGAAGTGACATGGTGTCGGTAGTGGATTCGCTGGTGGCTCCTTTAAGTGTGATCAATGCGCTGGTTGTGGCATTGTGCTTAAAGTGCCCGGATCAGGTGCGTAAGAATCTGGAAACACTGGAAGAGACCTGGAATAATTATCAGGTATATCTGAATGATGAGATTGATTTTATAGATGACGAACCGATGCTGGATTATTCTCTGCGACATAAGGAGTAGAGTGCGGTATCGGTAAAAGAGGATGTAAATGAGTGATGTGATTGTGGTCGGCGGCGGTGCGGCCGGCATGATGGCTGCCATTGCGGCAGCAAAAAAGGGACATAAGGTAACCCTTCTGGAAAAGAATGAAAAGCTTGGGAAAAAGTTGTTTATTACGGGAAAAGGGCGCTGTAATGTAACAAATGCGGCGGACATGGATGTACTGTTCCAAAATGTATGTACCAATGAAAAATTCCTGTACAGTGCTTTTTACGGCTTTGACAATACACAGGTATGTGACCTTCTGGAACAGGCGGGATGTCCGTTGAAAACAGAGCGTGGAGAACGGGTATTTCCCGTATCCGATCATTCTTCGGATGTGATCGCTGCCTTACAGAGAGAATTACGTAAATATCAGGTAGATGTCAGCCTGCATACAGAAGTGAAAAAGATATTGACCAAAGAGGCGGATGGTAATACTGTTTTTAGTGGTGTGGAATGCGCAGATCATAAGAAACTCATAGCGGACGACTGCATTGTGTGCACGGGAGGCTGCTCCTATGCAGGCACCGGATCTACCGGAGACGGTTACCGGTTCGCGGAAGAAACGGGACATAAGGTAACGGAGCGTAAGCCTGCACTGGTACCTTTGGAAATACGGGAACCCTGGTGCAGAGAACTGATGGGGCTGTCCTTGAAAAACGTAGAGATCAGGATGCAGTGTGGGAAAAAGATATGGTATGAGGGCTTTGGTGAGATGCTTTTTACCCATTTCGGCGTCAGCGGACCGCTGATCTTGTCCGCCAGCAGTTTTTATGCAAAATATGCTTCTCAAAAGGCGAAAAAGAAAGAGAACGAAGAGGTAAAACTTTATCTGGATCTGAAACCGGCATTGACACCGGAACAGCTGGATAAACGTTTATTAAGGGATTTTGATGAGGCGAAGAACAAACAGTTTAAAAATGCCCTGGATCATCTGTTCCCTACAAAGCTGATCCCTGTTATGATAGAGTTGTCCGGAATCTCTCCGGAGAAAAAGGTCAACGAGATCAGCAGGGAAGAGAGAAAAGCTTTTGGGTCACTGATCAAGGCGCTTCCCATGACAGTGACCGGGACGAGATCTTTTGCGGAAGCAATCATCACTCAGGGAGGGATCTCGGTAAAGGAAATCAATCCGTCCACCATGGAATCCAAACATGTGCAGCATCTGTATTTTGCGGGAGAGGTACTGGATCTGGATGCCATGACCGGAGGCTTCAATTTGCAGATCGCCTGGTCCACAGGCCATCTGGCAGGGGACAGTATACAATGAGAAAAGTAAGAAAAAATAATAATAAAAATCAGGAAAAGAGGACAAAACGATGAGTTTTAATGTGGCAATCGATGGCCCGGCGGGTGCCGGAAAAAGTACCATTGCCAGAGCGGTAGCAAAGAAAAAGGGATTTATATATGTGGATACCGGAGCAATGTATCGTGCCATGGCATTGTTCATGCTGAGAGAGGGTGTGGATCCTGCAGATGCTGCGGCGATCGCCGACAAGTGTAAGCAGGCAGATATTACCATTGAATATGTAGACGGAGAGCAGGTCGTTCTGCTGAACGGAGAAAATGTCAATGCTTATCTGCGTACGGAAGAGGTAGGCAATATGGCATCCAGTACCAGTGTACAGCCTCCGGTGCGTACCAAACTCGTAGAACTTCAGCAGGCACTGGCAACGAAGAGTGATGTGATCATGGACGGCCGTGATATCGGTACCGTGGTACTGCCGGGTGCACAGGTGAAAATCTATCTGACCGCCAGCAGCATGGTCCGGGCAAAGAGAAGATACGATGAACTGACCGCCAGGGGAGAGACCTGTGATCTGGAAAAAATCCGTCAGGATATTGAGGAGAGAGATTACAGAGACATGCACAGAGAGACTTCCCCGTTAAAACAGGCGGAGGATGCAATACTGGTAGATACTTCGGATATGACCATCGAGCAGGTTATTGACCGTATTGTGTCGCTGATCGGTTAGACGGGAGGAAAATATGGAAGTAAGACTGGCGGACTGTGCGGGTTTTTGCTTTGGCGTAAAACGTGCAGTGGATACCGTGTATGAACAGTTAAAATGCGGGAAGACTATATATACCTATGGCCCTATCGTGCATAACGAGGAGGTGGTCAGGGAACTGGCGCAACGGGGTGTCAGAGTCCTGGAAAATAAAGATGAACTGCAGCACCTGCAGGCCGGAGAGACTGTGCCCACTGTGATCATCCGTGCCCATGGAGTGGCAAAAGAGATTTATGATATTATGGAAGCAAATGGTCTGGAGTGCATTGATGCCACCTGCCCGTTTGTGAAAAAGATCCACCGTATTGTGGAAGCAAAGAGTAATGAGGGATATCATGTGATCGTCGTGGGAGATCCGAAACACCCGGAAGTAGAGGGAATCGTCGGCTGGTGCCGGGGACCGGTAACCGTTCTGGAAACTCCCGAACAGGCAGAGAATTTTGTGAAAACAGAAGACGGAAAGCTCTGTATTGTGTCTCAGACGACATATAACTACAATAAATTTCAATATATAGTTGAAATTTTTGAAAAAAAAGGTTACAATG
>CAKRRU010000147.1 GCA_934394515.1 uncultured Acetatifactor sp.
TCGGAATGGCAGACGAGGCAGACTCAAAATCTGTTGGTGGCAACACCGTATGGGTTCAAGTCCCATTGCCGGCAGTTAGCGCAGAATCCGTTGGTTCTGCGCTTTCTTTTTATTTATTCTTCCCACTTCCTCATTTTTCTATTTTTTTACCAGTCATCTCCTATGGATTAAATGTTACAAAATTGTTACAATGCATTTGTGCTTAGCTAACACAGACGTAACCGAACACCAAGCAACAGGAAAAGGAGGAAGAAAGTATGTGTTTCAGATTCATTAACTGTTCCCAGTGGTTGAATGCATTCTGCGGCTACTTCAATTTTGGCTGCTAATATCGTTTTCGACAAATAAAGCGTCTCCGGACGCACGAAAAGGCTCTCCCATTTCCCCGGGATGAGCCTTTTCTTATGTGCACTGTATTCATTTATCGATAGTCGTAGCGGATGGTAATGTCATTATTATATAACGTCACTTCCGCCAGGCTTCCGGTGACGATCGGCATCATCGGTGCCAGATGTCCCAGATCCACATCCATGATCACGGGAACCTTCTTCTCTCCCGCCACGGCAAGAATTGCCCCGTACTGGTCTAATCCCATCATCTCCTGTCCGAAGCATAACGGTCTTCCGATCAGGAAACCTTTCACATAGCGAAACCAGCCTGCTTCTTCCATCTGCCACATGGCCCTGCGAACAGCAAAGACATTCAGATCGCAGGATTCCAGGAACCAGAGGATTCCGTCTTCTTTATATTTTTCCAGAAAATCCGCTGTTTTATCAAAACGGGTTCCCAGAAGATTTACCAGACAGTCCATGCAGCCGCCCAATAATCTTCCGGAAAAACGGATCTCTTGGTCTGGCACTGCCGGCTGATTTCCCACATAGCTTTTCAGCACACGCTGTTCTGTCGTGTTGTAAGGCACCAGAGGGTTCTCCTCATTTTTCAGAGATTCCTTTTCCCATTTGTCGTAACCATGCACCTGCACCGTCCCGCCTGTCAATATTCCAAAAGCATCCTGCAGGGACGCATGCCATGGTTCCATGCCAAATGCCGCTGCACAAGGTCCGTAAACAGATGCCGTGTCACAGATTGTTGCCAACAGGTAGGTCATGTTCGTATTGTCGGAATATCCCATGTACCACTTGGGTTCCGCGGCTTTCAGCCGTTCAAAATCCACATGACTCATGGTCTCACACATCAACTCTCCGCCACCGCAGGAGATCAGGCAGTCATTGTCTGTACTGCAATAATATTCCGTCAGTTCCTGTCCGCATTTTTCGGGAGTATTACTGATACCGATGCCCTCTCCCGCATAACAGTTCGGTCCTAACTGCAAACGGTATCCCATCTCACGGAATTTTTTCTGTGCATTGCCGAATGCACTGTAATAAGGTTCTATCTGACAGCCAAAGGAAGGAGCCACGAATCCGATGGTCCCTCCCTGCTGTATTTTTTTCGGATACTTCATGAAAAATCCTCATTTCTACGTTCACTTTTCACGCATAATGGGTTTACGCCTGCCCGAAGCAGACATAAACCCACAGATGAAAAATTTATTTTCACTCATCGCATTATGCATCAAAATCAATCTTGTTATAAATATCGAAGCAGTCAAATGTTGCAAAATAGTCTCTCGGAGTCTCGGCGCGGCGGATCATCTCCACGCTGCCGTCCTCTTTAAGTAAAAGTTCCGCTGACTTCAGCTTACCGTTGTAGTTGTACCCCATGGCAAAACCGTGAGCTCCGGTGTCGTGAATGGCAATGTAATCTCCGATATCGATCTTCGGCAGCATCCGGTCAATGGCAAACTTGTCGTTATTTTCGCACAAAGAACCGGTTACATCATATTTGTGGTCGCAGGGCTCGTTCTCTTTGCCAAGCACCGTAATATGATGATAGGCGCCGTACATCGCGGGACGCATCAGGTTGACTGCGCAGGCATCCACACCGATGTATTCCTTATGGGTATGTTTTTCATGGATGACCTGTGTTACCAGATGACCGTAAGGAGCCATCATGTAACGGCCAAGTTCTGTGTAAATCGCCACATCTCCCATGCCTGCCGGTACCAGTACTTCTTCGTAGACTTTGCGCACGCCTTCACCGATTGCCTTGATATCATTGGGCTCCTGATCGGGACGATAAGGTATGCCGATACCGCCGGACAGGTTGATGAACGTAATATGTGCACCTGTTTCTTCCTTCAGTTTCACTGCCAGTTCAAACAGTTCACGCGCCAATGTCGGATAATAATCATTTGTTACCGTATTGCTTGCAAGGAACGCATGAATACCGAAATTCTCCACACCCTTTGCCTTCAGGATCTTATATCCCTCAAACATCTGCTCTGTGGTGAAACCGTATTTCGCGTCGCCGGGGTTATCCATGATATTGTTGCTGATGGAAAAATATCCGCCGGGATTATAACGACAGCTCAAGGTCTTAGGCAGATACCCGATCGTCTTCTCCAGGAAATCAATATGGGTAATATCATCCAGATTGATGGTTGCACCGATCTTTGCAGCATACTCGAACTCATGCGCCGGAGTATCGTTGGAGGAGAACATAATATCCTCTCCCTTTACTCCCATGGCATGGCTGAGCATCAGCTCTGTCAGAGAGGAGCAGTCACAGCCGCAGCCGTATTCTCTTAAAATATTGATCAGAAAAGGATTTGGGGTTGCCTTTACTGCGAAAAACTCCTTATATCCCTTATTCCATGCGAATGCCTCCTTCAGTGCTTTTGCATTCTCACGGATTCCCTTTTCATCATATATGTGAAACGGGGTGGGATATTTTTCTGTGATCTTTTCGATCATTTCTTTGGTAACAAATGCCTTTTTTTCCATAAGTGTCTCCTCTGAATTATCTATTTCTTACAGCAATGTTTTTCTCATTTCCTCGGGTGTCAGAGTGCTCAGATAAGCGGGTGCTACATCAAATACAGTCTTGCAGCCCTTCTGCCCTTCTTGATTCATGCGGTAAGCCGCTCTGGCATAAGCAGTCAGAACACAGGAGGTAAACTCCGGATTGGAATCCAGTTTTAAGCTGTACTCAATCACATGATTGTGCTCACCGTTTAAACCGGTCTTGCCGGTACGCAGTACAAATCCGCCGTGAGGAATGCCTGCATGATCTCTCTGCAGTTCTTCCTCTGTGATGAAATGTACAGTAGTATCGTAATCTGCAAAATAGTTGGGCATCGTCTTGATCTGCTCTTCGATTTTTGCTTTGTCAGCACCTTCTTCCGCAACTACGAAGCATTCTCTGGTATGCTTTTGTCTGGTGCTCAGAACAGGATTCTCACAGTTTCTGACAGCTTCCAGTGCTGCTTCTACAGGAATGGTATACTGCTTGGCATCTTTTACTCCGGGGATACGGCGTATGGCATCGGAATGTCCCTGGCTGACGCCTTTGCCCCAGAAGGTATAGTCACTGCCGTCACGAAGGATCGCATTGGCATACAGTCTGTTCAGGGAGAACATACCGGGATCCCAGCCTACGGAAATCATAGCTACTTTGCCGCCTTCCTTTGCTGCGGTATCTACCTGTGCGAAATGCTCGGGAATCTTTGCATGGGTATCAAAGCTGTCTACCACGTTAAAATACTTTGCATACTCTGCAGTCTGTTTGGGCAGATCAGTTGCTGAGCCTCCGCACAATACCAGGACATCGATCTTATCCTGCATAGGGATCAGCTGATCTGCATGATATACCGTTACACCGGTCAATGTCTTCACAGTGGCAGGATCTCTTCTGGTGAATACTGCTACCAGCTCCATATCGTCGTTCTGCTTTACTGCACACTCCATTCCTCTTCCTAAATTACCATAACCTAAAATTGCGACTCTGATACTCATTTTACTATTCCTTTCTGTTTCTGTAATTTATTTGAACGCATACCCATTCTTCCACTTAGGAATGCGTTTTTAGCATTATCCGTTCTGTGCAATTTTAATCAGTGCAATCTCATTGCGCATCGCATCCTTGAATACCCTGACGAAATTTTTCTGTCCGCTGTAGAGACAGGCATCACTGCTTTTCCCTGTTACTGTGCCGGTAAGGATATATTCGGAATCAATGATCAGACGGATCTGGTCTGTCTGCTGCTCTTCTTCCTCCGGTTCTCTGAAATGCTCCGTCACCCGGTATTCCGTTATGCCGTTTTGCAATTGTTCTTCTCCTGAAAATAATTCCTTATTGTCCTCTGAAATCAGAACTACTTTTTTTCCTGCTTTCACCAGTGCTCTGATTTCCTCTGCCCATTTCTCCAGAAAATCTCCCGATGCGGAAAAATAAATTCTTTTCTCTGCTCCCAGAATCATGTGACGGATCTTGTCACAGATATGCCCGTAACCTTCAATCGTGATGTAGCCTTCTCTGGGTAATGTCTTCTTAGGACCGTCCGCTTCCAGATGTTCCTTCACAGTCATTAGATAACGGATCCGGTTCTCACAGAACTCCGGAAGTGTTACCGCCAGGTACTTAGAAGCGGCTCCTTCCATCACATAAGCCGCACCGTGCTCCACCAGAGATGCCAGACCATTGTACACGTTGGATCTGGAGATTCCCGTCAGCTTCGCCACCTCATATCCGGTCAGTTCCTCATTTTTCAAAAGACACAGATAAATCGTTGCTTCCTGCCTGCTCAGGCCGAACAGGGTAAGTTGTTCTATGATTGCTGCTTCTTCCATCGCGGCTCCTTTAGTAGTTCTTTACAGGAACACTATAATAAGGATTATATAATTTGTCAATAGGAGAAATGGTTATTGAGAAAAGTTGTTGAAATAACTTGAAAGTTAGTGAATAATCGTTGGCTAACATACTGGCTAGCCTGCCGTAGCCCCGGCTGCATATAAGAAACGCTGACATCACTTGCGTTCGGAAACAGAGCGCAACGGTACATAAGCGGCCAAAGTACGCCCGCTAAGTACCGGCGTCTGTTTACGGTCAGCTTA
>CAKRRU010000148.1 GCA_934394515.1 uncultured Acetatifactor sp.
TCATGTTTCTCCTCTCTCTCGCAGAAATCCGATTGCAGACTCCGCCCAATATAGATAACCATACCATAATAACGTGGCTTTTTCCATAAGACCACAAAAAAATCCTCTTGTTTTGACAAAAATGCACTAAAAAATGCTACCTGCCATAGTTATCCCCATTTTCCATGCATGCAAATATTGATGATTTGTCCACAAAAAATACGGAAAGGAAACTATCCCTTCCGTATTCTTACAATGTGCCTTACGCTACGCGACACACTTTACAGTCTTCCGTATAATTTTGCCATCTTATAAATCTTTTTCGCAAGCTTCGGATCCAAAGCGTCCTGATCCATGCGCCATTTCCAGTTGCAGCCCAGTGTGGACGGTATATTGATTCTGGCACTGCTGTCCAGTTCCAAATAATCCTGCATGGGAATGACCGCTGTATCCGCACAGCTGGACAATGCCGCCCGGATCATTTCGAAGCAAAGCTTCTTCTCATTTTTATGACCCAGATATTTTTTCGCAAACTTCAAATCTTTCTCCGGCATATTTTTGATAAATCCGACCGTAGTATCATTGTCATGTGTTCCGGTGTATACCACACAGTTCTTGTCATAATTGTGCGGCAGATATTCACTGTCATTCCATGCATCGAATGCAAACTGCAGGATCTTCATGCCGGGGTATCCGGTTTTCTTGACCAGACGGATCACGCTCGGTGTCAGGAAGCCCAGATCTTCGGCAATAACTTTCTTTTTGCCCAGTGTTTTCTTCATCACGTCAAACAGCTCGTATCCCGGGCCCTTTTCCCAGTGTCCGTTCTCTGCCGTAGGATCCCCGTAAGGGACAAACCAGTATTCATCAAATCCACGGAAATGGTCGATACGAAGCACATCATATAACTGATAGCAGTAAGCGATCCGCTTCATCCACCACTCATATCCGGTCTTCTTATGATATTTCCAGTCGTACAGAGGGTTGCCCCACAGCTGACCTGTCTCGGAGAAACAGTCGGGCGGGCATCCTGCCACGCCGACGGGACGTCCTTCCTTATCCAGCTGGAACAGCTTGGGATTTGCCCACGTGTCCGCACTGTCGAAAGCGACATAAATGGGAATATCTCCAACAATCTCAATGCCCTTTTTATTGGCATAGGATTTCAGTTCTTTCCACTGTTTGGCAAACAGATACTGCTGGAACTGATAAAATGCGATCTCCTCCGCAAGTTTTTTACGATATTTGCGAAGTGCCGCTGCCTTGCGCAGACGGATATCCTCGTCCCACTCCATAAAGCAGACACCGCCGAATGCATTCTTCACTGCCATATACAGTGCATAATCGTCCAGCCAGTAAGCATTCTGCGCAAGAAATTGCTGATACTCCTCCGTCTCGGTCAGACCTGCTTTTTTTGCATTTTCAAAAGCAATTTCCAGGACCTTGAAACGGGACAGATAGATTTTTTCATAATCGATGTAATGTTCATGATCGCCAAAATCAAAGCTGTCACAGATTTCCGCGGTCAGATATCCTTCCCCGATCAGAAGCTCTAAATCAATATAGTAAGGATTTCCGGCAAACGTGGAAAAAGACTGGTAAGGAGAATCTCCGTAGCCGGTAGGTCCAAGCGGTAAGATCTGCCAGAGTCTGTTGCCGGATTTTTCCAGAAAATCCACAAAACGATAACTTTCCCTGCCAAAGGTTCCGATTCCATACGCCGATGGGATACTCGATATCGGCATTAAAATTCCCTGTTTTCTTGTATTTGCTTTCATGCTTTTGTATTCCTTCCGTTTCCGGTATCTGGTTTCTTAGTTCATATTTTCTCTTCCGGAATCTTTTTCCTGTCAGCCATGTGCTTAAGCTGTTTTATTTATGCTAAGTACCACAGCTTTCATCGTTACTTATTGTGCTATCTACTCTTCTTGTTGCGTACAATATTTTATTGTATCAGATATACAAAATATCCCGCATACGCCAATAGCATTACGATCCCTGCCGGTCTTCCCAGTTCCTTTTTTCTTGCCACGCAGACAAGCAGTAAAATCATGGTAGCGACTGCTACGAGAGAATCCACCAGGAAGTCACTGCTGTAAGTAACCGGTGTGATCAATGCGGTCGTACCGACTACGAACAGGATATTGAAAATATTGCTGCCGACGATATTTCCCACGGCAATGTCTGCCTTACCCTTGATGGCTGCGGTCACGCTGGTCACCAGTTCCGGAAGAGAGGTACCGAACGCAACAATCGTCAGACCGATCAGGCGCTCACTCATGCCGAACATCTTCGCAAGTGCGGTTGCCGCATCTACAGAGATATCACTTCCCCAGACGATCATAACGATGCCGACCACGATCATAACAATCATTTTCCATACAGGCTCTGACTTGTCCACTTCCGGCATATCTCCTAACGGTACCCCGTGTTTGGTCAGCCAGTACAGATAAGCCAGATACAGAATCATAAACGCCCACAGGATCACGCCCTCGAAGCGGTTAATTTTCTGATCGACCAATCCCAGGCCTGCTAACAATGCCGTGATCAGAATGGTGAACGGGATCTCATAGCGGATCGTGTTTTTCTGTACCGATACTTTACGGATCACTCCGGTCAGTCCCAGAATTACCAGTACATTCATAATATTACTTCCCACGACATTACCGATCGTGATACCGGCGCTCCCTTTGGTCGCTGCGGAGATGCTGACTGCCGCTTCCGGAAGAGAGGTTCCCATGGCTGCGATTGTAAGACCGATCACGATCAAAGGAATCCCCAGCCTGTCTGCCACAGCGGAAGCTCCTTCCACGAACCAGTCCGCGCCCTTCATCAGCATGGCAAAGCCGATTGCCAAAAGTACGATTTGAAGTAAAATATCCATGAACCAAATACATCCTTTCTCAATTTTTAATCACTCAAAATGTTTGCCGCAAAAGTAAAATCTCCCGATGAAAAAAATAACTATTCAGTCCTCACCATCAGTTCTGAATAGTTACTTACAGTGGAAGCAAGGGGGCTCGAACCCCTGACCTTTCGCGTGTGAGGCGAACGCTCATCCCGGCTGAGCTATGCTTCCATAATAATGCAGTTTAAGATGATTCTGTTTGCTGCCTATGATTATTATAGCACCCGCGTTTTGAATTGCAAGTGTAAAACAATGCGGCCAGTGGGACTTGAACCCACACGGATAAACCACTGGCACCTAAAACCAGCGCGTCTGCCAATTCCGCCATAGCCGCTGAAAAACACTCTGCCGGTTATTTCTCAACAGAGAACATGCATAATTATACTCTGCATTCCTTTTTCTTGTCAAGCGATCCGTCAGAGCTTTCGCAGGCAATCTCATCAAAGCTGACTTTACTTCTCGTTTTTTTCCGAAGACACATGTTCTCCGATATGACTGATCACCTTTTTATAAATTCTTACCAGAAAATAAGTACTAAGCAGTACACTGGCCAGTTCCGCAATCGGGAACGCCCACCAGATCATCGTCACTTCCCCGCTTAAGGATAATAACTTCGCTACCGGAAGGAGAACACACATCTGTCTTGCCACAGATACGATCATACTGTACACGCCGTTACCGAGTGCCTGGAATACACTTCCCACCACGATACAGAAACCTGCAAAAATAAAACTTAAGGAAATGGTCTCCAGTGCCGGCACTCCGATGGCAATCAGACTTTCCTCCGCATCAAACAGTCGCATCAACTGTGCGGGACAGACATGCATTACGATCAGTCCCACGAGCATAATTCCCACACCGTAAGACACACTGTGTTTAATCGTCTTGATGACACGTTCTTTATGTCCGGCGCCATAGTTATACGCAATGATCGGTACCATACCGTTGTTCAGTCCAAATACCGGCATGAATACAAAGCTCTGCAGTTTAAAGTAAATTCCGAATACTGTCTGTGCAGCACCGAATGCCGCCAGGATCAGATTCATCCCGTAAGTCATCAGGGAACCGATCGCCTGTACGACGATCGAAGGCGCACCCACCTTGTAAATCTGTGCAATCAGATGGGCGTTTGGGCGGAAGCCTTTCATAGAAAGATCCAGTTCTCTGTTGAACTTCAGATTAAATATCAGTGCCAGCACTGCCGCTATGATCTGACCGATCACGGTAGCCACTGCCGCACCGGCGATTCCCATACGGGGCATACCGAAATAACCGAAGATCAGGATCGGATCCAGAATGATATTGATAACCGCACCGGTTCCCTGCGTGATCATCGTGTAAAACGTCTTACCGGTTGCCTGTAAGAGTCGTTCATACGTAGTCTGTAAAAAGATTCCCATTCCCGCCACACAACAAATAGTCAGGTAGGTCACACCATATTCACGTACCTCTAATACTTCTGTCTGGCTGGCAAAAAACGGTCTGCTCACCACAAATCCTATCACCGCGAATGCCACATAACTGACAATGGCAATAAAAATACCGTTTCTGGCAATAACATTGGCCTTATCAAAATCTTTCTCTCCTAATGTCTTTGACAGGAAAGCATTAATACCGACTGCCGTTCCCACCGCCACCGCGATCATCAGGCTCTGCACCGGAAATGCCAGAGATACCGCGCGGAGCGCATATTCATTGATCCTGGACACAAAGATACTATCCACAATATTGTACAAAGCCTGTACCAGCATGGAGATCATCATGGGTAAAGACATGGAGATCAGTAACTTGTCTATGGGCATCACGCCCATCTTATTTTCTTTGGTCTGCATAAGTACTCCTTTCAGAAATGGCATAAAAAAAGCCCCATACGGGGTTTCAAAGGATAATATAGGGTAAGTCAAGTGAGGCATGGGGGATATCGACCAGGGGGTTCGAATCCCCCAATTAGGATATCAAATTGCCTAGTGAGGCATGGGGGATTCGAACCCCCGACAACTTGATTAAAAGTCAAGTGCTCTACCGACTGAGCTAATACCCCA
>CAKRRU010000149.1 GCA_934394515.1 uncultured Acetatifactor sp.
TCGTAATCGAAGTTTCCTCCTAAAATTCTATCAATAATCTCCTGCATGTACCTTCACCCGTTCCCTGTTGTCATTTGGATTTATTATACCAAATTTCGTACGTAAGGGCAAGGTGCCAGACCCGTCAGTCCAGATTTAATTTCCGGTTCATGATGTAATAGGACACACCATACATGATCGCCGCAAGGAGCAGGCTGGTGATCACGTTAATATCATAGGCTGAATTGGTGCTCACCGAAAATCCGCCGGGGCTGCTCATGACATTTGCGCCAAACATGAAGGCACTCTGTACAGTACTTCTGATGATGGAAGAAAGAATCGTCACTCCCGCATAGGTCAGGATCCCCATGAACCCTTTGTGCTTGGAAGACAGCTGACCGATCGTCAGGGCGCCGAACAGGGTGACCACAGCAATGAAAGGTCCTGCCAAATAGGTTAAGAATAGTGTAATCCCATAATGCAGCAGATTGATTCCCATCTCTTCTTCGTATGTTCTGCCAAGTTCATAAAAAGCATCCGCCAGGAATTCCCAAATATTTCCATTATATTGTGTCAGTACACTGCTCAGTTCACCAATATTTAAAAGTCCTGTCATCAAAGAGACGACCAGTGCCACCACTGAAATACCAATGCCTATCGAAATGAACAGATACCAGACACCGGAGACCAGTACCTTGCTTAAGAACAGCTGGTTAGCCGTCACCGGCAGAGTGTGGGCCAGATATCCCTCATCGGTATACATACTGCGGTAGAAACGGATGCCCAGGAAGATCAGCATGCCCCAGGTGGATGCCAGCAGCATGATCACATACAGGATCAGGATTGCCACGAAGGAAGAGATCATAAGCCAGGCCTGCACACCATTAACATCATTGCTGTCGAAAAATTCCGCCACTCCCGGCATTTGCAGTACGACACAGCCGATCACTGTGACGATAAACATTCCCAGAAGCATCAGTGTGCCCGCTTTCCAGATATTTTTCCATTCATATTTCATTAATTTTCCTAACATGCGAACACCTCCCTGAAGTAAGCATCTACAGACTTACCCTTCTCTTCTCTGATATTATCAACGGATGTGTATAACACTAACTGTCCATAGCGCATGAAGATCACTTCATCCAGCACCTGCTCCACATCTTCGATCAGATGAGTGGAGATCAGCACGGTGGCTTCCGGATTGTAGTTGTTGATAATGGTGCGCAGGATGTAATCTCTCGCCGCCGGATCCACACCGGCAATCGGCTCATCCAAAATATACAGGCTGGCATTCCTGCTCATCACTAAGATCAGCTGTACCTTCTCCTTCGTACCTTTAGACAATGTCCGCATCTTCACTGCAGGATCGATTCCCAGACTCTTTAGCATTTCCTCCGCCCGCTCTCTGGAAAAGTCTGCGTAAAAGTCCTGGAAGAAATCCAGAATTTCGCGGATCGTCTGGTTCATGGTCAGATAGGTGCGATCCGGCAGGTAGGCCACCTTGCTCTTGGTCGCCGGTCCCACGTAGTTTCCGTCGATCATAATGGTGCCTTCCGTCGGTGTCAGCAGACCGTTCAACATTTTGATGAGCGTGGTCTTGCCGCTTCCGTTGGGTCCCAGCAGTCCGATGATCTTCCCCTTTGGAAGACTTACGGTCAGATTATTCACTGCCACATTTGCTCCGTATTTCTTGGTCAGATTTATAATTTCTACCAGATTATTCATATACTTCTCGCCTCTCTTTATTGCTTGTCCGGGTTCTTCCGGATTTTTGTTTTATACCTGTACCTTGTCAAAGAGATCTCTGATCTCCTCTTTGTGATATCCCAGCTCCTGCATGTTATTGAGGAAGTTCTTCACATGACCGGCTGCCAGCTGTTCTCTGGTGTTCCCGATCAGTTCGATGTCCTCCGTCACAGTTCTGCCGCTGGTACGCTGTGTTACGATCAGGCCGCTCCGCTCCAGTTCCGCAAAAGCCTTCTGCATTGTATTCGGATTCACCGCCGCCACTGCCGCAAGGTCTCTGACGCTCGGCAGCTTCTCTCCCGGCTGATATTTACCGGATACGATCTCTCTCTGGATCCGTTCCACCAGCTGCGCATATATCGGTCTGTCAGAATCTAATTCCCACGCCATTCTTATCATCCTTTCTAAAATTCATCTTAGTTTGCTCCTGTTTCCCCTTCCGCATGCTTCAGGTCTGTCATCCTCCCCGTCCTTATGCTCTTTTTTCCTTATTGTTCTGCTGTATTATTTATTTAATACAATAATACGATAGCTTTCTCTATCTGTCAAGCGATTTTATTTTGAAAAATCATTTTTTATAAAGTACATGCACATATTACATACAGCTGACATATTCTGTAAGGAACATTGATTGCCCCACCCGGAAAATGCTGCCTGCATGAACGGGGATTGGCAGAAAGGATCTATTCCCATGGATACTTCTTATACAGGTACTCTACAGGTCAGTGTGACATCTTCCCTCGGTCTGACCCCCATTCCCGGAGCTGTTGTCAGCATCTCCTACACCGGAGATCCCGACTCTCCTTTGGAAACACTCATCACAGATGAATCCGGGCAGACGGAAACGGTTTCCCTGGACGCTCCCCCCAGAGGTCTCTCCCTATCTCCCGATATCATTGCCCAGCCTTACTCCGAATATAACATTCATGTAACTGCGGAAGGTTTTGAGCCGGTACTCGTCTCAGGTTCTGAGATTCTGGCCGGAGAATTTTCCCTGCAGACGATCCGGATGAATCCTCTTAATGTAACGGAAGAGGAAGAAAAAGTTGTGATCATTCCGGCTCACACTCTTTTTGGGGAATATCCTCCCAAGATTCCCGAAGAAGAGATCAAGCCCATGCCTGATACCGGTGAAATTGTATTAAGCCGTGTCGTTATCCCGGAATATATCATCGTGCATGACGGTGTCCCGGAAGACCCCACTGCCCGTAATTACTGGGTACGCTACAAGGATTACATAAAAAATGTGGCTTCCAGCGAGATTTATTCCACCTGGCCGGAAAGTGCTATTTACGCGAACATTCTGGTTATTCAGTCTTTTACGTTAAACAGGGTCTACACAGAATGGTACAGAGGACGCGGATATGATTTTACGATTACATCATCCACAGCATACGATCAGAAATGGATCTATGGAAGAAATGTGTTTGAAGAAATTGATTATCTGGTGGATTCGATCTTCACCAATTATTTGTCCAGACCGGGAGTACGGCAGCCTATTTTCACCTCCTACTGTGATGGGAACCGCACCACCTGCCGGGGCTTAAGTCAATGGGGTTCTAAATCTCTCGCCGATCAGGGATACTCCGCTATTGATATCATTCATTACTATTACGGCAATGATATGTATATCAATTCCGCCGACGTCATCTCCGGTGTTCCTTCTTCCTGGCCCGGATACAACCTGACCATTGGATCTTCCGGAGAAAAAGTCCGGCAGCTGCAGCAACAGTTAAATCGCATTGCCAAAGACTATCCTGCCATCCCCACTCTGACACCGGACGGCATCTACGGTCCCGGTACTGCCGATGCCGTCCGGGCTTTCCAGAAGATTTTCAATCTCCCGCAGACCGGCATCGTGGATTATCCTACCTGGTTCGAAATCTCGGATATCTATGTAGGAGTTACACGGATCTCGGAACCGGATGCATAATAAAACGGAAGTGATGCGGCAAGCCGCGCATCACTTCCGTTTTCAATTTATGAATTACTTTTTTATTTCGTCAGCAGCATCATAATGTCATTGCTTCTTGCCACGAACTTGGTCATGGCATCTGCACTGAGAGGTGCATGCTGCAATTTAGCAAGATCATACAACTGCTCACAGATCATCTCTGCGTTCTCGCCGTCCTGATGCTCGGTAATGTACTGTACCAGAGGATGGCTAGCATTCAGAATCAGGGTCTCGCCCTCACCGCCGAAAGCGCTCATATCCATACCGGGCATAGAGTACATCTTCATCATATCCTGCATACGTCTGCTCTCTTCGGACAAGGTGATCATGGAAGAGATCTTCTTGTTCTTCAGTTTCTCTACCTTAATAGTAATCTTGTCGTTCTTCAGAGCTTTCTTCATAAGCTTACTGATGCTCTCAGCCTGCTCTTCCATCTCTTTTTCAGCCTTCTTGGAAGTCTTGGACTTCAGGGCATCGGTCACATCCGCATCGATGCGCTGGAACTTGATTCCCTCGTTCTTCTGCTCCAGCTGGGAGATGAAGGGCTGATCGATATTGTGGGTCAGGATCACAGCATCCATCTTGGCAGCCTTGAACATATTGATATACTGGCTCTGCTGCTGTTCATCCGTTACATAGTAGATGATCTTCTCTTTCTTCTCTTCTTCGGCATTCTCCTCGGAAGCCTCTTCGTCTGCCTTGTCCTCTACGACTTCTGCTTCGACCTTATTACCGTTCTCATCCACAGCATTTTCTTTGTTCTCTTCCTCGTCCTGCGGCTTGATCTCCAGGCACTCGGGCAGGGTCAGATATTTACCGTCCAGATTCTTGAAGAGGATATAATCGTTCATCTTCTCACAGAACTTGTCATCCTTCAGGCAGCCGAACTTGATGAACGGGCTGATGTCATCCCAGTACTTGTCGTACTCTTCCTTGTCGGTCTTGCACATACCTGCCAGCTTGTCCGCTACCTTCTTGGTAATGTACTCGGCGATCTTCTTCACGAATCCATCGTTCTGCAATGCACTTCTGGATACATTCAGCGGCAGATCCGGGCAGTCGATGACACCCTTTAGCAGAAGCAGGAACTCAGGGATAACTTCCTTGATATTATCGGCAATAAATACCTGATTGTTGTACAGCTTGATCGTACCTTCGATGGATTCGTACTCCATGTTGATCTTCGGGAAGTACAGAATACC
>CAKRRU010000150.1 GCA_934394515.1 uncultured Acetatifactor sp.
CTTCTCCTGTAAGGTATTTAAAATTTTCTCTAATTCTTTCTGATAATTTACCTGATTCATACGGTTCTCTTTTCATATATCTATACCTGCAAACAGTCATATCGTGCAAGGCATGCATCCGACGCTGTTCATGCTCTGCGTTCATTGTACCATTTTTTAGAGATGCCGCAATCATTTTTTCGAAAGCTCCTCCGTTATGCCAGACTGATCATCCACTTCTTTTTCCGGAAAATAACGAGTGAGACCGCAAGCCGTAAGATTTCCTCCGAAGTAAGCAGCGCATACACTCCGACAATGCCCCACTGAAACAGGTAAGCTCCCGCGAAGCACAGCGGGATCCCCATCCCCCAGGTCCCCACAATATCAATAAGCATCACAGTCTTCGTATCTCCGCCACTTTTGAGGATTCCGCCGCCCAGTATCATATTCTCGATCTTCACCGGTGCATAAAGTGCGAAGACGAACAAAAGGGACTGTCCCAGTTCCTGTACTGTCGCATCCACCCGGTAGAAACTGACATAGCTTCCGGAAAAAAGCATCAGGACACCGGATACCACCACTGCACCCAGGAGACCTGCTTTCATTATTTTTCCGGACTCTTCATAAGCGGCATCGTATTCTTTTTTCCCAAGCCTTTTACCGATCAGGACTCCGGCTGCTGCGGACAGACCGCTGAGTGCTCCCACCATCAGCCCCTGCACCGGGCAGGTCAGGGTATAAGCTGCAAGATTCTGTGTCCCGAGATGCCCATACACTGCCGACTCCACGTTCTGTCCCAGACTCCACAGGAATTCACTGATCAGGATCGGGCAGATCATGAGCAGATATTCTTTTTTGTTCAATTTATCAAAATGCAGGGACAGCTGCATCCGGTCTGCATCCTTGTGCAGGCATCCTACGAAACAGACCGCAAGGATCAACAGATTCAGCAGCTGTGAAGTCAGCGTGGCTATTCCGGCACCTGTGATTCCCAGTGCGGGGGCTCCCATTTTTCCAAAGATCAGAATATAATTTCCCACTGTGTTGACCACTACCGCACATAAAGATGCCACCAGCGTAGCCGTGGCGTGCTCCCGGCATCTGAGCCATACCGACAGGATTGTGCTGACGCCCATGGGCAGAAAAGTGACCGCGATCAGGCGAAGATAGCCACAGCCGGCTCCCAGGATCAGCGTATCCTTCGTGTACAGTCCAAGGATTCCTGCCGGTGCTAAAAACGATGCCGCACAAAACAAAATTGCGATCATGCCGCACAGTACCATGCTGACCGTAAAGCTGCTCCAGGCTTCTCTTCTGTCCTCCGCTCCCAGAAACTGGGCAATCAGTATTCCCGCCACAGCTCCCACGGCACTGAACAACACAGAAACAAGCATGGAATAATTTCCACAGATTCCCACCGCTGCAATATTCATCTCACCAAGCTGTCCGATCATCAGCTGGTCCACAATGGAAAAGGATGCCTGCAGCATGCTCTGTAGTGTAACGGGAATCGCTATTTTACACATGGATCTCATAAACTGTGACATGGCACTTCCCTCGTACTTTCTCTGGCGATCAGTTCCACCGGCAGCAGGATCCGGCTCTCACAGTCCACATGATCCCGCATAGCTTCAATACAGGCAATGGCCTTCTGTGCCCGCAGTGCTGCTTCCTGATGGATGGTGGTCAGTGCCGGAACAGACTCTCTGCTGGCAGCATTATCATCAAACCCAATGACCTGGATATCCTCCGGCACCTTCCACCCCTTTTCCTGCACAAACCGCATAAAATCCAGTGCATAATAATCCGACACCGCAAATACCGCCGTGATCCCGGATCGTCTTAATGTTTCTTCCCGTTCTTCATAAAAAGCTCGCCGCTCCTTCGCAAGCATGGGGATCCGCCACCTGGTTACTTCTCCGGGTGCAAATGCCGTCGTAAAACCGTCCATGCGCTCTTTGTCCATGCAGATCTCATTATCCGCAAGACACAGTGCCTTCGTGTGTCCCAGCTTTTTATAATACTGTCCCGCCTGATACCCACCATCATAATGGTCGATCACCAGATTCACGATTCCCGGTGTGTCCTCCAGATAGCCGTCGTAGACCACAAACGAAATCCGGGAATGCGCCCGCAATGTCTCATAATCCGCTCCGCAGAACCCCATCAGTATCAGTCCGTCCATATTCCACATAGAAGCAAATGCCGGGATTTCCCGGATGTCTGCCGTAGTCTTGACCATGAGAAAATAGCCCTTGCGGTTCATCTCTCTGGAAAGCGCGTTCAGGGAAGCCATGACAAAGCCATCCTCCAGCACTCTTCCCTCATATTTTTCTCCGTCATTGACCACTACGCCAATGATCCGTGAATTGTTCCGTGCCAGCAATATTCCAGCCATATTCGGAATGTAGCCCGTCTCCTCCAGCTTCTGTTCCACACGTTTTATAGTCGCTTCCGACATTTTGTGAGTCTTGCCATGAAGCACATTGGAGACTGTTGCCGTGCTTAATCCCAGTTCTTCCGCCACATCGGCGATCCGGATCTTATTTTCATCCATTGTCATTTCCTCCTTTGGTTTTCCCCTTTTACCTCTACTGCTATGGTATTATAAAAGTCCGTAAGAATCAAAGGTTAAGCGCATAACCACAGCCAAATTTGTGTTAGATTTTTTAGTAATTTTGCCAAATACAGATTATTGTACAGGCACAAATCTGTACTTGGCAAATCGTATACACAAAAAACGGGACAGAAACCTTTTCATGGGTTCTCTCCCGTTTGCGTCATAGCAATTTTCTTCTTTCTGATAGGCTTCTTATCCTACTCGTTTTTTTCCATTGCGTTCGGGAAACTACAACAGATAAAATCCAGCACTGCCCCCGGGCACGGTAACCTTTCCGCCTGCAAATGCAGCTTCCCCACCGAAGGTATACAAAGCTTCCTTTACCGCATAGTCTCCGTCGAAGCTGACCTCTCTGTCCGCCGGATTGATGATGACCAGAATCTTTTCCTTATCATCACTTCTCAGATACGCTAACGGATACCGGTTCTCCTCGGCATAGACAAATTCGATTTCACCACGGTTTAATAATGCACTGTGTGCCTGACGAATCTTGGTCAGTTTCTGAATCTCATGGTACAGGGAATCCGGATCTGCCATCTGCTTTTCTACGGTAGGACGGTCTGCCGCCTCATCCTGACGGATATAAAGCTTCTCCTTCGGTGCCGCACTGAAGCCGGCGTTGGTGGTATGATCCCACTGCATGGGAGAACGGGAACCGGTACGGCCGTATCCTCCCTCCACGGAATGCAGATTTTCCACATAACGCATGCCGATCTCATCCCCGTAATACAGGAACGGTGCACCGGGCATGGACAGCAGAAAAGCAAATGCCACCTTCAGTTCCTCGCCGTGAATACTTCTCGCCAGACGATCCATATCATGGTTGCCGGAAGGGATACAGATCAGCCCCTTGCGTTCTGCCTTTTCATAATTTTCCTTATATTTCTGTACGAAAACGGACACGTCCCCCTTTCCCCTGCCGGAGAAGAAAGGCTCCTCGCAACGGAACAGATCATTGTAATGGGAAGGTCCGAAATGCAGCAGGAAATCCATATGGAAGCCACCCTGCAGAGATTTGTCGGGTTCTCCCCATTCGGACACCAGTACTGCCTCCGGGAATTCCTCATCGAGGAAGCTTCTCACCTTTTTCCACAATGCGATCGTGCCCTTGCCGTCCTCATCGTTTTTCACCAGGGAGCCCGCCATATCCACACGGAAACCATCACATCCCATGCCGATCCAGAACCGCATGACATTTTCCATCTCCGCTAACGTAGCTTTCGGACCAGGATCATCGGGATCCTGCTGCCAGCTCTGTGTCTTTTTATAAAATCCGTAGTTTAACGCCGGCTGGTGTGCAAAAAAGTTCACGATCACAGAACCCTCTCTCTCGGAGATACCGCACAGGCTTCCCATGTTCTCCAGCTGTCCCCATGTGCTGTCCGTCCAGATATAACGGTCGGTAAATTCATTACGGTCTGCCTTGCAGGACTCCTTGAACCACGGATGTGCCACGGACGTATGCCCCGGCACCAGATCTAACAGGATATGCATGTCACGCTTATGTACTTCGGCGAACAGACGCTTTAAGTCCGCATTCGTTCCGTATCTGGGTGCTGCCTGATAATAATCCGACACATCATATCCCGCATCCCCGAAAGGAGACTCGAAACAGGGATTCATCCAGATTGCGTTGCATCCCAGTTTCTTAATATAATCCAGTTTCTCTATGATACCCTGGAAGTCACCGATACCGTCCCCGTTGGTATCCAGAAAAGACTGCGGATAAATTTCATAAAAGATTGCATTGTCAAGCCACTTTGCCATATTCTTGCTCCTTCCCTTTTCTTCATGTCTCCTGTAAAAAACGTTTTCCGTATTCTTTCTTTTACCATACCACAGAATGTCTACTTGTACAACTGCGAAAAACCATCTATAATAAAATGATGCCAAGGTCTAAAGGTCTAAGCCCATATGAGCTTGCTCATAGGTAGGTGAAAGACCTTGAGACCCGCCCCGATATGAGCATAAAAGGGGAGCGTAAGCTTCACGATATGCGAATAGCGGGCAGGGTGCTATGTGCCAGTGGCACATGTTTAGCACGGACCGAAGCGGAGCGTAGAAGTGAGAGTGCGTAGCGCAAAACAATCCGCAGGCATCCAACCAGGATAAAATAAGAACGAGGTCTATCATGTTAACACAAAAAGTAAGCACCATCGATGAACTCCTGCAGTTCGTCAGCACGTTACGCCAAAAGCACGGCGTCCGCCTCTGGTTCCGCGGGGAAGAGAACGCGGATCTGACTCTGATCCCTTCCA
>CAKRRU010000151.1 GCA_934394515.1 uncultured Acetatifactor sp.
TTTGATGACGTACTGCTCGTACCGTCTTATTCTCAGGTAGTCCCCAATCAGGTGGATTTGACCACATGGCTGACAAAGAAGATCAAGCTGAATATTCCTATGATGAGCGCAGGAATGGATACCGTTACCGAGCATCGCATGGCAATCGCTATGGCTAGACAGGGTGGTATCGGTATCATTCACAAGAATATGTCTATCGAGGCACAGGCAGAAGAGGTAGACAAGGTAAAGCGTTCCGAGAATGGTGTCATCACCGATCCGTTTTCTCTGTCTCCCGAACATACGCTGGCAGACGCAGATGCGCTGATGGCGAAGTTCCGTATCTCCGGTGTCCCCATCACCGAGGGAAGAAAATTAGTCGGCATCATCACCAACCGTGACCTGAAGTTCGAGACCGACTTCACCAAGAAAATCAAAGAGTCCATGACCAGCGAAGGCCTGATCACCGCTCCCGAAGGCATCACTCTGGAAGAGGCGAAGAAGATCCTGGCAAAAGCAAGAAAAGAAAAGCTCCCCATCGTGGACAAGGACTTTAACTTAAAGGGTCTGATCACCATCAAGGATATAGAGAAGACCATCAAATATCCTCTGGCAGCAAAGGATTCCCAGGGCAGACTGCTCTGCGGTGCCGGTGTAGGCATCACCGCTAACGTACTGGATCGTGTGGCAGCATTAGTAGCAGCCAAGGTTGATGTGATTGTACTGGATTCCGCACATGGCCATTCCCAGAACGTATTGAACTGTCTGAAGATGATCAAGGAAAAATATCCCGATCTGCAGGTCATCGCAGGTAACGTGGCTACCGGCGATGCTACCCGAGCTCTGATCGAAGCAGGTGCAGATGCCGTTAAGGTAGGTATCGGACCCGGTTCCATCTGTACCACCCGTGTCGTTGCAGGTATCGGTGTACCTCAGGTATCCGCTATCATGGACTGTTACAATGTGGCAAAAGAATACGGTATTCCTATCATTGCTGACGGCGGTATCAAGTATTCCGGAGATATTACCAAGGCAATCGCAGCCGGCGGTAACGTATGTATGATGGGTTCCATGTTCGCAGGATGCGAGG
The DNA here is from genome assembly GCA_934394515.1 of uncultured Acetatifactor sp. Lineage (GTDB taxonomy): Bacteria > Bacillota > Clostridia > Lachnospirales > Lachnospiraceae > Acetatifactor. Next base: position 1,070 of record CAKRRU010000151.1, read on the forward strand.
AGAGCCCGGGAGAATACGAGCTGTTCCAGGGAAGAAAATATAAGGTTTATCGTGGCATGGGTTCCATCGCAGCGATGGAGAACGGCAGTAAGGATCGTTATTTCCAGGAAAATGCGAAGAAACTGGTTCCTGAAGGCGTCGAAGGACGTGTGGCTTACAAGGGCAGCGTGGAAGATACCGTATTCCAGTTACTCGGCGGTCTCCGTTCCGGTATGGGCTACTGCGGTGCACAGGATATCGAGACCTTGAAGGAGACCGGCAGATTTGTGAAGATTTCCGCTGCATCCTTGAAGGAGAGCCACCCTCATGATATCCATATCACCAAGGAAGCTCCGAACTACAGTGTGGATGATAAGTAAGCTGAATAGTTACCAATAAATAAAAAGGGACGATTGCAGGTCGGGCTTGCAGTTGTCTCTTTTTTAAATCATTTGAGCTTCAAAAGATTTGCAATAATTGACAAAAAGATATGAATTTTTCAAGCAATTCAACGAATATGGTAAAAAATGTAAAATAGTAGCTTGTATCATTTCAGGTACACATGGTAAGATATAAATATCACAGTACTGTTTGAGGGAGAAGTATCCCGGAAATCATGGGCAGTATTCTGAGTAGCTAAGTTTCCGAATAGCTAAGATAATAAGCAGGGGAGCAAACTAAAGTGGCTGAGATTTCGTTTCGTGAATTGATCGATCCCAAACGGCTGCAGCATCTGCAGAACGAATTTTGCAAAGTGACGGGTGTGATGGCAGTATGCCTGGATGCAGACCGGCAAATGGTTACAGAACCGTATTTGGGTAAAAACCGGAAAGTATCGGATGGGGAAGATCCGATTGCTTCGGAGTATCGCAGAAAAGCAGAGCAGGCACTGGACAGAGTGCAGGCGGGTTCGCTGGAGGAGCAGGTGGTAGAAGAACTGTCGGACGGCGGGCATGTGGCGGCAGTGGCTGTAAATGTAGAAAATAATACGATTTTATATTGGCAGGTATATGATCTGAAGAAGATAGATACGATCTCTTTCTATCAGATCCTGGATCTGCTCAGGGACACCAGTGCGGATATTTACAGAGACCGCATTTCCTGTTTCAGTGCGGAAGCGGAGAGCAGAAGAAGCAGATATGCGGAAGAAGAGATGAGCCGCAATTTTCATACCATCGAGGCAACCACGGAGATCGTGCAGCTTCTGGACAGCGATGAACAGATCGAACTTGCCATGAATAAGTGGCTGAAGATATTGTCGGAGCATCTGAAGATAGATACGGCGGAAATTTTTCAGCTGCATTCAGACACGGATACGATGAATGTCGTCTGTGAGTGGCGGGCATCCGGACAGATCTCTTATTTTGACAAGACAAACGGCATTGCGGTCAACTCTTTTCTCCATGTGGAAAAGCCGCTGGTGATCTCTACGGACAGTATGGATAATATTGGCTCGAAAGAGATCGAAGAGATCGGAATGAAGGCCGTGATGATCTTCCCTATCCTGAAGGAAGAGAGCGGCAATATGGTATTGTCCCTGAATCACAGGAAACAGGGTCATGTCTGGAGCATGGCGGAGATCAAGTTCACGGCGGATGCGGTGAAAATCCTGCAGAGTATTCTGACCAGGAGAATTCAGAAAAACTCCCTGGCCGGTTCTTATGCGGCACTGGAAGAGATCCTGGACAATGTAGGCTGTGCCATTTATGTGACAGATCAGAATACCGGACGGATGCTTTTTGCCAATCAGATTTTAAAGAATACCTTTGCGAAAGAACTGATGGATCATAATTTTGATGCGCTTTTGCAGTCAAGTGTCCGGAAGGACAAATCAAGAGCCGTCAGCGTGGTATATCATGCGGAAAAGGAGACCTGGTATGATCTTCTGTGCAAGGAAATTGCCTGGGTCGACGGCAAGAAGGCCAACCTGTATTCGCTGTATGATATTACGGATAAAAAGCTGTATCAGCGACGGATCGAGCAGCAGGCTTATACGGATTTCCTTACGGGACTGTATAACCGCATGTGCTGTGAGAGAGACCTGGCAAGACAGATCGATCAGGCAAAAAAGACCGGTGGTGAAGGTGCACTGCTGTACATGGATCTGGATGATTTCAAACATATCAATGACGGTCTGGGACACCAGTACGGCGATGTGCTGTTAAAATCCATTTCCCACGCTTTGAAACGGATCAATGGTATCGAAAATACCTGTTACCGTATGGGCGGTGATGAATTTGTCATTGTGATCCCGCCGGAAAGTTATCCCCGTTTCGAAAAAATCGTGGAGGACATCAAAAAGATCTTCAGTAAGCCCTGGTTTTTGAAGGATGCGGATTATTATTGTACCATGAGTATGGGTATCGTAATTTTCCCGGATGCCGGAGATTCTGTGGCGGATCTGATCAAAAAAGCAGATATAGCCATGTACGAAGCGAAGAAGACCGGAAAAAACCGTGTGGCGACCTACCGTGAGGGCATCGATTCCGTATCGGGCCGCCGTCTGGATATGGAAAAGAATATGCGTGATGCCACGGTGGAAGGCTATCGCGAGTTTGAAGTATATTATCAGCCCATCATCAATATTCAGGGTGGAAAGGATGTATGCGCCGGAGCCGAGGCGCTGATCCGCTGGAACAGTGCAAAGCTGGGATTTATCTCGCCTGCGGAATTTATACCTCTGGCGGAATATCTGGGACTGATCAATCCCATCGGCAATTATGTGCTGACGGAGGCATGCACCCGCTGCAAGAGATGGAATGATTCGGGCTATCCGAATTATAAGGTGAATGTCAACCTCTCGGTGGTACAGCTTTTGCAGCCGGATATCGTGGAGACTGTGGAAAAAGCGCTGCAGGATACCGGGCTGTCACCGAAAAATCTGACACTGGAAGTAACGGAGAGCCTTGCCATCAATGATATGGAACGTATGAAAGAGATCCTGAACCGGATCAAAGCATTGGGCGTATCTCTGGCGCTGGATGATTTCGGAACCGGTTATTCGTCCCTGAACCATATCCGTGAGATTCCCATTGATGTCATCAAGGTGGACCAGAGCTTCGTCAAGGATCTGGCGGAGGACGCTTATTCCCAGTCCTTTATCAAAATGGTGGCGGAGCTGGCGGAGACCATCGGCGTGAGCGTCTGCGTGGAAGGTATCGAGACACCGGCACAGTTCAAGGTGCTCCAGGGCATGAAGGTAAAATATATTCAGGGCTACTATTTTGACCGTCCGATGGAGAGACATGCTTTTGAGGCAAAATATGTGAAGTAACAGTTCAGCTATAGAATGACAAAAGAGGCGTTGGGTGCTTGCACACAAAGAGCCGCTTTTGTCATTCTATGAGCGGAGCGCCCAAAACATGAATAAAAGATGAGCTGCAAAGCAGCGACGGCTGCGCAGCAGACGCTTTTATGAATGTTTTGGGGCAGAACTGTTACGGAAGCAACAAAATCATCAAAACCCCCTTGCCAAAGTAATGGGAACCATGCTACTATGATTACAGCTACACGACTGGCGGAACGCAGCCTGCTGCAGTGGAGATACCCACAGGGAGTGTAGAATAATGAAAGCCGACCGCCTGGGCACCGTCTATTTCTGGTGCTTAGGCGGTTTTTTGCAACTATTCAGAGTCCGTAACCTAAAACCGCACCGAAAATGCGATTTTACGAATGAGGTTCTGAATAGTTACGCGATATATAGTAAACGGAGGAAAAACTATGTTACAACTGGAACAGGAACTGAAAAGCAATGCTTATCCCGGCAGAGGTATCGTGAT
>CAKRRU010000152.1 GCA_934394515.1 uncultured Acetatifactor sp.
TAAACTTGATGTTGACATCTTCGAATAATGCTTTCTTACCCACACGGTAAGTTACGTTGTTTGCACTGATCATTCTGAAACCTCTTGATTTTCTACTAATTAAATGTGTTACAAAGTCACCCTTACCATTATACATAAAGTACCGCATATTTCAAGGAAAAAGTGCAAGAATTCAGTGAAATACGGCAATCGCAGGACTCTACTATTCACAGAGCAGTGTTATGATGTCTGCGTTCACTTCGTGACCGATTTGCGTGTTTGCAAAAGCATGTGGGAATCATTTGGACGTTTCGATATCTTCCGGAACGAAACGTTGTCAAATATTACATAGATTTTACCCGGAGAGATTGCGGGGAATGTATGACTCTGCTACAATGAAAATATCAACTTGGGAGGTTTTCTTATGGAAACAAAATTAAATTACAAAAGAACGTTTCTGATCGGACTGGCATTTTTGAGTATCTGCTCCTTTTGGCAGATGTATGACAACATCATTCCCCTGATCCTGCAGAATACGTATCATCTGGGCGAGACTATGACAGGTGCGGTCATGGCATTGGACAATGTGCTGGCCATTTTTCTGCTGCCGGTATTCGGTATGCTGTCGGATAAGGTACATACGAAACTGGGGAGAAGAATGCCGTTTATCATTGTAGGTACGATTCTGGCGGTAATCTTCATGTTGCTGCTGCCGGTGATCGACAATGCGGAAAAAGCAAGATGGAGCACCGGAGAATCCTTCAGCAATCAGTGGATTTTCCTGGGCGTGTTGTTCTTTACACTGGTATCCATGGGACTGTACCGCTCTCCGGCGGTGGCGCTGATGCCGGATGTAACACAGAATCACCTGCGCAGCCGTGCCAATGCGGTGATCAATCTCATGGGAGCCGTCGGCGGTGTCTATGCGCTGATCATGATCAAGGTACTGGTCGGTAAGGGGGATACACCGGATTATCTGCCGCTGTTTGCAAGCATTGCAGCTGTCATGGCAATCGCCGTGGGTATCCTGGTCATTACCATCCGGGAAAATAAGCTGCGCGAGGAAGTAGAAAAAGCGGAAGCAGCCGGCGTATCAAAAGCAGAAGAGCAGGCGATGGCTGAGGGGGTGGAAGCTGCAGGCGAGATTGAGGCTGTGGCTGACAATGGCAAAACAGAGGCGCTTGAGAAAGCGGGCAAAGCAACAGAAAATATTGCGGATGCAAAGAATGACAACAGTAAGGGGATGCCGAAGGACGTAAAGCGCAGTATGTATTTCATGCTGGCATCTATTTTCCTGTGGTTCACCGCATACAACGCCGTGACGACAGCATTTTCCCGTTACACGAAAGTGGTATGGAAGATGGAAGGCGGCAGCTTTGCCAACTGTTTGATGGTGGCAACGGTGGCAGCTATTTTCAGCTATATCCCTATCGGAAGCATTTCGGCGAAGATTGGTCGTAAGAAAACGATTATGGGCGGTGTGCTCCTGATGGCAGCCTGCTATGGTGCAGCTATTTTTGCCAGAGAATATCACCCCATTGTCAACCTTGCGTTTGCGCTGATCGGTGTGGCATGGGCGGCAATCAATGTCAATTCCTATCCCATGATCGTGGCTATGAGTAGCGGCAGTGATGTGGGCAAATTCACCGGAACCTATTATACATTTTCCATGGCGGCACAGATCCTGACTCCGGTACTGTCAGGATTTTTACTGGAAAAGGTATCTTACAACACCCTGTTCCCTTATGCACTGTTCTTCTCCCTGATGGCATTCCTGACCATGACACAGGTGCGTCACGGTGATGTGAAGCCACAGAAAAAGGAGAGCGTTCTGGAGAACTTTGACGTGGATGATTGATACAGATAGCTTTGGCATATAACAGACAGTAGGATACAATTTGGCAAATGTGTTGTGATTTTTTTGGAGAATATTAAGAAATACCCACTTGAAAATGGAAGAGTAGTGGATTAAAGTAAAAGGCAGCGAATCCATACCGGTGAGGAAACCGGAGTGGATTCGCTGTAAAAAGTTACAGGAAGACAGAAGGTTATAGGAATGAAAGTAGTATGGATCTTATTGATTATTTTGGCAGTTCTCGCAGTTTTGTATTTTCTCATGATTATGCCGAGGATGCTGCACAAGCCGGACACAACCCCTTTCAAAGAATGGCTTTATGCGCACAGAGGCCTGCATGATAATGCAACACAGGCTCCGGAGAATTCCTTGGCGGCATTCCGGAAAGCTGTGGAAGCAGGCTTCGGCATCGAACTGGACATTCAGCTGACGAAGGACAAGATTCCCGTGGTATTTCACGATTTTACATTAAAGAGAGTCTGCGGCGGCGAAGGAAAAGTATGCGATTATACCTATGAAGAATTACAGCAGTTTCATCTGTGCGATTCAGAGGAAAAGATTCCGAGGTTCGAGGATGTATTGAAACTGGTGGACGGAAAGGTGCCTCTGATCGTGGAATTTAAGATTGAGCGCACCGATTTGTCTCTGTGTCCGATCGCGGACAAGATGTTACGGGCGTACCAGGGCATGTATTGCATGGAGTCCTTTAATCCCCTGGGTGTCCGCTGGTATCGCAGGAACCATCCGGATCTGGTGCGGGGGCAGCTGTCGGATGCTTTCCTGAAAGAGGGAGAGTATGTCGGGGTATTGTATTTCGTATTGCAGAATTTGTTGTTGAACTTCCTGACCAAACCGGATTTCGTGGCATACAATCATCATTATCCTGAGATTCTGTCCAGAAAGCTTTGCAGAGGACTGTATCATAATATGGCAGCTGCCTGGACCATCAAGAGTCAGGCGGAGCTGGATGAGGCGAGAAAACATTTTGATATTTACATCTTTGACAGTTTTGTGCCGGAAGCGATTATCCCAGTATTCCCAGATGCTCCAGCAGAATCTTGATGCCCATAAGGATCAGAATCACACCGCCTGCGATTTCTGCTTTCGTCTTATAACGCAGACCGAAGATATTGCCGACCTTGACACCAATCATGGAGAGAATCAGTGTGGTCATGCCAATGAAGAGCACTGCGGCAAGGATATTAACCTGTAAAAATGCGAAAGTCACGCCGACAGCCAGGGCGTCAATGCTGGTGGCAACGGCTAACAGGAACATCGTTTTCATGTCCAGAGAAGCGGTAGCGTGTTCTTCGTCCTTGGACAGAGCCTCTTTGATCATGGAAGCGCCGATGATACCTAACAGGATAAAGGCAATCCAGTGATCGATGGCGGTGATAAATTGTTCGAACTGGCTGCCGAGCAGATACCCGATGGCAGGCATCAGCGCCTGGAAGCCTCCGAACCATAAGCCTACGATACCGGCCTTTTTTAAGGTGACGCGATCCATAGCAAGTCCCTTACAGATCGATACGGCGAAAGCGTCCATAGACAATCCTACGGCAAGAATAAATAAACTGAGCAGATCCATTTCAAGTTCCTCTCTTTCCCATTTGCATTTTGTCATTTGTCTCATAAAAAAACTCACAGACAATAGATGCAAAATAATTTGTATCCATTGTCTATGAGTCTCATTATCGCAATCATTGCTTCGAAGATACCAGATGCATTGTCCAGACACAGCATCATTATGTTGATATCCTCACAGCCTTCTGTTAAGATAAAAAAGCTGCCAACTACTCCCTCATAGGTAGTATATTCAGTTTTCCGGAACGTGAAGCTATAGTACCTTATTTGAGAAAAAAAGTCAATAACAATTTGGAAAAATGTAGAAATTTAAAAATGTAGAAAATGCAGGAGAAGATCATGTATACGAAAGATAACCTGAAAAAGCAATTGGAAGCCATGGGACTGACAGGAGAGGAGACGATTCTGATCCATTCCTCCATGAAATCCATAGGAGAAGTGGAAGGCGGCGCGGATACCGTGCTGGATGTCTGGATGGAATATTTTGCGGAAGGGTTGCTTTTGTTGCCGACGCATACCTGGGCGAATGTGAATGTGGAGCAAACGGTGTATGATTATCGCACGACGCCTTCCTGCGTGGGACTTCTGACGAATCTGTTCCGGCAGAGGGCAGGTGTGGTGCGCTCTCTGCATCCCACGCACAGCATGGCGGGATTCGGGAAAAACGCTGCGGAATATTTGGCAGGAGAGGAAGAAAATAATACGCCCTGTACGCCGGGCGGAGCCTATGACCGGTTGAAGGATTGCGGCGGAAAGATTCTGTTAGTCGGCGTAGGGCATGAGCGTAATACCTATATTCACAGCGTGGAAGAAGTCCTGAATGTACCGAACAGGCTGGCAGACTGCCCTATGAAACTGATCACAGTTTTGCCGGACGGAACCAAAAAAACTGTGTATATGAGAAAACATTATAATCCTAAGCAGCCTCATATTTCGGAAGACTTTGTCAAACTGAACAGAGCACTTTTGGAGTGCGGCGCAGTGAGTGAGGTGCAATTTGGAGATGCAAAGTGCCTGCTTTGTGATGCCAAAACGGTTTTTCGGGTAGTAAGACATGTGCTGGCACCGGATCCGGAATGCCTCGTGACGAAACCGGAGATCCCCAAGGAGCGGTGGCAGAACTTTAAATAATGAGCCGTAAGGAAAACCAAGCGGCTGCAAAGCAGCGGAGAGCATCGAAGATGCGAATCGTGATATAACAAAAAAGGATCAGTCCATCGGACTGATCCTTTTGGTTTACCTTGCTATTAAGCTACAACAGTAACGTTGGTAGCACGGATCTTGCTGCTGTTCTGAGGATCGCACTCGGTATCGAA
>CAKRRU010000153.1 GCA_934394515.1 uncultured Acetatifactor sp.
CCGTGATCACCATTATGCCGATCGCACTGGCTACCATGGTAGAGCATATCGGAGATATCTCCGCTATTTCTTCCACCGTTGGTATTAACTATATCAAGGAGCCCGGATTGCATCGTACTCTGTTAGGTGATGGCCTGGCTACCATTATAGCATCCCTGTTCGGCGCTCCTGCGAATACCACTTACGGTGAGAACACCGGTGTACTGTCTCTGACCAAGGTATTCGATCCCAGAGTTATCCGTATTGCAGCAGGCTTTGCAGTACTGTTCTCCTTCTCCCCGAAGGTGGCAGCACTGATCGGATGTATGCCTACCGCTACCTGCGGTGGTGTATCCCTGGTACTGTATGGTATGATCTCCGCAGTCGGTGTCCGTAACATCGTAGAGACTCAGGTAGACTTCACCAAGAGCCGCAATGTCATCATCGCAGCTCTGATCCTGGTACTGTCTATCGGTATCAATTACAGTGCGGCAGGTGCTATCGCATTCCACATCGGCGAGATCACCATCAGCCTGTCCGGACTGGCAGTCGGCGCTCTGACCGGTATCATTTTGAATGCCATTCTGCCCGGTAAGGATTATAAGTTTGATGAGGACAAGCCTGATGACACCGGCGTATGCTTCGCAGTAAAGGGTCAGGAGAACTAAGACTTTTTTGACTGAAAACAGCATAAACTGAACAAAGAAAGCAAGAGGGAGTATTCATGGCAGGAACATAGTGCTGTGGATATTCCCTTTTTCATAGGGGATAAGGAAAATGAAGATCATAGACATGCATTGCGATACTATATCGGAACTGGCGGATGCAGAGCCGGGTGGCTGCTCAGAGCCAAGTGACGGGCTTATGAAAAACAGAGGACAACTGGATCTGGAGCGGATGCGGCAGAGTGGTTATCTGTTGCAGAATTTTGCCTTGTTCGTGGATATCGGAAAGTGCGCTCCGTGGACGGATAGTGAGCAGACATTGCTGCCCCTGCGGAAACAGAACCGGGTAGATGCGTGGAAGGTGGGAGTATCGACACCCTGGGTGCGTCTGTGTGCACTGTATGAGGTTTATCGGAGTGAACTGGAGAACAATAAAGATGTAATTGCACCGGTGTTTTGCTATGAAGATATCTTACGGAATGAGATGAATGGTAAAATGTCAGCACTTTTAACGGTGGAGGAGGGTGCCGTCTGCAGCGGCAGTATAGAGAGACTGCGGGAACTGTACGGAATGGGGGTACGGATGCTGACGATCACCTGGAATTATCAGAATGAACTGGGGTGGCCTGCCACGTGCCGCAGCCTGGGGCAGAGCAGGGGAGATGAAGATGGCAGCCCGAGGGAGAAAACGGTTCCGGAGAAGACCCGGAAGACCGGAAAATGCGGATCCGGTGGTGGGGATGTGGTGACAGACCTTGTGGATGAGGTACATGGTTTGACAGAGACAGGCCGTAATTTCGTCATAGAGATGGAGCGCCTTGGTATGATCCCGGACGTTTCCCACCTGTCGGATGCCGGATTTGATGCCGTGTGGGAATGCTCAAAGAAGCCCTTCGTGGCCAGCCATTCCAATGCAAGAGCCGTATGCTCCTCTCTTCGTAACCTCACCGACAAGAGAATCCGCAAACTGGCAGAGCGGGGCGGCTGCATGGGACTTAATTATTATGATAAATTCCTGCTGGACGGCGGAAGCAAGGATCCGGAGACTCTGTGGGAAGCCATCGTGCGTCAGGCGAAACATATCACTGATGTCGGCGGCATAGAGGTATTGGGACTTGGCAGTGACTTCGATGGCATTCCGGTGAACCCGGCAATTCCCGGTGCAGAGGCAATGCCTGCATTGTGGGACAGATTAAAAACAGCCGGCTTTACAGAAAGCCAGCTGGATGGAATATTCTGGAAGAATGTCATGCGGGTGTACCGGGAGACTTTGTAGTAATCTCCGTAATCACCTGCTCCAACACTTCAAAATAATTCTCAAAGGTCTTGCGGCAGCATCCGGGATCGTCGATCACGATGCCTTCCGCCCGCAGTCCGGTCAGGGCAAAGCCCATGGCCATGCGGTGGTCATCGTAGGTTTCTACGGTGCAGGGCTTGGGCATCCCGGGATAAATGGTGATGCTGTCCTGTGCTTCTTCGCAGCGGATACCCATGCGGGTCAGCTCTGTGCAGATGGCATGAATGCGGTCGCTTTCCTGAAAACGGATGTGCCCGATGCCCCGGATACAGGTGGGGCTGTCGGCAAACGGTGCGATGGCTGCCAGTGTGATCGCCTGATCGGAACAGGAGGACATATCCACCGTGATGCCGTGGAAACCGGGAAATTCTGACCCGGGGTTAGTCTGCTCTGTGGGAGGCAGCAGGAGAACGCCGTTGTCTGTTTCCTGCGCAGTACAGCCCATTTTCTCTAAAATATGTAAGAATTCCACATCTCCCTGCAGGCTTTCAAAATGCACATGCTCTACACATACCGGGATACCCAGAAGCGGTACCATGGCATAGAAATAGCAGGCAGCGGAGACATCCGGTTCAATCTGATAATCCAGTGCGGTATACTGCTGCCCGGCACAGATGCGGAACTGATCCGGGGCGGGATGTTCCACGCAGACACCGAACTGCTCCATCATCTTCTGTGTCATTTCGATATACGCCATCCCGTGGGTGCCCTCTACCTGAATCGTAAAATCTTCCGAAGACAAAGTCGAAGCAATCAGCAGCGCGCTGAGGAACTGACTGCTGTGCCCGATGTCGATGGAGATATGATCCTGCCTGAAACCGTGGGCTGTCAATGTAAAAGGAAAATGACCATCTGCTCCTTCACATGCCACTTCGCAGCCCAGTTCCACAAGAGAGGACAGGAGTGGAGCCATGGGGCGCCGGCGCATCTGTTCGGAGGCATCCATGTGGAAAATTCCTTCTGAGACACCTAACACAGCCGTCAGAAAACGGGCGGCGGTTCCGGCACTGCCTACATTCAGGGAAGCTTTGGGACAGGGGATTTCCCCACCGAGACCTTTTACAGTGACTACACAGGTATCCTCGTCTACCGTTGTTTCAAATCCCAGATTCTGTACACACTGCAGGAAATGTCTGGAATCATCGGAGAACAACACACCCCGCAGCGTAGACTCCCCATCCGCCAGCATAGCCAGCAGGAGACTTCGGTTCGTGATACTCTTTGATCCCGGCACCCGGACCGTCAGCGGTGCTGTGTCTCTTTTTATGGTATTATATATAGTAGGAATGCGGTAAATTTTATCTGCCATGTAGTTGAGTGGCTCCTTCTGATTTAATATATTTGACCACGACATCATATATTTTATATTACAATATTTCCCTGAAATATGACAATAACCCAGTAGTCCCTACGGACTTATTATCTAAATCATACCATTTTCCGTCCCACGGCACAACTCTCAAAAATTTTTAAAAATAATTGTTGACATTCCTAGCGGAATAGTATAGTATAAATCCATAACATCCCTATCAGATAAGTAGGAAAACAAAAACGATACAATTTTCAAATTTAAGGAGGATAATATTATGAGCAAGATTTACACATCCGCAACCCAGCTGATCGGACATACACCCCTTTTAAAAGTAAACAACTACTTGAAAGACCAGAATATCGAAGGCGTAGAACTTCTGGCAAAGCTGGAGTACTTCAATCCCGCAGGAAGCGTTAAGGACAGAATCGCACTTGCAATGATCGAGGACGCTGAGAAGAAAGGTATCTTAAAAGAAGGTTCCACCATTATCGAGCCTACCTCCGGTAACACCGGTATCGGTCTGGCAAGTGTGGCAGCAGCCAAAGGCTACAGAACTATTTTAACCCTTCCCGAGACCATGAGCGTGGAGCGCCGGAATCTCCTGAAGGCTTACGGTGCAGAACTGGTGCTGACTGAAGGTGCCAAAGGCATGAAGGGCGCCATCGCCAAGGCAGAGGAACTCGAGAAAACCATTCCGGGCGCTGTGATCCTCGGACAGTTCGATAACCCTGCAAACCCTGCCGCACATGCAGCGACTACAGGTCCCGAGATCTGGGAAGATACTGACGGCAAGGTTGACATCTTTGTAGCAGGTGTTGGTACCGGCGGAACCGTGACCGGTATCGGTACTTATTTAAAGTCCAAGAATCCGAATGTGAAGATCGTAGCGGTAGAGCCCGCCGACTCTCCCGTACTTTCCGGCGGACAGCCCGGACCTCATAAGCTGCAGGGTATCGGTGCAGGATTCGTTCCTTCTGTATTAAATACCGGCATTTATGATGAAATCTTTACCGTGACCACAGATCAGGCATTTACCACCGGCCGTCTGATCGCACATAAGGAAGGTATCCTGGTAGGAATCACCTCCGGTGCAGCTCTGTATGCAGCAGCACAGATCGCAAAACGCCCTGAAAATGCAGGCAAAACAGTCGTAGCATTGCTTCCCGACTCCGGTGACAGATACCTGTCCACCCCGATGTTTGCAGAAGCTTAAGACGAAATTTGCAGAACTGGACAGAC
>CAKRRU010000154.1 GCA_934394515.1 uncultured Acetatifactor sp.
CGTCATATTCCTGTAAAAGCTTGTCCCACAGGCTGGTGACACTGTCAGGAGACGGCTGGCTGGTGGCAATATTGGCGCCGGATTTCAATTTCTCATAAAACTGCTCCTGTGTCAGGTCAATATCCTCATAAAAAGTCTCTTCATTGATCATAAAAGGCATGGGAAGCACATAAATTCCAAGCTTTTTCCCATCCGCCTGTGTAATACCGCTGTTGCTGTCTGTTACAATCGCTATTTTTGCCATTTGGTATCTAAACCTTCCCTTTGCATTATTTTGCAGAAATTACCCGATTCGCAGTTTGAAACTTTGAACCTAAAAGTAATTTTACTGTCAGATGGTCCGAAAGTCAACCATATTTGCCGAGCGATGTTCCTCAAAATATTGCCGCAACGGCAGCGTGTCTTCGCTGCTCAGTTCCGGATCTGAGCATAACAGCGTATCTACGGCTTCAGAAGCCTCCTTTAACAGTGATGCATCCGTATAGATATCTCCCAGTACAAAAGAAAACTCACCGCTCTGCCGGATCCCGAAGATGTCACCGGGGCCTCTCAGTTTCAGATCCTCGGAGGCAATATGGAAACCGTCGTTAGAATGGTTCAGGATCTGCAGACGTTCCATGGTCTCTTTGGTCTCGGAGGTACTGATGAAAATACAATAGCTCTGGAATTCTCCACGTCCCACACGGCCACGCAGCTGATGTAGCTGTGCCAGACCGAAACGCTCGGCGTTCTCCACCATCATTACCGTGGCATTGGGAACATTGATGCCGACTTCGATCACAGTGGTAGAAACCAGGACATCAATCTCCTTGTTTGCAAATTCTTCCATGATCCGGTTCTTATCGGCAGGGCGCATTTTTCCATGAAGATAGGCTACCTGTACGGAAGACGGCAATGCAGCCCGGAGTTTTTCTGTGTAATCCACTACGTTTTCCAGATCCTCCGATTCTCCCTCTTCCACCATAGGGCAGATGACATAGGCCTGTCTTCCCGCAGCTATTTCTTTTGCGATAAATTCATAGGCTTTCGGCCGATAGGATGTGCCTACCACGCAATTTTTGATGGGCAGGCGGTTAGCGGGAAGTTCATCAATAACAGAAACCTTCAGATCTCCGTACAGGATAATTGCCAGTGTCCGCGGTATGGGGGTGGCACTCATGACCAGCACATGGGGCTCTTTGCCCTTTGCAGCCAACGTTTCCCTCTGCCTGACCCCGAACCGGTGCTGCTCATCCGTTACTACCAGAGCCAGGGAGGCGTATTCTACTTTTTCCTGGATCAGGGCATGGGTCCCGATGATCAGATTGGCTTCTCCGGAAGCGATTTTTGCGTAAACTTCCCGCTTTTCCTTTGCCGTCATGGAGCCGGTCAAAAGCACCGGACGGAACGCAATACCGTATTCTTTTACGTAACCGGAAATGGTCTCAAAATGTTGTACGGCAAGCACTTCCGTAGGTGCCATCAAAGCTCCCTGAAAACCGTTGGCCGCACACATAAGCAATGCCAGTACCGCAAGGATCGTCTTACCGGATCCTACATCTCCCTGGATCAGACGGTTCATGGCATAAGGGCTTCCCATATCCTCCCGGAGTTCTCCCCACACCTTCTTTTGTGCTTTTGTCAGAGGAAACGGAAGCTGCTCCAGGAATCTTACAGTATCAGCTGTCTCATACATAGGAAAATGGTTCTCTGTTTTTGCAGCCAGATCTTTATTTTTCCTGAGAACCAGCAGAAAGGAAAAGAATTCCTCGAATACCATGCGGCTTCTGGCGGATAACAGTTCCTCTCTGTTCTCCGGAAAATGCAGAGAATTGATGGCTTCCCTGTGGGAAAGCATGGGGTGATTTTCAAGTACAGACTGCGGAAGATATTCTTTTTCCGGAGGATAGTATTCCAGCGCCTGTGCTACGGATTTTTGTACGGTCTGGTTGGTCAGTCCTTTTGTCAGGGCATATCTGGGCAGGAGTCTCCCGGTCTTTTTCTGATACTCGTCCCAGGTAAACATCCTGGGCTGCTCCATGATCTTATGAGTTCCCCGCTGCTGTACCAGACCACGGAACAGATAGAATCCACCCGGCTTCAATACCTTTTTCAAAAATGGCATATTGAAGAAGGTAAGTTGAATGGAGTCCCCGTTGCCGTCCTTCAATACAGCGTTCAGGATCGACAGGTTGTGCACTTTCTTTGCGTTGGGAATTGCTGTGATCTGTCCGTAGATGGTCTGAAGCTTCCCGGGAACCGCTTCCCGGATAGATACCGGAGCATCATAGGTTTCATAATCTCTTGGGTAATGTCCGATCAGATCATCTACGGTAAATACATTGATTTTACCAAATAAAGCAGCGGTCTTCTCTCCTACGCCTTTTATTCTATTCACAGGAATTGCATCACTCATCCCAGTCCCTCTTTTCTATTTAAATGAAAAGTTAGTTTGGTGTAAAAAGCCTCAAAACAATGAATTACGTACAAAAAAGTTCTTAAATAAGGAATTTTTGTACGTAATTTCTTTATTTTGCTTATGTAGCGAAAATTGAGACTTTTTACATAGCAAAATCTCATGTTTTTGTATTTTTTTCACAGAAATTGACGTTTTAAATACAAACAGAACTCCCGGAGGGGCTTCTGCCACTCCAGGAATTCTACATTTCATAAAAGCTATTATAAATGGAGTTTTTTTGAAACGAATAGCCCTAGTAGCATATAAGAAAAACTGGCACATTTCTTATATGCTACAAAGGGCTATTATTATTTCACTAACTTTCCATTTACTCTACAGAAACAGTATAGTAATAAATAGGTTGTCCGCCGTACTGCAATTCGATATCGCAGGCAGGATAAGCATCCTCTAAGTCTGCACGCAGTGCTTCTGCCGCATCCTCTGCTACGTCACAGCCGTAGTATACACTGATGAGTTCGGAATCTTCATCCACAAGTTCTGCAATCATATCACGGGTTACTTTTACCATGTCGGTACCGACGGCTACGATGCCCTGGTCACCGATGCCCATGAAGTCATCCTTCTTGATCTCTTTGTCATCGATTACGGTATCACGTACCGCATAGGTAACCTGGCCGGTCTTGACATTCTTAATCTCGCGAAGCATGGTCTCTTCATTCTCTTCCAAAGACAGTTCGGGAACAAAATTGATCACAGCAGTGATACCCTGAGGAATGGTCTTGGTGGGAATGACTAAAAGTTCCTTATCTGTCATCAGTTCCGCCGCCTGATTGGCTGCCAGAATGATATTCTTGTTATTCGGAAGAACGAAGATCGTCTTTGCATTTACCTTGTCTACTGCATCCAGAATATCTGCGGTACTGGGGTTCATAGTCTGTCCACCCTCGATGATATAATCCACACCGAGACTCTTGAACAGTTCGCTTAAGCCGTCACCTACAGATACTGCCAGGAAACCGACTTCCTTAGGAGGCTGTGCAGCTTTCTCTTCCTCAGCCTTCTTCTGTGCTGCTTCCTTCTCGGAGAGCTTGAACAGCTTCTCCTGATGCTCTAAGCGCATATTGTCGATCTTCATATTAGATAATGCACCATACTTCAATGCCTTCTGGATGGCCAGACCGGGATCATTGGTATGTACATGTACCTTGACCACATCGTCATCCGCAACACATACAATAGAATCACCGATGGACTCTAAGAATGCCTTGAAATCCATCTCTGCTTTTACATTGAAAGGCTTGTTTAACAGAATGATAAATTCGGTGCAATATCCGAACTTGATTTCTGACTCTGCCTGTACTTCCAGAGAACTCTTGGTATCTTCTGCCTTTGCGGTATCTGCGGGTGCCACGGTCAGGTCAATCTCTTTGCCTAAAAATGCATCATACGCACCACTTAATACTTCTACCAGACCCTGTCCGCCGGAATCCACTACACCTGCCTGCTTTAATACGGGCAGCATCTCGGGAGTCTGACTCAGCACATAGCGGGCATGCTCGATCACAGCTCCCAGAAATTGCTCCAGATCCTCTGCACCATCTTCGCACAGCTCCTTTGCTTTATCGGAAGCACCTCTTGCTACCGTAAGGATCGTACCTTCCTTCGGCTTCATAACAGCCTTATATGCGGTTTCCACTGCTTTCTCAAATGCACGGGACAAAACAGGAATATCCAGTACCTGCTCTTCTTTAATGCTCTTGGTAAAACCACGGAACAGCTGGGACAGGATAACACCGGAGTTACCTCTGGCACCACGCAGAGAACCACTGGAAATAGCTTTGCACAGAGCAGCCATGTCAGCATCTTCGCCCAAAGCGGAAACTTCTCTTGCCGCAGACATAATCGTCATGGTCATATTGGTTCCGGTATCTCCGTCGGGAACGGGGAATACGTTCAGCTCGTTGATCCATTCCTTCTTATTCTCTAAATTCTTGGCGCCGGCTAAGAACATCTTGGAAAGCATCTTAGCGTCGATTTGTTGTAAAGCCACAATTA
>CAKRRU010000155.1 GCA_934394515.1 uncultured Acetatifactor sp.
TGATCCCGTACTTCTTCAACGGTGTGTTCGGTGCAAGCGTATCCTTCGGCGGTACCAGCCTGATCATTATCGTAAGTGTAGTACTGGAGACCATGAAGCAGGTAGAATCTCAGATGCTTGTACGTAACTACAAGGGATTCCTGGAAGATTAGCAGCATAACAGTAACCGGATGGTTTATGATCATCCGGTTATTTTACGTTAAGGGGGAACAGGATGCAGAAGAGATATCCCATACAATTTATCCACGTATTTTTAGCGGTTGTTTTGCTGGTAATGGCTCTGTTTTGTGTTGGAGCACAGACACCGTATACTGCGGAAATAGAAAGCAGTCAGTTGAAAAATCCGGAGTTTGCGTTCCTGCAAAAAGGACAGTACATCATTCACGTGACCTACGAAAATGGCACCGGGAAAAGAATTGTCGTATGTTCGGAGGCTGTTTCGACGGCGGAAAGTGATCTGCCCTATAGAGAGCTGGCAAGGGAAGAGACGGCAGAGAAAAACGGTATAGTCGCTATTTTACTGGATCTGGATCAGGGGACGCATGCTGTGAAGTTGCAGTGGGAAGACAGTTCTAAGAATGTCGATGAAACAGCAGCTTTTCGAAAAATAGAAATACAGAGTGTACATCTGGAAAATCGTGACGGCTATTTTCTGGCAGCTTTGTTTGCAGCATGTGCAGTTGCCATTCTTATGCTGGGCAGATGTTTTCCTGTGGAAAAATACGGAAGGCTGCTTTTCTTGATCGGTATGGGACTGGCAGCGAGTTTTCCCTTGTTTTCGGATAACCTGTGTATGGGTGAGGATATGCTGTATCACATTACCAGACTGGAAGGCATCTATCAAGGATTGTGCAACGGAGAATTTCCGGTGAGAATCAATCCGTTACAGTCCGCAGGTTACGGCAATCTGTCGGCAACGATGTATCCTTCCCTGTTTCTGTATCCGGCAGCATTGTTGCGATTTGCCGGCGTGTCCGTCATGATGTGTTATAAAATACTACTGATCGGTATGAATATTACCACGGCATTCTTTAGTTTTTATGCGGTCCGGAATATCACACGTTCAGAAAAGTCTGCCTGGATCATGAGCGTTCTTTATACCTTTGCAACCTACCGGCTGACTAATCTGTACTATCGGGCAGCGCTGGGAGAGAGCCTTGCTATGGTATTCCTGCCGTTATTGCTGTGGGGAGCCTACGAGGTGCTTTACGGAGAAGAGAAAAAGTGGTATCTTCTGGTACTTGGAATTTCCGGTGTATTGGAGTCACATGTACTTTCTTTTGAAATGTGTCTTTTGTTCCTCGTGGCAGAAGGAACGGTGTGGCTGATCCGTTGTGCTGTCAATAACAGGCAGGCTTTGAAAGACCGTATGATTGCGCTGTTAAAGGCAGTGGCAGTGACGATTGGAGCTAATGCGGCATTTCTGATCCCGTTTTTATATTATACCGGTGAAGATCTTCAGGTGTTCCATATGCCGGCGGAAGTGGCAGGCAGCGGAGTCTACTTGACACAGATGTTCCAGTTATACCCTCCGGCAGACGGAATGAATCTGCTGCAGGGTACGTCACAGGGAGAAATGCCGCTTTCTGTAGGATTTGTACTTTTGGCCGGTATGCTTATTTTCCTGGCAATGCTTTTCAGAAACGCTCCGGAGACTACTGCGGTAAAGGCAGGAAAACATTGTCTGTGCTATGGTGTGGTGAGCCTGCTTCTGGCATCGTGGCTCTGCCCGTGGGAGATACTGCAGAACCTGCCCGTAGGGAATCTGATCGCAGTATCCCTGCAGTTTGCATGGAGGTTTTTAGGTCCGGCTGCTTTGTTCTTATGTGTGGTTTCAGCAGTGAGCTTTGTCTGGCTGGCGGAAAAAATCAATGCAAAATATGTAGTATATGGTATGGTACTGCTGCTTGTGATGATTAGTACCGGTTACTATTTTGACAGAACGGCCCATGACATGAAGCAGACTGCTGACAAAATGGAACTGGAAGGGCAGATGTATTCCGATGGAATGTATATGTACTGGGACGGTGATTCTTTCAAGGCACTGCAGTTAAACTATCAGATGGAGGATAATCGGATCAGAACGGAAAAAGGTTCCGAGATCCGGTATCGGGACCTTGTAAGACAGGGGAACCGGATACAGTTTCAGCTGGAACAGTGCGGAAGAGAAGATGATTTCCTGGTATTTCCCGTTTACTATTATCCCGGTTACGAGGTGTGGGTAGACGGAAAAGTGACAGAGACGCAGGTGATCGACACAAGAGTGGCCTGCAGGATGCCATCAGCACCTGCACTGATCACGATCCGTTATGTGGAGCAGCCGTTGTTTATCATTGCAGATGTTATCTCACTGGTTGTTGTAGCCCTTTTGATATTTCATATTGCAAAGAGACCGCAAAAACGGTAAAATATTAATATTGGACATATAGGTCCGTGAAAAACAGGGAAAGGTATAGGTATAGAGATGAAGATAATCATGTTAGGTGCACCCGGTGCGGGCAAAGGTACTCAGGCAAAGATGATCGCTGAAAAGTACGGAATCCCTCATGTATCCACAGGAGATATTTTCCGTGCAAATATCAAGAACGGAACCGAGCTTGGTAAGGAAGCAAAGAAATACATGGATCAGGGACAACTGGTTCCCGATGAACTGACTGTTAAGATCCTTTTGGACAGAGTAGCACAGGATGACTGCAAGAACGGTTATGTACTGGACGGATTCCCGAGAACCATTCCTCAGGCAGAAGTACTGGATAAGGCACTGACCGGGCTGGGAGATGCCATTGATTTTGCAATCGACGTAAATGTTCCCGACGAGAATATCGTGAAGAGAATGTCCGGCAGACGTGCATGTCTGTCCTGTGGCGCAACTTATCACATCGAGCACATTCCTCCCAAGAAGGAAGGCATCTGTGACAAGTGTGGACAGGAACTGGTACTGCGTGATGATGACAAGCCTGAGACCGTACTGAACCGTCTGAAGGTATATCATGACCAGACCCAGCCTCTGATCGACTTCTATACGAAGAAAAATGTATTAAAGACCGTAGACGGCACCAAGGATATGAAGGAAGTATTTGCGGATATCGTAGCGATCCTTGGCTAAGAAAAGTCCGGATATCTGACAAACAGCAGTAATGTCCGGAACAGAAAGGTGAATAAAATGGCAGTAACGATCAAATCACAGCGTGAAATTGAGTTGATGAGAGAATCTTGTAAGATTCTGGCTGATGTGTTCAGCCAGATGGAGAAGGCAGTGCATCCCGGAGTATCTACTCTGGATATTAACAACCTGGGCGAAAAACTGATCCGTGCCCATGGATGCATTCCCAATTTCTTAAATTACAACGGATATCCGGCATCTATCTGCGTATCCGTAAATGATGAAGTCGTACATGGCATTCCTCATAAAGATCATATTCTTCACGAAGGTGATATTGTAAGTCTGGATGCAGGACTGATCTACAAAGGATATCATTCCGATATGGCACGTACTTTCCCGGTAGGGCAGGTAAGTGAGGAGGCGAAGCTTCTGATGGAGAGAACCAAGGAAAGCTTTTTCGCCGGAGTGAAGATGGCAACGGCAGGTAATCATCTGTATGATATTTCCAATGCCATTGATGCATATATCAAGCCCTTTGGCTATGGAATCGTAAGAGATCTGGTAGGACACGGTATCGGCACCAGCTTACATGAGGATCCGCAGATTCCCAATTTCGCACAGCGCAGACGCGGCATTAAGCTGCAGGCAGGTATGACCCTGGCTGTCGAGCCCATGATCAATATGGGAAGAGCAGATGTAGCATGGCTGGATGATGATTGGACGGTAGTAACCGAGGACGGATCCTGGTCTGCACATTATGAGAATACTATCCTGATCACAGACGGTGAGCCGGAGATCCTGACCATGTATTAAGACACAGGAGCAGCAGATCCGGAGAAGAAAGGTAAGATTGTGATATGTTAGGAGAATTTGCAACTTCCAAGGCCGGACATGATAAGGACAGATTATACATGATCGTCGGTGAAGAGGAAGAATGTGTATATCTGTGCGATGGAAGGCTGCGTGGTGTGGAACATCCGAAGAAGAAAAAGAAAAAGCATATCCAGATCATACATTCTTCGGCACAGGACACATTGTTACAAAGCATAAAGCAGTACCTTCCGGGGGAGGAGGCCGGGATCAATGCCCGGATCCGGGAGACCCTGGAAGCGTATCTGTGTAATAAGTAATAATAAAAGCAATAAAAGAAGTAAAGAGTAGAAAGCTATGGAGGAAATTTATGTCTAAAAGTGATGTAATCGAAATCGAAGGAACCGTTGTGGAGAAGCTTCCCAATACCATGTTCCGTGTAGAACTGGAGAACGGACACAGAGTGCTGGCTACCATCAGTGGTAAGCTTCGTCAGAACTTTATCCGTATCCTTCCCGGAGATAAGGT
>CAKRRU010000156.1 GCA_934394515.1 uncultured Acetatifactor sp.
TGTGTCGCAAAAGACGCTCCACATTTATTGGCAGTTCTCCGCAATGAGCCACGCTATTCATAAGATTGTCAGCAAAAAACGCTGCCAATCTTATTTCATATCGCGGCGTTCGCCGCATCACGGCATAAGTAAAGACAGCGATTTGCGTGCAAGCGCCCATCGCTGTCCTCACTATGCCTATGCGCAGATCATTGCTTGCGTAACTTTCAAGTTAGCTAGCTATTTAGCCATCTTATAGGCGGAATCTGCGGGATACCCGCCTTTTAATTTCTGCATACCGCGCTGGATGGCGTCTTTGGAATTCTTCCAGTCGGCATCCTTGTTGCGGTAATCAAATTTTTCTACCAGCCATGATACATCCTCGGCCAGACGTTCCATGTTAGATTCCATGACCGGCAGCAGCTGATCGTAAAAGTCCTGCTTTTCCTTGTCGGAGAGCTTACGGTCGGCAGCCTCACAGAGGTCTCCGAAATGGGGCAGACAGAAGCCCTTGCCGTTTATGACTTTATTCCGGAAGGTTTCATCATTTTTCCACAGATAGAAAAAGGTGTCCAGATATCTGGCGTAGGTATCCTTGTACTGGGAACAGATATAACAGGAATCCTCTTTGGAGCGGATCCACATGCCGATGGTATTTTCGCTGCCTTCCGCCTTTTTGAATTTTCCCAGCAGAGAACTTTTTCCGGGACGGAAGGAAGCAAATTCCTGCTGCATTTCCCGGATCATGCGCTGATAGTGGGTCTTTAAGATCCAGGCATTGCCCAGAGTGTTACCGTAGTCGAACATCTTCTGGAAGTGGTAGCGGCAGAAGCCGGCTTTATCGGTCTGTTCGCGGATGTCCGCTTCCATGTAGGAGGAACCGGAGCCTAAGACAAAGTCCAACAGATCCTGCTCGATATTGCGGTGGATGAAACAAAAAGGACATTCGTCCTGAGCGTTTACGGCATCGTTTAGGGGGATAGTATATAATTGTTCCTTCATAGAAAATATCCTTTCTGATGGTAAGAATGTGATGTTGCCTGGCTGATTTTCATATGTTACAACTATTGTATACGAAGTTTTGAAAAATTGCAAAAAGATTAACCAAATGTGAAAAAATGTCATTTAAAATTAAGAATTGTTTTGTTGTAATAGAAAGCATTTCAAGCTACTATGATGTTATGAGCCTATGAGCCTATGAGTCTATGAGCCTATGCACCTCAAGGAAAACCGGGCGGCTGTGAAGCAGACATTTGGCTTTCTGAACTTATAACAACAAACCGGAAAGATGTGATTTTTTTGATATTCAGCAGTATTGAATTTCTTCTGTGGTTCCTGCCGGTCTTCCTGATCGTCTACGGAATCACACCTCATAAATACAGAAACCTGACACTGCTCGTGGGGAGCATTGTTTTTTATGCCATGGGGGATGCCGGATATTTTCCCCTGTTAATGATATCTATCCTGTGTAACTATTTTTTCGGTCTGCATCTGGCCAAGCGGAGTCCTAAGACACTGTGGCGGAAAAAACTGCTGCTTATCGTGGCTCTCACTTTAAATCTGGCAGTGCTGCTCTGGTTCAAGGACTGGGGAGGTCCGGCGGGACTACCCTTAGGCATCAGCTTCTATACCTTCCAGATTCTGTCCTACCTGATCGATGTATACCGTGGGGAAGTGAGCAGAGAGTATTCCTTTTTGAAATTTGCCACCTATGTGAGTATGTTTCCAAAACTGATCTCCGGACCAATCACGAGATATGGCGATATTTCAGACAGCCTGACGGAACGCACTTTCACGGTACGGGGGCTGGAAGACGGCATGAAGCTGTTCATTCTGGGACTGGCAGCAAAGGTGCTGTTGGCGGATCGTGTGGGCATATTGTGGCACGAGGTGCAGGTGACGGGATTTGAAAGCATTTCGACACCTTTGGCATGGTTGGCGGCCATTGCTTATTCCATGGAAATTTATTTCGATTTCTGGGGATATTCCCTGATGGCCATGGGACTGGGCCGGATGATGGGGATGGAACTGCCCCGGAACTTCCGCAGACCTTACATGGCCAGAAGCGTCAGGGATTTTTACCGCAGATGGCATATGACACTGGGGCAGTGGTTCTGCCGGTATGTATATATTCCGTTAGGGGGCAGCAGGCAGGGAGAGCTCCGGACGATCTTTAACCTTCTGGTGGTATGGATACTGACGGCGTTCTGGCATGGTGCCAGCTGGAATTTCTTCTGCTGGGGCGGACTGCTCTGGATCTGTATTGTACTGGAACGACAGCTGGGAAGACTGAAACTGATCCATAAGATGAAAGTACTGCCTCATATCTATCTGTGGCTGATCATCCCTATGAGCTGGATGTGTTTCGCTATCACGGACTTGTCACAGCTATGGGTCTATCTGGACAAAATGCTGTGGCTGGTACCGGGGATCAGTGGTGGATATGAGGATGCCTGGAAAGCACTCTGTACTTATGGCGGGCTGCTGGCGGTATCGGGACTTGCATGTACCCCGGTCATTGAAAAGCTGTACCATAAGGGGGAGGATAAGCTGATCGTGAAAGTATTGCTTGCAGTAGTGTTCTGGTACTGCATCTGGAGATTGGTGCTGGAAGGAAACAATCCTTTTATGTATTTTAGTTTTTAGGAAAAGGTCATTGTGCAATGAATCATGCAGAAAATAAAAATATTTTGTCGAAAATGAAGGAAAAATTGCATAAATACTCCTTTTTAGTATGCCTGTTGCTGACGGGAATTGTATTTTTTAACCGGACAGACCAGTGGCAGCTGTATACAGAACCGCTGCAGGAGACCTATACGAAAGGAGTACAGCTGGTGGAACGTCTGGCAAACGGACAATGGCAGGAATTGTTAGGCGGACAGCGTGACGGCAGGGAATCTGTATCCGGAAATGAGCCGGGAGAGACTTTTGGAACAGAACCTGCAACTGCAGACCAAAGCGCACTGACAGGCACGGAGGAAACAACTGCTTCTGCGCAGAGTCCGGTGACCGGCAAAACGGATCTGACGGAGACAGCAGGGGCGGAGACAACGGAATCTGCGACAGAAGAGCCTGCGGCTTCCACAGCTGCTGCGGTTCCCGGGGAAGAAATACCGAAGGAAGTGGTCTATCACACGGTGGATGACAGTTATTTTGATGATGCGGTATTTATCGGAGATTCCCGGACGGTGGGAATGTATGAGTATGGCGGACTGGAGAAGACTTCCACGTTCTATGCCTCTACGGGACTGACAATCTACAAGATGTTTGACAGTGCCATTGTATCGGTACCGGGACAGAAGAAAAAGATCACGGTGGAGGAAGCACTGTCACAGAAGCAGTTTTCCAAAATCTACCTGATGATCGGTATCAACGAGATGGGAACGGGCACAGTGGAATCTTTTATGAAAGCCTACGGGGAAGCGGTACAGCATTTGCAGGAATTGCAGCCGGATGCGGTGATCTATCTGCAGGCCATTATGAAAGTAACGACGGAACGCTCCGAACAGGGGGACTATATCACCAACGAAGGAATTGAAGCCAGAAATGCAGAAATCATAAAGCTGGCGGATGACCGGAAGATATTTTTCCTGGATGTAAATCCATTGATCTGTGACGAGACCGGGGGAATGGTGGCTTCCTATACTTATGACGGTGTACACCTGAAGGCACAGTATATTCCCATCTGGCTGGATTTTCTGAAGGAACATGCGGTGGAATAAATTTTTCCTTGACTGTAGACCGGTGAAAAGCTATCATGTAACTAATAAAGTCACATAGGTGTGGGCAGATAGAGGACTATCTGCCCGAATTTATGCGACGAAAAATAGTTACATGTTCACATGTCTATGACATAGGAGGAGAAAAATGAGCGAGAAGACTACACTCGGCGAAAACGGCATTTACGATGCCAGATCCTTGGGCGTGCCCAAGATGCTTCTGCTGGGACTTCAGCACATGTTCGCAATGTTCGGTGCCACCATTCTGGTACCCATGCTGACAGGTCTGGATGTTTCCACAACATTGTTATTTGCAGGTCTGGGAACTTTACTGTTCCATCTGCTGACCAAGAGAAAGGTACCTGCATTCTTAGGTTCTTCCTTTGCATTCTTAGGCGGTTATGCCGCGATTGCCCCTATGGCAGACGGAGCGGACAATTCCGCACTGCTTCCTTATGCCTGCTTCGGCGTGGCCTGTGCAGGTCTGCTGTATCTGGTATTATCACTGTTAATTAAGATCTTCGGTACCGGCAAGGTAATGCGTTTCTTCCCGCCCATCGTAACCGGCCCCATCATCATTGCCATCGGTCTGACCCTGTCCCAGTCCGCTATCAACAACTGTTCCGCAGACTGGCTGATCGCAGTGGTCGCTATTGCAC
>CAKRRU010000157.1 GCA_934394515.1 uncultured Acetatifactor sp.
ATTATCATCCCACTTTTATGCTCATATCGGGGCGGGTCCTAAGGTCTTTCACCCACTTATGAGCAAGCTCATGTGGGCTTAGACCTTTTGACCCTGGTATCATCAGAATAGGTAATATAACGCAGAACGACGAAAAGGATCAGAAAGACAATGAAAACAAAGATCACGGAACTTCTACAAATAGAATATCCCGTTTTCCAGGGCGGCATGGCATGGGTGGCGGAACATAAGCTGGCGGCAGCGGTATCGAATGCCGGAGGCTTAGGGATCATCGGGGCCGCTTCCGCTCCACCTGAGGTTGTCCGGGAGGAAATCCGTAAATGCAAAGAACTGACTGACAAACCTTTCGGCGTGAATATCATGCTGCTCAATCCCAATGCGGAGGAAGTAGCGAAGATCGTCGTGGAAGAAGGAGTAAAAGCGGTAACGACTGGTGCTGGAAACCCGGGAAAATTCATGGAACTGTGGAAGAATGCCGGAGTGAAAGTCATTCCGGTGGTGGCCAGTGTGGCTATGGCGAAGATGATGGAGCGTGCCGGAGCGGACGCTGTGGTGGCGGAAGGCATGGAAAGCGGTGGACATATCGGTTCCACCACGACCATGGCGCTGGTTCCGCAGGTAGTGGATGCGGTATCTATCCCGGTGATCGCAGCCGGAGGTATCGCCGATGGCAGAGGAATGGCGGCGGCTTTTATGCTGGGAGCGGAAGGTATCCAGATGGGCACCCGGTTCGTCGCATCAAAGGAATCCATCGTCCATGAAAATTATAAGAATCAGATCATCAAGGCAAAGGATATTGATTCTGTAGTGACGGGAATGTCTACCGGACATCCGGTGCGTTCTTTACGTAATCAGATGACCAGGGAGTATCTGAAGCTGGAAAAAGAGAATGCCGATTTCATGGAACTGGAAAAGCTGACGCTGGGATCTCTCAGGAAGGCAGTGCAGGACGGAGATACCGTAAACGGAACACTGATGGCGGGACAGATTGCAGGCTTGATCCGCAGAGAACAGACCTGCCGTGAGATTATTGAAGAAACAGTGCATCAGGCGCAGGAGTGCATAGCGGCACAAGGACAGCATAAATAAAATATAGCGACAGGTAACCGCTGACAACAGATTTCGAACAGCGACAGTCAGCGTAGTTATATGGAAAACGGCGCATTATAAAAAATGTGCTGTAACCGAGGAGAACAATAGCATCACATAGTAATTAGGAGAGGACAAAATGAGCAGGATCGCATATTTATTCCCGGGACAGGGCTCCCAGTACATAGGAATGGGCAAGGAGTTCTATGATACTTACCCGGAAGCACAGGCGGTATGGAAGCTGGCAGACAAGGTGCTCCAGAATCTGTATTGGCAGGATAAGCGGGAAGTACAGGCGGAAAGCGGACATCCGTACTCCATGGAACAGCTGACCTTTGAAGAAAATCCTTATATCAACATTACGGAATACACACAGATCGCCATGCTGACCATGGAAGTGGCAATTCTGAAAGTATTGGAGGCAAAAGGACTGAAAGCGGAGATGGCAGCAGGCTTAAGCCTGGGAGAATATGGGGCGCTGGCTGCCAGCGGTGTGATGGAGCTGCCGGATCTGTTCCGGATCATCCGGATGCGTGGTATCTACATGCAGGAGGCCTATCCGGAAGGCGGAGCCATGGCAGCAATATTGGGACTGGACGGAGATACCGTGGCAAAAATCTGCGGACAGACAGCAAAAGAAACCGGTAAAGTCGTCTCGGTGGCAAATTATAACTGCCCGGGGCAGATCGTGATCACCGGAGAGGCAGATGCAGTAGCAGCAGCATCAGAAGCGCTGAAGGAAGCAGGTGCAAAACGTTGTATCCCCTTAAAGGTCAGCGGACCGTTTCACTCAGCCCTGTTAAAAAATGCAGGAGAACAATTGGCGGAAGAATTGAAAAGCGTCAAGCTGTCAACCCCCTGGATACCTTATGTGTCCAACGTAACAGCGGATTATGTGACAGATGCGTCACAGGTTGCGGAACTGCTGAAACAACAGGTATCCAGTCCCGTTCATTTCACCCAGAGCGTAGAGCGGATGATCGCAGATGGCGTGGATACTTTCATAGAGATCGGTCCGGGGAAGACACTCAGCAGCTTCGTACGGAAAATTGACAGAAATGTCAAAGTATACAATATCGAGAAACCGGAGGATCTGGACCGGGTGATGGAGGAGCTGGCATGCTGACAGGAAAAAGTCTGACAGGACGAGTTGCTATTGTCACAGGGGCATCACGGGGCATCGGAAAAGCAGTGGCACAGGCACTGGCAGCAGAAGGAGCCACGGTGATCATTAATTATAACGGCTCTGCAGAAGCAGCGGAAGCGGTGGCAGCGGACATCCGAAGCTGCGGCGGCATGGCGGAGGCTGCGAAGTGCAATGTTGCGGATTTTGCAGAGAGTGAAGCTTTTGTAAAGGCAGTAATAGAGAAATATGGCAGAGTTGACATTCTTGTCAATAACGCCGGAATCACACGGGACAATCTGATCGTGCGGATGACGGAAGAAGAATTCAATGCAGTCCTGGATACGAACCTGAAAGGCGCATTTCACATGATCCGGCATCTGACGAAGACCTTTATGAAACAGAGATATGGGAAAATCATCAATATCTCTTCTGTCAGTGGCATCGTCGGGAATGCAGGGCAGGCTAATTATTCTGCCTCCAAGGCGGGACTGATCGGCCTGACGAAAAGTGTAGCGAGAGAACTGGCATCCAGGAATGTCTGTGTGAATGCTGTGGCACCCGGATTTATCCGCACAGATATGACAGACAAGCTGCCGGAGTCGGTACAGGATAATGCGGTCGGACAGATCCCCCTTAAGAAAATGGGAAGACCGGAGGATGTCGCACAGGCGGTGCTGTTCCTGGCAGGAGATACGTCGGACTATATCACCGGCCAGGTACTGTGTGTGGACGGTGGTATGGCTATGTAAAACTATGTCCGGCAACAGTAAAGCAGAATAGAAAAGATGTCCGCTAACGATACAGCAGGATAGAAAGTAAGTCAGGATGCGAGGAAGGATATCTGTATGGGTAAAAATAGAAGAGTTGTAGTAACAGGCATGGGAGCAATCACTCCTATTGGAAATAGCGTAGAGGAATTTTGGAATGGTATCAAAGAGGGCAAGACCGGATTCGGTCCTATCACCTATTTTGATACTGCGGATTACCGTTGTAAGCTGGCGGCGGAAGTGAAGGATTTTGATCCCGCACAATATATGGACAAAAAATCCGCCCGCAGAATGGAGCAGTTCTGCCAGTTTGCTGTGGCGGCTGCCGGACAGGCCATCTCGGATGCTGGTCTCGACATGGAACAGGAAGATCCTTATATGGTGGGCTGCAGTGTGGGAAGCGGCATTGGAAGCCTGCAGGCCATGGAGCGGGAATATGACCGTCTGAAGGAAAAAGGCCCCGGCCGGGTAGGCCCCATGCTGGTGCCTCTGATGATCTCTAATATGGCAGCAGGCAATGTCAGCATTGCCTATGGGCTGAAGGGCAAGAGCCTGAATGTGGTTACTGCCTGCGCAACCGGCACCCATTCCATCGGAGAAGCATACCGTACGATCCAGTACGGCGACGCGGATGTAATGGTAGCGGGAGGAACGGAAAGCTCCATTACCCCCATCGGAATTGCCGGATTTTCCGCACTGACAGCATTGTCATTTAGTGAGGATCCGGAACGGGCATCTATTCCTTTTGACAAGGAGAGAAACGGCTTCGTCATGGGAGAGGGTTCCGCTATCGTGGTACTGGAAGAGCTGGAGCATGCAAAGAGGCGCGGGGCGAAGATCTATGCGGAACTGACCGGCTACGGCTGTTCTTCGGATGCTTATCATATTACATCCCCTGCGGAGGATGGCAGCGGAGCAGCCACCGCCATGCTGAATGCCTTAAAAGACGGCGGGGTGGCACCGGAAGAGCTTACCTATATCAATGCCCATGGAACCAGCACCCATCATAATGACCTGTTCGAGACCAGAGCGATCAAGCTGGCATTTGGAGAACATGCGTATGACCTGAAGATCAATTCCACCAAATCCATGGTGGGACATCTCCTGGGAGCGGCAGGAGCAGTGGAGTTTGTCACCTGCGTAAAAGAAATTCAGGAAGGCTATATCCACCGCACCGTGGGACTGCGTGAGACGGAGGAGGAACTTGACCTGAATTACTGCCGGGACAGCTACGAAGAAGAGGTGCCTTATGCATTGACCAATTCGTTGGGCTTCGGCGGACATAATGCCAGTCTGCTGTTGAAGAAGTACATAGAATAACCGCAGCAGATGTTCAAGACACAGGATAGAAGGCAGAGCATCAACG
>CAKRRU010000158.1 GCA_934394515.1 uncultured Acetatifactor sp.
ATGAGCATCTGCCGAAGGAAAAGCAGCGTTTACAGGGTGCCAGATGTATGGAATGCGGCGTGCCGTTCTGCCAGTCCGGTATGATGATCTGCGGCATGGCAAGCGGATGCCCCCTACACAATCTGGTGCCGGAGTGGAATGACCTGGTATATACCAGCAACTGGCAGCAGGCTTATAACAGATTGAAGAAGACCAACAATTTCCCGGAATTTACTTCGAGGGTATGTCCGGCTCTGTGTGAAGCAGCTTGTACCTGCGGTCTGAACGGAGATCCCGTTTCCACCAAGGAAAACGAATATGCCATTATTGAGAATGCCTACAGCGAGGGCTATGCGGCAGCCAAGCCTCCCGTGGTACGCACCGGTAAAAAGGTGGCAGTCATCGGCAGCGGTCCTTCCGGACTGGCAGCAGCGGATCTACTGAACCAGAGAGGGCATCAGGTAACGGTGTTCGAGCGTTCCGACCGCGTGGGCGGTCTGCTGATGTACGGCATCCCCAACATGAAGCTGGAAAAACAGATTATTGATCGAAAGATTAATATTATGAAAGCAGAGGGGGTGACCTTTGTCACCGGTACGGATGTCGGTAAGGATATCAAGGCATCCAAGCTGCTGCATGATTTTGACCGTGTGGTGCTGGCCTGCGGCGCTTCCAATCCCAGAGATATCAATGCACCCGGCAGAGATGCCAAGGGAATCTATTTTGCGGTGGATTTCCTGAAGGCGAATACCAAGAGCCTGTTAGATTCTAATTTTGAAGATAAGAAATATGTGGAGACCAAGGGCAAGAATGTGGTCATCATCGGCGGCGGTGATACCGGTAACGACTGCGTAGGAACTTCCATCCGCCATGGCGCAAAGTCTGTGACCCAGATCGAGATGATGCCCAAGGCTCCGGACAAGAGGGCGGAGAACAATCCCTGGCCAGAATGGCCGAAGGTATGCAAGACCGACTACGGTCAGGAGGAGGCTATCGCAGTTTACGGTCATGATCCGCGCATCTACGAATCTACCGTCAAGGAATTCATCAAGGACAAGAACGGCAACTTAAAAGCGGTCAAAATCGTGAAGCTGTCCTGGGAGAAAGACCCTGCGACCGGACGCATGAAGATGCAGGAGATCTCCGGCAGTGAACAGATCCTGGATGCGGAAGTGGTACTCATCGCCGCAGGATTCCTTGGAAGCCAGAAATACATTACCGACGCTTTCGGCGTGGAACTCAATGAACGCACCAACGTCAAGACTGCTCCCGGTAAATACCAGACCAGCGTGGAGAATGTCTTCGTCACCGGAGATATGCACAGAGGCCAGTCCCTGGTCGTGTGGGCCATCCGCGAAGGCAGAGAGGCGGCACATGCTGTCGATGAGAGCCTGATGGGGTACTCGAATCTGGTGATCCAGTAGAGAAGTAAATGGAAAGTACGCGAGCAATGAGCCGCGCATAGGCAAAATAAGAACCGTGATTGGGACTACTGATTTTTGAAAAAAGCCTCAATATAGTCAAAATAGTAAAAAATAGACCTCTCAGGAAGCGCTTTTTTACGTAATAGATCTTTTGATACATTTATAGTAAAAAATAATGTGTTTCCAAGACGGAAATTTTACTTTTTCCAGCTTTTTCGCATGTTTTAGTAGAATTAAGGATAAGTGTGGTCTGATTGACTTTGGTGTAAAAGAAGAAAGATCTTTTGGTTTTGTATTTAAATCGTTATTTTTGCAAAAAATACAAAAACAAGGGATTTGGGGCTTTTATAAGAGCTTATTTTCGCTAAAATGGGAAAATCATAAAGTCCGTACAAAAATGTCTGATTTAGAAGTTTTTTTGTACGGATTTTGCTATTTTGATGCGATTTCCACCAAAGCAATAGAAAGAGGACTACGGGGCTGTTTCACGTAACTCTCAATTTTCTAACGAACTGAATCATCTGATTTCAGACAATTGGCACAGCGAAAAATCATTTTATATCAGTGCTCTTTCTTTTTAATTGCCAAGGGTACAGGGAAGACTCTTTCCACCTCTGTACCCTTCCTTTCAAATTCCAAGGGTACAGGGAAGACTTTTTGCTCCGCTGTATCCTTCTTTTCAAATTCCAAGGGTACAGGGAAGACTTTTTGTTCCGCTGTACCCTTCTTTTCAAACTCCAAAGGGTACAGGGAAGACTCTTTCCACCGCTGTACCCTTCTTTTCAAATTCCAAGGGTACAGGGAAGACTTTTTCCACCTCTGTACCCTTCTTTTCAAATTGCCAAGGGTACAGGGAAGACTTTTTCTACCTCTGTACCCTTCTTTTCAAACTCCAAAGGGTACAGGGAAGACTTTTTCATTCTCTGTACCCTTCTCCTCAAATGCCAAGGGTACAGGAGAATTTTTTATCTTCTGTGCCCATAAAAGCATCCCAACTAAAAATAGTTAGCCATCTGCGTAGAGTATAGAATAATATTTGCTTCACTAACTCTCAAGTTAGCCAACTAAAAATGGAAAATTCTGTAACTTGTTGACACGTATCCTGTAAATGGTTATAATCTTTTTGAAACGTAACAATTTTGTAATAGATTTGTAAAAGGAATTTAACCGAAATTTATGATAAAGAATAACAAAAGCAGACAAATAAAAATGATAGCAACGGGTTTGGCAGTATGCATGCTGGCAATGCCGGTTTCTGTATCCGCTGCGGAGGATAATGTGCTGATGGCATCCGGTGGAGTGGCTTCTGTCCTGGAGATGGAACGCTCGCTGGAAGAGTATATCCAGATCGCTCAGGATGCTCAGGGAGCCTCTTGGGGTTATACCAATATCGGTGTTGCCAATGTGGACTCCGGTAATCTGAATGTAAGAGCAGTACCGTCCACCGACGGCAAACTGGTGGGTAAGCTTCCTAAGGATGCGGCGTGCGAAGTCGTCGAGACGACAGACGGCTGGTCACATATCAAATCCGGTGAGGTAGAGGGCTATGTCAGCAAGGACTTCCTGCTGACCGGACCGGAAGCCAAGATCCGTGCCACGGAACTGGTACACACTGTAGCCATAGCCAATACCGACGGACTGAACGTACGCCAGGAGCCTAATACCACCAGTGAAATCGTGACTCAGGTGGGACAGGGCGAAGAGATGGAATATGTAGAGACCGGTTCCGACGGCTGGGTGAGAATTTCCATCGATGGTGAGGATGCTTATGTATCCCAGGACTATGTCACTGTGGAAGAAAAACTGGACACTGCCATTACCATGACCGAGCTTCTCTATGGACAGGGCGTATCGGATGTCCGTGTAGATCTGGTAGAATATGCAAAACAGTTTCTGGGCAATCCTTATGTATGGGGTGGTACCAGCCTGACCAAGGGAGCGGATTGCTCCGGTTTCGTTCTCAGCGTGTTTAAGAAATATGGCATTACCCTCAGCCATTCTTCCAGAGCACAGGCGAATGAAGGTACCAAGATCAGCGCCTCCGAGTTAAAACCCGGTGATCTGGTGTTCTACGGTAACGGAAAAGGCAGCATTAACCACGTGGCAATCTATATCGGCGGAGGACAGGTAATTCATGCCAGCAGCCCGAAGACCGGTATCAAGATCAGCAGCTATAAGTATCGTACTCCTGTAAAATGCGTCCGCGTTATCCGGGATTAAAACGAAAATGTAATATAGAAATTAAAAACGTTGCGGCGACAATATGTCCTGTCTGACTTCGGTCGGCAAGGGTATAGTGTTCCGCAACGTTTTTCAGTTTATGACGAGTGCCAATCGTCTCTTTTACAATTGCGTTTACAGGGGAAATATGATACTATTTTGTATACAAGAGGTATCCCGCACGGAACACAAAGGGGATTCGAACAGAGACGGAAATCGGGTGAAAAATATGCGAAAAGTAGCTTTGATCACGGACGGATGGAGGCGCCTGTTTACCTATGCCTGGCCGGCCGGTATTTTACAGCGGATAAAAGAGACCAATGAGGACGTAAACCTCTATATCTTTAACAGCACCGGCAATTGGAGCAGGGATGCCGGATACAACAAGGCAGAGTACAATATTTACAATCTGCCGGATCTGTCCGATTTTGACGGAATTATTCTGGAATTAAATAATATCAGTTCTCCTGCGGTGCTTGCGGAAGTAATCAGCAATGCAAAGCAATCGGGACGTCCGGTGGTATCCATTGCCAATGAACTGGAAGATTTTTATTATGTGGGGATCGATAATTATTCGGCCATGAAGCAGGTTAT
>CAKRRU010000159.1 GCA_934394515.1 uncultured Acetatifactor sp.
GGAAAACCATGAGTAAGATAGCAATTTTTCTGGCAAATGGGTTTGAAGAAATAGAAGGTCTGACGGTAGTGGATATCTGCCGCAGATGCGGACTGACCATCGATATGGTGTCCATTACGGAAGAAAAACAGGTGATGGGATCACATAAGATTCCGGTGACTGCGGATATGACGTTGTCACAGGTTGATTTTACACAATATGATTGTCTGGTACTGCCCGGCGGCGGACAGGGAACGAAGAATCTGGAGGCCTGTAAGCCCCTGATGCAACAGATCGATGCTTTTTATGCAGCAGGAAAATACATTGCGGCAATCTGTGCGGCACCCAGTATTTTCGGACACAGAGGAATTTTGAAGGGGAAGAGAGCATGCTCTTACCCCTGCTTTGAGGATCATCTGGAGGGTGCAGCAGTGACTGCAGGACCTGTGGAGGTGGACGGCAACGTGATCACTTCCCGTGGAATGGGAACGTCCATTCCCTTTGGTCTGGCAATTGCCGGTGTATTCTGCGGACAGGATAAGGCAGATGCCTGTGCCCACTCCATTGTATTTCAGCCGTAAGCAGCCAAACAGAAAGACGAGGACAAAGAATGAAAAAAGCATTAATTACAGGGATTACCGGACAGGACGGCTCTTATCTGGCAGAGTTCCTGCTGGAAAAAGGATATGAAGTACATGGACTGATCCGGAGATCTTCCATCAGCAATACCGGTCGTATCGACCATCTGATCCGTGAGGACAAGATCGTTCTCCACGGTGGAGATATGACGGATTCTACCAGTCTGGTACGTATCATCGGAGAAGTCAGACCGGATGAAATTTATAATCTGGGGGCGCAGAGCCATGTACAGGTAAGTTTTGAGGCACCGGAATATGCCGGTGACGTGGATGCACTGGGCGTGCTGCGTATTCTGGAGGCTGTGCGCATGGTGGGACTGGAAGAGACCTGCCGTATCTATCAGGCATCCACTTCCGAACTATACGGCCGGGTGGAGGAAGTGCCCCAGAATGAGAATACCCCGTTCCATCCCTACAGCCCTTATGCAGTGGCAAAACAGTACGGCTTCTGGATCGTGAAGGAATACAGAGAAGCTTATCATATGTTCGCAGTCAACGGTATTCTGTTCAACCATGAGTCCGAGCGCAGGGGAGAGAATTTTGTGACCCGCAAGATCACCCTGGCAGCCGGCAGGATCGCCTGTGGTATCCAGGACAAGCTCTATCTGGGCAATCTGGATTCCAAGAGAGACTGGGGCTATGCGAAGGACTATGTGGAATGCATGTGGCTGATGCTGCAGCATGACAAGCCGGAGGATTTTGTCATTGCCACCGGGGTACAGCATACCGTAAGAGAATTTACCACACTGGCATTCCGACATGTGGGAATCGAGCTGGAATGGCAGGGCAGCGGTATCCATGAAAAAGGCATCAACAAGGCCAACGGCAAGGTGGTCGTAGAGGTCAGCGAAGCCTTTTACCGTCCTACTGATGTGGTCAATCTGTGGGGAGACCCCACGAAGGCCCGCACTGTGCTGGGATGGAATCCCCAGAAAACCAGCTATGAAGAGCTGTGCCGCCTGATGGCAGAGCATGATCTGAAGCTGGCGAAGGCCGAAGCGGTAGTGTTGAAGGAAACCGCAGAATCACAGGAGAAATAAAGAGAGGAAGTACCATAATATCATGGAAAAAGACGCAAAAATATATGTAGCCGGTCACAAGGGTATGGTGGGAAGCGCTATCTGCAGGGCACTTGAGAGAAACGGCTATACCAATATCATCACCCGCAGCCATAAGGAACTGGATCTGTGCAGACAGGATGCTGTGGAGGCTTTCTTTGCAGAGGAGAAGCCGGATTATGTGTTCCTGGCAGCAGCCAAGGTAGGCGGCATCATGGCTAACAGTGAGGCACTGGCGGATTTCATGTATGAGAATATGATCCTGGAGATGAATGTGATCCATGCTGCATGGCAGAATAACTGCAGGAAGCTGATGTTTTTAGGCAGCAGCTGTATCTATCCCCGTATGGCTCCCCAGCCTATGAAGGAGAGCTGTCTGCTGACTTCTGAGCTGGAAAAAACCAATGAGGCATATGCACTGGCGAAAATCTCCGGACTGAAATACTGTGAGTTCCTGAACAGACAGTACGGAACCGATTATATCAGTGTCATGCCCACGAATCTGTACGGCCCCAATGACAATTATCATCCCACTCACAGCCATGTACTCCCGGCACTGATCCGCCGTTTCCATGAGGCAAAGGTGTCCGGTGCCAAGGAAGTAGTCTGCTGGGGAACCGGAACGCCCCTGCGGGAATTCCTCTATGTGGATGATCTGGCAGATGCCTGCGTCTATCTGATGAATACCTACAGCGGCAATGAGACGGTGAACCTGGGAACAGGTAAGGAACTGACGATCCGGGAGCTGACGGAACTGGTGGCAAAGGTCGTAGGCTATACCGGTGAGATCAAATGGGATCCCAGCAAGCCGGACGGAACTCCCAGAAAGCTGCTGGATGTCAGCAAGCTGGAAAGTCTGGGCTACCATTATACGACGGAACTGGAAGACGGTATCCGCCTGACTTATGAGGATTTCCTCAACAATCCCATGCGTGCGGAGCGCTGATGGTTCCGGGCGTAGGCGGTGTAAGACGGCAGGACGGCTCTGGAAAGGATGAAGTGGACAGAATGAATGATTTTCGGAAGACGGCACAGGAAATGCTGGAATTTATAAGAATAAGCCCTACCTGTTTTCATGCAGTGGCCAATATCGGCACGATGCTGGAGACAGCGGGCTTTCAGCAGCTGCAGGAAAGGGAAGAGTGGAAGCTGGAAAGGGGCGGACGGTATTATACGAAACGCAATGATTCTTCTGTTATCGCATTTGCGATTCCGGAAAAGGAGGCTGATATCAGGGGCTTCCATATGGCAGCAGCCCACAGTGATTCTCCCTGCTTTAAGATCAAGGAGAAGCCGGAATTGGCCGTGGAGGAACATTATCTGCGGTTAAATACCGAAAAGTACGGCGGCATGATCCTGTCTACCTGGCTGGACAGACCGCTCTCCATTGCCGGGAGACTGGCTGTGAAGAACGGTAACGGTATCGAGGGCAGACTGGTGAATATCGATAGAGATCTCTGCGTGATCCCCAATGTGGCCATCCATATGAACCGGGAAATGAACAAGGGTGTGGAGTACAATCCGCAGGTGGATCTGCTGCCTTTGTTTGCGGACGTAACATTTGACGAATATGATACACATACTGCACACACTACATCGGAGAATGCGGAGGAACAGCCGGAAACAGTAGAGAAGCCTACGCTGGCAGCGCTGGCAGCAGAAGCGGCAGGCGTGGACGCTGAGACGATTCTCGGAGAAGACCTGTTCCTGTACACCAGACAGGAAGGAAAATTTCTGGGAGCAAAAGGAGAATTTGTACTGTCTCCCAGACTGGATGATCTGCAGAGTGCTTTTGCCCTGACAAAAGCTTTTACGGAGAGTACGCCTGTAGACTATATCAATCTCTGCGCAGTATTTGATAATGAAGAAGTAGGAAGCGGTACCAGACAGGGCGCCGATTCCACTTTTCTGGAAGATACCTTACAGCGGATCACAGAGGGACTGCAGGAGGGGCACAGCACCTATCTGCGCTGGGTGGCGGACAGCTTCCTGATCTCTGCGGACAATGCCCATGCGGTACATCCCAACCATCCGGAAAAAGCAGACCCTGCCAACCGCCCGTATCTAAACGGCGGAATTGTCATTAAATATCATGGCAGCCAGAAATACACCACTGACGGTATTTCGGCGGCCAGAATGAAGGATTACTGCGAACGGGCGAAGGTGCCTTACCAGACCTATGCCAACCGTTCCGACATTGCGGGAGGTTCCACCCTGGGCAATATTTCCACAGCCCATGTATCGGTGTCCAGCGTGGACATCGGACTGCCCCAGCTGGCCATGCATTCCGCTGTGGAGACAGCAGGCATGATGGATACGGAATATGCAGTGCGGGCGCTGAAGGAATTCTGGGGCGAATGATTTCGGCAGCGGGAATCCTTAAAAAAGTATAAAAAGCATGGAAGCACTTGAAAGTTCCGTGCGAAAAGTGCATATTTAGAATACAGGAAAAGATAAAAAAGATACGAAAGAAGGTTGAAGTTATGTTTGAAATGAAACCGGAATACTATATTGGAATTGATATGATCGATCAGGAGC
>CAKRRU010000160.1 GCA_934394515.1 uncultured Acetatifactor sp.
GACAGGAAGTATTGCTTCAGATGACAGACATATGCAAGGAATTCCCCGGCGTAAAGGCACTGGATCATGTATCCCTTACCGTAAAAAAAGGAACGGTACACGCGCTCATGGGAGAAAACGGCGCCGGTAAATCCACCTTAATGAAGTGTCTGTTCGGCATCTACAGTAAGGATGCAGGCAAGATCGAACTGGAAGGCAAGGAAGTCAATTTCAAAAATTCCAGAGAAGCACTGAATAACGGAGTGGCCATGGTTCACCAGGAACTGAATCAGGCACTGAAGAGAAATGTCATGGATAATATCTGGCTGGGCCGTTATCCCATGACAGCAGGCATTATGGTCAACGAGCACAAGATGCTGGAAGACACCAACAAGATTTTTGAAGAACTGGGGATCGCTGTAGACCCCAAGAGAATCATGAGTACGATGCCGGTATCACAAAGGCAGATGGTAGAGATCGCAAAAGCGGTATCCTACAACAGTAAGATCATTGTATTTGACGAACCTACTTCATCCCTGACGGAAGAAGAGGTGGAGCATCTGTTCAAGATCATCAATATGCTTCGTGACAGAGGATGCGGTATTATCTATATTTCTCACAAGATGGCAGAGATCCTGCGGATCGCAGATGAAGTCACCGTCATGCGTGACGGTACCTGGATCGCAACAGAGCCTGCACAGAACCTGACTACAGACAAGATCATCAAACTGATGGTAGGCCGTGAACTGACCAACCAGTTCCCGCCCAAGACCAACAAGCCCGGTGAAGTGGCATTGGAGGTAGAACACTTAAGCGCGAGATATTCCTTGCTGCAGGATGTATCCTTTAAGGCCAGAAAGGGTGAGATCGTAGGTCTGGCCGGACTGGACGGCAGCGGCAGAACGGAGACACTGGAGAATATCTTCGGTGTGGCCACCAGAAAAGACGGTGTGATCAAACTGGACGGCAAAGAGGTCAGAAACCGCAATGCCAGAGAGTCCATTAAAAACGGTTTTGCACTTCTGACGGAGGAGCGTCGTGCCACCGGTATCTTCGGAATCCTGAATATCCGGGAGAACACGGTGATCTCCAGTCTGAAGAAACATAAAAAAGCAGGATTTTATCTGAGCGATAAATCCATGGAGAAGGACACCGCATGGGCCATCGATGCCATGCATATCAAGACCCCTTCCCAGAAGACAAAAATCCGGTCACTGTCCGGTGGTAACCAGCAGAAGGTTATCCTCGGCAGATGGCTTCTCACAGAGCCGGAGGTGCTGATGCTGGATGAGCCTACCAGAGGTATTGACGTAGGTGCAAAATATGAGATCTACCAGCTGATTATCGATCTGGCCAACAAGGGCAAAGTTGTCCTGATGGTATCTTCGGAGATGCCGGAGCTTTTAGGCGTATGTGACAGAATTCTGGTCATGAGCGGCGGTAAGCTGGCAGGAGAAGTAGATGCCAAAAATACGACACAGGAAGAGATCATGTCTCTTGCTGCAAAATATGTATAGGAGGATATGCGTATGAATCCCGGCAAAGCAATTCAGAATAAAATTAACGGCGTAAAGCAAAATTTTGCAGACTACAAGAAGCTGGACAGCAGAGACAAGAAGACCTACTGGAAGGAATTTTTCCTTAACAATGCTTTATATATCCTGCTGATCGTGGCAATTATTTACACTTACATCCAGAACTCCAATTTCCTGTCGGCGGCTTCCATTGTCAATATTATCAGCCTGTCCGCAGCGAACCTTCCCATTGCCTGTGGTATTGCAGGATGTATCGTATTGACCGGTACCGACCTGTCCGCAGGACGTGTGGTAGGACTCACCGCATGTATTACGGCATCCCTGATGCAGTCTGTGACCTATGCGACCAAGATGTTCCCGAACCTTCCGGTGCTTCCCATCCCTCTGGTGATCCTGATCGTACTGTTAGTCGGCGGTATTGTAGGATGGGTCAACGGTTTCTTTGTAGCGAAGTTCCAGTTACATCCCTTTATCGTAACCCTGGCTACCCAGTTGATCGTATACGGCTTACTGCTGATGTACATCATGATCAACGGCAATAACGGTCAGCCTCTGTCCGGTCTGGATCAGCACTTCAACGATGTGGTAAAGGGAAGCGTGATCTCCTTCAATGCCGGCGGCGCGAGAATCGCTATTCCCAACTATGTATGGCTGGCAGCTTTGATTGTTATTATCATGTGGTTCATCTGGAACAAGACTACGTTCGGTAAAAACATGTTCGCCGTAGGTTCCAATCCCGAAGCAGCAAAGGTATCCGGTGTTAACGTAATGAGAACTACCATTTTAGTACATACGCTGGCAGGTGCTATGTACGGTCTGACCGGTTTCATCGAGTCCTCTCGTATCGGTTCCAATACCGCCAACACCGGTCTGAACTACGAGTGTGATGCCATTGCAGCCTGCGTCATCGGCGGTGTATCCTTTGTAGGTGGTACTGGTAAAATCAGTGGTGTGGTACTTGGCGTATTTCTGCTTCGTATTATTTTCGTAGCGCTGAACTTCCTGTCCATCAACATGAACATGCAGTATGTAATCAAGGGTCTGATCATCCTGGTTGCCTGTGCGATCGATATGAGAAAGTATCTGGTAAGAAAGTAATAATGTGAACTTATTCATAGGAAGTATGCATAGCTGCCTGCGTGCAGAGCATACTTCCTATTTGTTTCACGGTATGGTATGATGATCCGGTGGAAAATATCGGAAAGAAAGTGAAAGAAGAGGAAATACGGGAATTTGCAAGAAGTATGGG
Organism: uncultured Acetatifactor sp.; assembly: GCA_934394515.1. Taxonomy (GTDB): domain Bacteria; phylum Bacillota; class Clostridia; order Lachnospirales; family Lachnospiraceae; genus Acetatifactor. The sequence continues at coordinate 2,764 of CAKRRU010000160.1, forward strand.
AACCAGCCTGTATGAAAAGGATATCCCGGGAACAAAAACATAGTAGAAAAGCAAATGCATCAGAAGAGAAAGCAGCTCGCTGGAAATACAAAAAGAAATGTGAAAAGAAATCCAAAGAGAAACACAAAAAGAAATATAAAAAGGAAATATAGAAAAGAAATATAAAAAAGAAATACAAGAAAAGGGATCGCTATGAATCAGGAAAATAATATTAGTAATGACATTGAGAAAGAAGAACAACAATTTACAGATACTGTGTCAGAAGCTGCGGAGCAGACAATAATATCAGAGGGAGAAGAGCGTCCGAAGGGAAAATGGTTCGGCAGAGGCATTTACGGCAGTAAAGATGTTCCGATTCGCATTTTGGACGGCTTGATCGGTGTATTGATCGTGGTGATTGGTGCAATGATCCTGTTTTTCGCGGTGCGCGGAGGATTTAACATTGTATATGATACAGACGGTGGAAGTGATGTGGCATCCCGGAAAGTCCGATATGGTGAATTTATTACCGAACCGGAGACCCCTTATAAGCCGGGCTATACATTTGAAGGCTGGTATACGGAAAAAGAGGGCGAGATAGTGCAGTGGTATTTTCAGTCGGAGAAGGTTACCGGAGATATGACGTTGACTGCGCACTGGATTCCCGCACAGATCACTGTAAAATTTAATTATGATGGCGGTACGGATGCGGATGGTTCTACACTGGAATCAAAACAGGTGACCTTCGGGGAAACCTATGGGGAGCTCCCTGTCCCTGTGAAAGACGGAAGTTCCTTTGAGGGATGGGAATATAGCGGACAGATCATCACGGCAGACACACAAGTCCAGATGACCGGGGAACATGTTCTCACTGCCTTGTGGAATTAAATTGAAAGTTAGTTAATGTTCATTGGCTAACCGGACGAACTCCCGGGACGAACAGAAGGGCTCTCTTTCAGTTGTAAGGTCTACGAGTGTGAATTTTCTAGGAAAAGTGATTCAGCGGTTCTAAGCCGGACGGGGCCGCCTACACGCGCCGTCCATGGCGCGAATCGGCTGACGCGGACATCGTGTCCGCTTTCCCCCTGTCTTTCTACACTTTTCAAGAAAATATCAACACTCTCCGACAAACAACTGAAAGAGAGCCCTTCTGTCCGTTCCGGGAGTTCTGTTTTCCTAAAACTTGCAGTAACCCAGTAGCCGCGGCAGTATATAAGAATAAGCTGACCGTAAGCAGACGTCGGTACTTAGCGAGGGTACTCTCCTCGCTTATGTACCGCTACGTCTGCGCCCGAGCGAAAGCGATGTCAGCGTTTCTTATATACTGCCACGGCTACGGCGACTTTAGACCAATTACTTCACTAACTTTCAATTTTCTTAACGAACTGAATCATCTGATTTCAGACAATTGGCACAGCGAAATCATTTTTATATCAGTGCCTTTTCTTTTTAATTGCCAAGGGTAC
>CAKRRU010000161.1 GCA_934394515.1 uncultured Acetatifactor sp.
TTTACAACTGAAAGAGAGCCCTTCTGTTCGTTCCGGGAGTTCGTCCGGTTAGCCAATGATCATTGACTAACTTTCAAGTTATTTACTGCTATCTTCTTTGTTCTCAGGGTGGAAATCCGCGAAGGTGGAACGGTTCATCAGTTTTCCGAACATCCAGGTGTAGATCCAGATCAGAAGTGGTACAGCTACGGTGGCTAACAGGCAGGAGGCAAACAGCGCATGGGTAGCGGAGCTGTCAAAGATTGCCGCCAGCAGTGTTATGAGATATAAAAGCACCAACACCACAATGCCGATGATGGCAAAAATTTGTTTTGAGGTCATTTTATTTTTCTTATCGTTTGACATTTGTATTCCTTTCTCAGGGACAAAAAATATACTGCCTAAAATTTATTCCTCATGTTCCTCTGAGGAAGCGGCATGATCTTCCTTGTGCTCTTCAGAGGGCTCGGGGATGGTCATTAATACCTTGATAATACGATTCTGGTCGATTCCCTGAACTTTCAGATGAATGCCGTTATCCAGAGTGACTTCTTCACCATCTTCCGGCAGACGATCCAGACAGTCAATAATCAGACCACCGATGGAATCATAGTCTTCACTGGTCAGGTTCGTACCTAAAGCATCATTGATATCATCAAGCTTCATGCTGCCTTCTACCAGATAAGTGTCATCAGACATTTTCTGAATCAGTTCTTCTTCATCTTCGTCATATTCATCACGGATCTCACCGACGATCTCCTCCAGTAAATCTTCTAAAGTGATCATACCGACAGTGGCACCATATTCATTTAATACGAAAGAGACATTCGTTGTCTTTTCCCGCATCTCGTACATGAGATCTGCAATTTTCTTATATTCATAGGTATAATAAGCATCTCTTAAGATATTGCCTACATGGAAAGCACTCTGATCTTCTGTCAGGATGAAATCCTTGATATTGATCAGACCGATGATATTGTCTTTGTCATCTTCATATACCGGCAGGCGAGTGTACATGGAATCCCGGAATACTTCCAGAACATCATCATAAGTAGCATCCAGACTGACAGTTACCATGTTAATACGGGGAATCATGATATCTTTGGCATGTGCGTCGGAAAAGTCGAATACATTGTAGATCAGTTTGCGTTCTTCCGATTCAATGACACCGTCTTCATGACTGACATCTACGTAAGTTTTCAATTCACTTTCGGTCATGGCACTGGCTTTTTTGTTCGGATCAATATGTAAAAGCTTCATGATGCCGTGAGAGAGCAGATCCACCACGAAGATCACGGGAGTGAGAACCTGCATCAGGAAGTAGATGATATTACAATATAACAATGCCAGCTTTTCTGAGGAAAGAATTGCCCAGGTCTTAGGTACGATTTCTCCGCAGAGCAATACGACAATTGTTAAAATTCCGGTAGCAATGCCTACTGCCAGATTAATTCTCATAGCTAATGTTGTTGCCAGGGAAGATGCGGTCAGATTTACAATATTATTACCGATCAGTATGGTACTGATCATTTTACTGTAATGATCCAGAATCTTGTTGACGCGTGCGGCACGCTTATTGCCTTCCTCTTCCAAAGTACGCATCCGCACACGGTTCACCGTGGAAAGTGCGGTCTCGGCAGAAGAGAAAAAGCCGGACAGAAAAATCAGAATTACAATAGAAACAAGTTGTATGACACCAGAGGTATCCAAAAGAGTTCACTCCTTCTTTAATATAGTAGGCATACGCCTCATTGAAAGTTATGCAGCGGGTTGGTGTATCATTCACAAAATACAGCTTTTAGACAGCGAAGCTGCGATTTTGCAAAAGTCCGATCCGCTACGGGTTATTTAAGCAACAATATACAATAGTACCGGAATAGTTGTCAAGTTTTCCGTTGTTTCTGAATATATATTTTACATAAGTAAAGAAAAGCGGCAGGGATGTAAAGATACCGGTCGGATATTGCGGCATATGTTGCGGTGTGTCATATATGTGCCGGTCTGAGGCGCAGGAAGGGAGAAAAGCGTGTAATGAATATAGAAAAAAGAGGAGAAGAAAAAGAAAAAATACCGGTGCTTGATTTTGCAAAATGCCTGTTATTGTCCTATTTGCTGACACTGCTTTTGTTGTGTCTGCTTGCATTTGGGCTTTATAAATTACATTTGCCGGAAGGGGTGGTGTCAATCGCCATTTCCGCAATTTACGTTGCAACAACATTTACTGCCGGTTTTCTGGCTGGAAAGCGGATGGGAACGCGGAAATTTCTCTGGGGAGCGTTGCTCGGTGCGGCATATTTCTTGATTCTGGCAGTGATCTCCGTGATCGTAAAAACACCGGATACCTCACTCGGAAATCCCTTTTGGACTACACTGGTACTATGTGTGGCTGGCGGAACGTTAGGCGGAATGCTGGGGTGAAAACATTTTTCCTCCTTTTTGAGAAAAAAAGCTTTTACAAATGATAAATACATGATATAATGAGCAAAATGAGCCGTGTACCTATACATTAGGCTTGTATGCTTGACACTGACCGCCGTCAGTGTTTTGAAATCATAAGGAGGCTATATTCAATGAAGCATATTAAGACTTTAACAACCAGAGATTTAAAGGAATCCATGAAAAAGGGCGGCTGCGGTGAGTGCCAGACTTCCTGCCAGTCTGCATGTAAGACTTCCTGCACAGTAGGAAACCAGAGTTGTGAAAAGATTAAATAATCTAAGAAAATGAGAAGAGACTAACGTAAGCAGCGATTCAGGTCGCTGCTTATTCTCTGTTAAGTAGAAAGAAGAGGAATCGAACTGTGATACACCAGTATAAGAGCAACGGCTATAATATCGTTATGGATGTGAACAGTGGTTCTGTCCATGTAGTAGATGATATTGTGTATGATATGATCCCGCTGGTAGAGCCGCTGGTAACGGAAGGAATCAAGGATGCGGATACCATCAAGGCTGCAGTACTGAATCTTGCGAATATCCCTTATCCGCAGGAAGAGATCACCGAGGCGGTGGACGAGGTTCTGGAACTGGAGAAGGCCGGACAGCTGTTTGCTCCCGATATTTATGAGAACTATATTTTTGATTTTAAGAAGCGTCAGACAGTAGTGAAGGCGCTGTGTCTGCACATCGCGCATGATTGTAACCTTGCCTGCAAATATTGTTTTGCGGAAGAGGGAGAATATCATGGAAGAAGAGCACTGATGAGTTTCGAAGTCGGTAAAAAGGCACTGGATTTCCTGGTGGCGAATTCCGGCAACCGTGTGAATCTGGAAGTAGACTTTTTCGGCGGCGAACCCCTGATGAACTGGGATGTGGTAAAGCAGCTGGTAGAATACGGCAGAAGCCTGGAGAAACCCAATAATAAGAAATTCCGCTTTACCCTGACCACGAACGGTATCTTATTGAATGATGAGATTCTGGAGTTCGTGAATAAGGAAATGGGCAACATCGTCTTGAGTATTGACGGCCGTAAGGAAATCAACGACAAGATGCGTCCTTTCCGCGGCGGACAGGGAAGCTATGATATCATTGTTCCCAAGTTCCGGAAGGTAGCGGAGAGCAGAGGACAGATGAATTATTACGTGCGCGGTACTTTCACACATAATAATCTGGACTTTTCCAAGGATGTACTGCATCTGGCAGATCTGGGATTCAAGCAGATCTCCGTGGAGCCCGTTGTGGCACAGCCTACGGACGATTACGCCATCAGAGAAGAAGACCTTCCTGTTTTGAAGGAAGAATACGATAAGCTGGCAGCGGAGATGATCAAACGTAAGAAAGAAGGAAAGGCATTTAATTTCTTCCACTTTATGATTGATCTGCAGGGAGGTCCTTGTGTTGCCAAGAGATTGTCCGGATGCGGATCCGGTACCGAATATCTGGCGGTTACTCCCTGGGGAGACCTGTATCCCTGCCATCAGTTCGTAGGTAATGAGAAATTCCTCATGGGTAATGTGGATACCGGAGTGGTAAGAGAAGATATCCGTGACGAGTTTAAATGCTGTAATGTCTATGCCAAGGACAAGTGCAAAAAATGTTTTGCCAAGTTCTATTGCAGCGGCGGCTGTGCGGCGAACTCTTACAATTTCCACGGCAATATCAATGATGCGTATGATGTGGGATGTGAACTGCAGAGAAAACGTATTGAATGTGCTATCATGCTGAAGGCTGCGGAAGCGGCAGAAGCTTCAGAAGAATAGAAAGGACAAAGGAAAGATGAAA
>CAKRRU010000162.1 GCA_934394515.1 uncultured Acetatifactor sp.
TTTACAGCAGCCCATGTTTCCTGAGACATACGATGGTTGTCGTTCTTGTACTCATCGGAAGTCCACCATACAGTGTCCTTGGAGTTCTCATCTTCAACGATGAACTTATCTTTGGGAGAACGTCCTGTATATATACCGGTCATAACATTTACCGCACCGAGCTCGGTCTCCTGACCTTTCTCGTAGCCTTCCAGTTCAGGCTTCATCTCTTCTTTGAACAACTCTTCATAAGAAGGATTGTGAACGATTTCTGTGGTTCCGGTGATGCCGTACTTACTTAAATTGATCTCTGCCATCTTACATTAACCTCTTTCCTTTTTATTTATGTGTGTCTTTATCTTCTGCCACATCGTCTGTATTATCTCAAACCCCAGTAAAAAAGTCAAGAAACCGTTAAAAATTTTATACTGATTTTATATTCTCTTTACTTTACCCCGGTTTCCTTGGCCAGCCACTCTTTTTCTTCCTCATTCAGATAGGGAGAAATCTTCTCGTAGACAGTCTTCTGATACTCGTGCAGATACTTTTTCTGGGTATCGTTCAGATACTTTTCATCAATGGCTTCTCTGTCGATGGGTACCCATGTCAGGGTCTGGAAATGCATGAACTGACCATACTCGTTCTTCACATCATTTTTCGCCACCATCACATTCTCAATACGGATGCCGTGGCTGCCCTGGATATATACACCGGGCTCGTTGGTGATATCCATACCGTCCTCGAACACAGCTTCCACCATGCCGCCGGTAAATCTCCAGCGCATGTTCTGGGGACCTTCATGAACATTCAGGATATATCCCACACCATGTCCGGTTCCGCACTGATAATCGATATCCATATCCCAGATGGGCTGTCTCGCAAGAATATCCAGATTCCGTCCGGTACAGCCGTAGAGCCAGTGTGCATGAGTCAGCTGCATCACTGCCGCCGCTACCATAGTGTAATGCTTTTTGATTTCCTCGGGAACCGGTCCCAGTACAATGGTTCTGGTCACATCCGTCGTACCTCCCAGGTACTGTCCGCCGGAATCTACCAAAAGCATACCTTCCGGTTCCAGTGTTGCACAATTCTCCGGTGTTGCTTCATAGTGCATCATAGCCGCATTGGATTTGTAACCCGCAATTGTCGGGAAAGACAGATCCAGGAATTCCGGGATCTCTCTTCTCTTCTGTTCCAGGTAATCCGCTGCCGTGACTTCTGTAATTTTCTCTTTTCCCACATGCGTCTTCAGCCAGTAGATGAATTTTGTCACCGCAACACTGTCCTTCAGGTAGATATCCTTCATCCTCTCCAGTTCCACGGGATTTTTGATAGCTTTTAACAATTCGGTGGGGTTCTTGGACTCTACCGGATGCTGATTCTTCTGCAGGGTCTTGTATAAGGTATAGCTGCAATATCTGTTATCCACAAGGATTGCATTGCCCGCGGGAAGTACCTTTAGGAAGTCTACGATCGTGTCGTATTCCTTTACCTCGATACGATGAGCTGCCAGGTATTCCGTCACCTGTGCATCCAGTGCTTTCTGCTGGATAAACAGGGTTGCGGACTCTTCTGTAATATAGGCATAGGACATTGCTACCGGATTGCATTCCACATCACAACCGCGGATATTGAAGAGCCACATCAGATCATCCAGTTTGGTCAGAAGCAGTGCATTGGCACCGTCCTTCACCATCTTTTCTCTGGTCTCTGTCAGTTTTTCCTCTACGCTCTTACCGGCGATTTTCTCATCCAGTACGGTTACTTTTCCGGCAGGAAAATCCGGTCTGTCTGTCCAGATGCTCTCTGCAAGATCCTTTTCATAAGCAATGCGTATCTGTTTCTTCTCCAGTACTTTTTCGTACTTTTTGCCATCCATGGCAGCAATCACTCTGCCGTCAAAGCCCAGGGTCTGTCCCTGCTGCATGTTCTGCTCCAGGAATTCCTCGATGGTGGGAACTCCCTCCTGTAACATACGGAACAGTTCTACGGTCGTTCCTTCCAATTCTGCTTCTGCCTGTATGAAATATCTGCCGTCAGTCCACAGTCCCGCACCGTCTTTCCATACTAACAGGGTTCCGTTGGAGCCGGTAAAATTGCAGAAATATTCTCTTACCTTAAAATAATCGTTCACATATTCGGAATTATGAAAATCCGCCGTGGGCATCATGTAGAAATCAATACCCTCTTCCTGCATCTTCTTTCTGAGAAGTGCAAGTCTGTCCTGAATCACTTTGTTCTCCACTTTTTTATCCTTGCCTTTCGTCTTTCTTTGTCGTTCGGCCGGTCGCCTGAAGCATTAATATCCTTCCGTAAGTTCTCCCTTGCAGAGGCCTACTGCCCTGGATGTGCCGATACGGTCACAGCCGAGGTTCAAAAACATCTCCAGATCTTCCATGCTTGAGACGCCGCCGGCCGCCTTGATCCTTACATCAGGACCGATATACTTTTTAAATAATTCCACATCTTCTTTTGTGGCACCGCCGGTTCCAAAACCGGTAGAGGTCTTGATGAAGTCTGCTCCCGCATTCGTCACCGCCTTACACATGGCGATTTTTTCTTCTTCATTCAGATAACAAGTCTCAATGATCACCTTAAGAATATGATCGCCACACTCCTTTTTCAGAGTCCGGATCTCATCCTCCACTTTATCAAACAGACCGTTTTTTACATCGCTGATATTAACTACCATATCGATCTCGTTGCAGCCGTCCTCCAGTGCTTTCCGCACTTCAGCCACCTTTGCTTCCGTCACGCTGTATCCCAACGGGAATCCCACCACGGTACATATGTTGATCTTATCTCCGTAAGTATCATGGATCCGCCTGATATAGCAGGGTGGAACGCAGACACTGGCGGTATGGTACTGAATCGCCTCATCACATAATTTTTGGATATCTTCCCACGTGGCAAATGCCTTCAACTGTGTATGATCCACTTTTCCAAGCATTTCTCTTGCTGTCATATTTTCCGCTCCTTTTATTTTCCAATACTTTTGTTAATCCGCGCTAACTTTTCCTATTATAGCAAAGAACCGTTTTAAGATAAAGGGAAATTTTTGAATAAAAAACACGCTGCCCATATCCAGACAACGTGTTTTTATCGTTCATTTTCATAAACACAACATTACTATGCAAGCATCATTCTGTCATTGGCAAATTCGCCGCCGCTTACCTCTTCGAACTTAGCCAGCAGATCCTTGACCTGGAGATTTTTCTTTTCTTCACCGGCCACATCGTAAATCACCTTGCCTTCATGCATCATGATCAGACGATTTCCATGAGCGATCGCATCCCTCATGTTATGGGTAACCATCATTGCCGTCAACTGATTCTCGGCAATGATCTTATCGCTGATTTCCAATACTTTAGCCGCGGTCTTGGGATCCAGTGCTGCTGTATGTTCATCCAAAAGCAACAGTTTCGGCTGCTTCAATGCTGCCATCAGCAGAGTGATTGCCTGACGCTGACCACCGGACAGCAGACCTACTTTACTGGTCATACGGTCTTCCAGTCCCAGACCAAGTATCTGCAGTTTCTCGCGGAACAGTTCTCTGTCTTCCCGCGAGACACCCCAGCGAAGGGTTCTCTTCTCGCCACGCCGCAAAGCAATGGCCATATTCTCCTCGATATCCATGGTAGCCGCTGTTCCCGTCATAGGATCCTGAAACACTCTCCCCAGATACTTTGCTCTTTTATGCTCCGGCAGGCCTGTGATATCCGTACCGTCTATAATGATCTTACCGGAATCAATGGGCCATACTCCTGCAATAGCATTCAGGGTAGTTGATTTACCCGCACCGTTTCCTCCGATGATGGTCACAAAATCTCCGGGATTCAGATTCAAGTTTACTCCGTTTAAAGCTACCTTCTCATTAATGGTGCCTCTGTTAAATACTTTATGTACATCCTGTATTTCCAATGCGTAAGCCATTACTTTGATGCTCCTTTCCGAAGTGTTTTCTTCTCCTTTAAGTAAGGAATTGCCAGGAAAATGGCAACTACGATAGCGGAGAACAATTTCATATCCTCTGAAGGCATCTTCAGCCA
>CAKRRU010000163.1 GCA_934394515.1 uncultured Acetatifactor sp.
CACCCATCTCGTCCTGGTTATCTGTAATATTACTGATCTGTACATCCTCGATACTTTCCATATTGCGGATATTGAGAATCGTACGCGCCGCCGCTGCTTTTCCCTCTACATTGACGGTCATGCTGATGCCGGTCTGATCGGAAGAAAAGCTGTCAGTATAAAAGCTGTCCGGTAATATCTGCTCCAGCTCATTGATGAACTCTACGAGATTCTCATTGGGATTCTCAGTATACTCATACAGATATTTGTATTTATCATACTGCGCTGCCGCTGAGAGATACTCATTATATACTGCCTGCGCGGGCTGTAATTCCTCGACTCTCGCCTGCAGAGCCACATTCTCTGCCACGGTGCCGAAGTATCTGGTCAGGGAAGTCGCAGCCATGGCAATGGATAAAATCACGCCCAACACCAGTACCGCCACGCTGACAAAGGTATAGTTCGTACCACTGACTACCGTCAGCCCCTTCGCCTTCTGCTGGCTCTTGTCGATCAGTCCCACGGGAGCGAGTACCGCACCCAGACAGGATATATAAGATGCCGGTCTGGTGGAACGGATGGCTTTGCTCATGCCGATCTTGTCATCCATCTCGGACAGGGTATGTACCTTGCGCTCCAGGCAGTTGGTGAACAGCTTGCTCATGCCGCTGAAGCTGCCGCCGAGACCGGTAACATATGCTCTCTCGATAGGAGAATCTCCGTTTCTGGAATCATAGAAATCAATAACACGGCTGACACCTACGATCAAAGGCTCCAGAGAAGCCGTGATCTTCTGTCTGGCTTCCATGACCACTGTATTGCCGGCATCTTCGTCTTCCCAGCGTCCGCTGTTTTCCTCCCAGACTTTGTCGCCCTGATGCAGGACTCTGTTTAAACAAGTCTTCTTTTGAAAACGCTCTACCGCACTAATGGGATCATTGACAGCATAAGCATCGGAGGAAATCATAGTCTCTATGGCATCCTGTACACCGTAAGCTACGGTTCTCTGTAATAACACCTTACCCGCAGAAAGCACGGTGACGATGGTGCTGTTCTCATCGATTTTGATCACCAGTGTCACTTTCTCTGACTTTTCATCACGTAAGATCTGGTAAAGGCTGTTGCTGCTGTAGTCGAAGCACTCTACTTCCCAGCCGCACATCTGTGCCAGCTGATCATAGCTGTTTAACAGTGCCTTGGGACATGCCAGAGCCATGACACGGAGCTTCCCGTTCTCAGCCAGACCGCCTGCCATATAATATCCGATCTCATACTGGGTCAGATCCACGGGGAAATAATCGTTCGCATTGGTCTTCACCAGTGCCTCGATCTTGTTCGCTTTTACATTGGGGATCTGTACTTCACGGCTTGCCACTCTGGTAGAAGAAATGGTAAAGATGACTTTCTTCGTGTGGATGCCGTTTGCTCCCAGTGCACTTACCAGATGATCTGCATAAGCCTGTGTCGGCTGTAACATACCATCGACTACCGTGCCTTCCGGTGTCTCGATCGTCAGTACTTTGTAGACCTTGGGTTTTTTTACCTTATAGTCTATTTCGCAGATCTTCGTAAAGGAGTTACTGATCTCAATACTCAATACGCGATTATTCATTGCCATATTTCTACCCTTCCTCTTCCCGGTATTTATCGTATTTTGGGACCGATAGTGTCCCAAAGAGCTTTCTCTTTTATATCAGATGTATGATATCCGGCGTAATCTGTCAATGATACAGCCCCAGATACCACTGTAAGAATTCATTCCCCCAGAGAACAGCCACAGCCACTCCTGCGGAGAGATACGGTCCCATGGCGAGGACATGCCCTTCGCCGCTTACTTTCATACGGATCAGATGGATCACGGAACCAATGATACATCCCAGTAAAAATGCGAAAATGATCAATTTCCAGCCGAGTAACAGTCCACAGACTGCCATCAGCTTCACATCACCGCCGCCAATGGCTCTGCCACCGGTAGCGTAATACAGAATAAGCAAAAATACACTGACACACAGGAAGCCGATCAGTAAATCCAGCCACTGTGTATAGTGGAAGACTCCATGGATCAGCCCCAGTGTCAGTAAAAATAAGTTAAATCCCACAGGGATCTCATATGTTCTGAAATCAATCACACTTAAAGCAAGAAGTGCACTAAACAACAAGCAGTAGACTAGGGAATCCACGCTCATCCCATACTTCCAGAATACGAGCAGGTACAGCACTCCGTTCAGTGCCTCGATGATGGGGTACTGAGCGGAGATATGTGCCTTGCATTTCCGGCATCTGCCTCCCAGCGCCAGATAGCTGAACAGTGGTACGAGGTCGTACCACCGCAGCTGATAACCGCAGTTCATGCAGTGAGATCTGGTCGTTACAATATTCTCTTTTTTCGGGATACGGTAGATCAACACATTGAGGAAGCTACCGATCACGATGCCATAAAGGAAAATCACTATGTAGAGTAAAATTGTAGGGAGCATGTCAGGTGCCTTTCAATTTATGAATTAGGTACGTTGTTCTGTTTTACTTCCCATACCTTAGCGGTGGTATTATAACTTAATACAACGGAAGGTGTTGCATTCTTATAAGCTGTAGATTTAAAAGAATATGTCTTAGCTGTGTCTACTGATCCAGTAGATACGAACAATGCCTTTAAATCATCAGAAATGGTAATTGCACCCGTATTTGCAGATGTAACTGTATAGGTTTTTCCAGCATCCAGTGTAACATCAACGTCAGAAGCCAATACTGTCATAGCTCCAGCAAATTCTTCAACCATCTGTGCATCAGCAGACACTCTAGATTTCTCGACATACTTGATATACTGAGGTGCTAATACGCCAACCAGTACTGCCATAATAGCAATAACGATAATCAGTTCTACCAGGGAGAAACCTTTGTTTGTTAAACTCTTCTGTTTCTTGTTCATAATAACATTCTCCTTTTTATGTGTTTTTTGAATTTCAGGGTAGTAAGTTTTCCGCCCCATTTATTAATTATCGTTCTGTCCCTACACAGAACGGATAATCCTTTTTACATTGAATCCAATGCCTCGTACATATTCATCATAGGCAACATACAAGCAGCAACTAATCCGCCAACCACAATTGCTAACAAAATTATGATCATTGGTTCTAGCGCAGCCATTACAGATTGTACTGCCATCTCGACTTCTTCTTCATAATAATCTGCAAGCTTGTCCAACATTTCTTCCGTATTACCAGATTCCTCACCGATTCGAATCATCTGATACACCATCGGAGGAAACAATCCGCTCTCCTGTAAGGGTCTAGACAAAGGCATTCCTATAGTAATTTCCTCTTTTGCATCTTGTAATGCCTCTTTGAAATAAACGTTGTTCATAACGCCAGACACAATATCCACCGCTTCAATCAGTGGAACGCCTGCACCAAGTAAAGTGCTCATCGTACGTGCCATCATAGAAGACGCTGTTTTTACTGTCAACTTTCCAAAAATAGGTATTTTAATTGCTATTTTTCCAAACAAATGTTTTCCCACGTCTGTTTTTGCAAAATATTTGATTCCCATAACCACTGCAACAATTACTGGCACAATAATAAACCAATAATTAATAATAGTGTGACTCATATTTACATAAAACTGTGTGATCCAAGGAAGTTCTCCACCAATTTGGCTGAACATGTCCTCATAAGAAGGAATTACTTTTACAAGCATTACTACAGTAACAATAATAGCTACAACACAAACTGCAATAGGATAAATCATTGCCTTTTTTACCATAGCTTGTGTCTTATGGGATTTTTCCAACTGGGTTGCTACTCTATCCAGTGCAATCTCCAGACTACCGGATGCTTCACCCGCAGCCACCATATTCACCATAATCCCCGGGAATACCTTCGAATGTTCCGCCATGGAATCCGCTAAAGTCTCACCCTTTTCCACGCTGATGCGGACTTCCTTCAGTGCCTCCTGTAATCTCTTGTTCTCTGTCTGTTCGCAGAGCATTTTCAGGGATTCGAGAATGCTGACGCCCGCTTTGGTCATGCTGA
>CAKRRU010000164.1 GCA_934394515.1 uncultured Acetatifactor sp.
GCATCTGTTCCTCGCTGATTTTAACATCAGTATCTATATTATATGTTTTTTTCAATAATGTAAAGCCTTTTCTGACAACCGCCGCGTTTTCCGTCTGGAAACCGATCATGAAGTCACCTTCCGCAGAGCGTCCGTACTGACCGCTAAAGTGCATGATCGCCGCCAGCTCCGCAATCTGGCAATGTCTTGCCGGACTGATGTGCTTCGCCAGTTCTTCCTTTACTTCACTCGAAAACGACATGTTAAATTCCTTCTCTGGGGACATCACGGTGATACAGCTTGATACCGTAATGTCCTTCTGCCTTCATACGATCATACAACTTGTTAGCCAGGGTGACACTTCTGTGCTTGCCGCCGGTACAGCCGATGGCGATCACCAGCCGGTATTTTCCCTCTTTGATATAATTCGGAATCAGGAATTGGATCATGTCCGTCAGCTTGTCCAGGAAAATTCCGGTCTCCGGGAAGCTGCAGACATAATCCTGTACTTCTTTGTCGTTACCGGTCTTCTGCTTTAATTCTTCTATATAATAGGGATTCGGCAGAAACCTTACGTCAAAGACCAGATCCGCGTCCGCAGGGATTCCATGCTTAAATCCGAAGGACATTACTGTCACCATAAGGCTGTTGTATTCTTCGTTCTGGACGAAGATACGATCCAGCTCTTCTTTCAGCTCTCTGACCAACAGATTGGAAGTATCAATGACATAATCCGAATTCTTGCGGATCGTCTCCAGGATCTTACGCTCCTTGTGAATACCGTCTTCCACTCTGCCGTCTGCTGCGAGAGGGTGCACACGTCTGGTCTCCTTATACCGTTTTATCAGAGCATTGTCGTCGGAGTCCATAAACAATATCTCGAATTTGTAGCCTTTTTCTTTTAATTGCTGCAAAATACGGGTAGCATCCGTAAAATTCTGGTCGGCACGGACATCCAGTCCCAGTGCGACCTTGCTGATCTCGCTGCCGGGCATGGCGATCAGCTCTACGAATTTATCAATCAAAGATACCGGCAGATTGTCTACACAGTAAAATCCGGCGTCCTCCAAAAGCTTTAGCGCAGTTCTCTTTCCCCCACCGCTCATGCCTGTTACTACTACAAATCTCATATGCACCTCTCACTTGCTATATTACAAAAATCACTGTAGGAATTTAATCTCAGGTTCCAGTTCTACCTGAAAACGTTCCTTTACCCTTCTTCGTACTTCCCAGATCACATCTTTTACATCTTCCGCGGTTGCATTCCCTGTGTTGACGATAAAACCGCAATGTTTCTCAGACACTTTAGCTCCGCCGACAGAATAGCCGCGCAGTCCCGCCTCCATGATCAGCTGCCCTGCGAAATGTCCTTCGGGACGTTTGAAGGTACTGCCGGCGCTTGGGTATTCCAGCGGCTGTTTCTCTCTGCGGCGTTTTGCAAAGTCCGCCATTTTTTCCGCAATCTGTTCCGGATCTCCCTGCTGCAGCCGGAAAGTCACTTTCGTGACAACAAAAGGCTGATTCTGGATCACGCTGGTACGATAACCGAATTCCATGGTACTGTTATCCAGTTCCATGATCTCGCCGTTACGGTTGACAACGGTTACGGTCGCTACTACCTGGCTCATTTCCCCTCCATAAGCCCCGGCGTTCATCACGACTCCGCCGCCTATGGTACCGGGAATCCCGGCTGCGAATTCCAGACCTGTAAGTCCGTGTTCTTTTGCCGTATTGGCGACCTGGCTCATCAGGGCTCCGGCCTCCGCTTCGAGATGACAGTCCTTCACCGTGATCTTACTCATATATTTTCCGATGGCCAGGACAATTCCACGATATCCGCTGTCACTGACCAGCAGATTGCTTCCGTTGCCGATCACGGTATACGGTACATCTACCAGGCGCAGATATTTCTGGATCTTGCATAACTGCTCTTCATTTTCCAGATAAATCAGACAGTCGGCCGGTCCGCCGATGTGAAATGTCGTATGCATTTTCATCGGTTCCTGCAACCGTATTCTTTCTGTGGGTACAATTTCTTTTAATGCTTCTATCACTGCTGCACTTATCATATTCTGGCTGCTCTTTCTATTATGATACCTATCGGGGATAGGTTTTCATGTCTTTCTCTTCTACTATGATATATAGTTATTCCAAGACACTCTACTTTAATACCAGAGCTGCCGCGCCGAAGATACCGGCATCATTTCCCAGCTTTGCCAGCGCAAATTTTACCTGTTTGCAGGGACCGAACGCACATCTCTTATAGGAAGGCTCTATGTATTTGAATAAAATGTCTCCTGCTTTGGATACACCGCCGCCGATGACGAAGATCTGTGGGTCGACCACGGCGGATACCGCTGCCAGTCCCTTGCCCAGATATTCTCCGAACTGTTCTGCAATCTCGACAGCTACCTGATCTCCTGCCTTTACCGCATCGAATACTGTCTTGGCAGAAATCTCGCCACCTCGCAATACGCTGGGTGCGTCGTCTTTTGCCAGGCGTCTGTTTGCCAGACGGGTAATGCCGGTAGCGGATGCATACTGCTCCAGGCAGCCCTTGTTCTTACAGCCGCACTCTTCCGTCTCGCTGTCTTCGATATGGATATGTCCGATCTCTCCGCCGGCACCGTTGGTTCCGGTGAGGATCTTGCCGCCCAAGATGATGCCGCCACCGACACCGGTTCCCAGGGTTACGGCTACCAGATTGGAATAGCCTTTGCCGCCGCCCTGCCACATTTCGCCGAGGGCTGCCACATTCGCATCATTTCCTGCCTTCACCGTCACCGGCAAATTCAGTTCCTTCTTCAGTTCGTCTGCCAGATGAAACGATTTCCAGCCGATGTTGACTGCACCGTTTACCATATAGCCGTCATCATTGACCGCACCGGGAGCGCCGATGCCGACACCTACCAGTTCTTGCGCGGTAATGTTCTTTTCCTGCATTTTATTCTTAATGGATGCTGCGATATCCGGCAGCACCTTCTCACCGCCGTTGTCCTTGACCGTGGGGATCTCCCACTTGTCCAGAACCTGTCCTGCATCATTGAACAGTCCCAATTTTACTGTGGTTCCGCCCACATCTACTCCAAATGCATATTTACTCATCTTCCTCGTCCTCCTCACGTCTTTTTGCCAGAGAGTTCTGTACACGGGTGTACAGCTCTTTTGCTGCATTGTAACCCATCTTCTTCTGACGGTGGTTAACGGCTGCCGTCTCACAGATGACTGCCAGATTACGTCCGGGACGGATCGGAATGTTATGACATACTACCTTATTCCCCAGATATTCGGTATAGTTCTCTTCCAGTCCCAGTCTGTCGTATTCTTTATCCTTGTCCCAGTCTTCCAGTCGGATGACCAGATCAATATTGGCGGTATCTCTGACGCTGGATGCACCGAACAGTGCCTTCACATCCACGATACCGATACCTCTCAGTTCAATAAAGTGCTTCGTGATATCCGGTGCGGAACCTACCAGGGTATCGTCACTTACCTTACGAAGTTCTACCACATCATCGGTGACCAGACGATGTCCTCTCTTGATCAGCTCCAACGCTGCCTCGGACTTACCGATACCGCTCTCGCCCGTGATCAGGACACCTTCACCGTAGACATCCACCAATACACCGTGCACGGAGATGCAGGGAGCCAGCTTTACGTTCAGCCATCTGATGATCTCCGACATGAAGGAGGAGGTAGACTTCTTGGTAGATAAGACAGGAATTTTGTGTCTGATCGCTGTCTCTAAGAAGATAGGATCCGGCTTCAGGTCACGGCTGAACACGATACAGGGAATATCATAGGACATCAGCTTCTCATACGCTTCCTTACGGGTGTCGTCCGTCATTCCTTCCATATAAGTATATTCCACAAATCCGATGATCTGCAGTCTGGTGGCATCAAAATGCTCAAAATATCCGGCTAACTGCAGTGCCGGACGGTTGATATCCGGCTGCG
>CAKRRU010000165.1 GCA_934394515.1 uncultured Acetatifactor sp.
TTCCAAGGGTACAGGGAAGACTTTTTCTTCCGCTGTACCCCTCTTTTCAAATTCCAAGGGTACAGGGAAGACTTTTTCTTCCGCTGTACCCCTCTTTTCAAACTCCAAAGGGTACAGGGAAGACTTTTTCCTCCTCTGTACCCTTCTTCTCAAACACCAAGGGTACAGGGAAGACTTTTTGCTCTGCTGTACCCTTCTTTTCAAACTCCAAAGGGTACAGGGAAGACTTTTTGCTCCGCTGTACCCTTCTTTTCAAATTCCAAGGGTACAGGGAAGACTTTTTCATTCTCTGTACCCTTCTTTTCAAATTCCAAGGGCACAGGAGAATATTTTTATCTTCTGTGCCCATAAAAGCATCCCGACTAAAAATAGTCAGCCATCTGCGTGGAGTATAGAAAAATATTTGCTTCACTAACTTTCAAGTTACGTACTTACGGTCGCAGCTTTTCCAGCACTTCATCCGGCACGCATAGTTTGCCCCAGCCTGTCCCAAGGTCGATTTTAGGCTTGTTGGCACCGTGGAAGTCGGAGCCGCCGCTGATCTTCAGGCCATACTTGGAGGCCAGTCCGCGGATCTGGCGCTCTTCAGCGGTATTATAGGTGCTGTAGATGGCTTCGATGCCGACAAGTCCGATGGATTTCAGTTCAGCTACGAGAGCCTCCAGTCGGTCATCGCTCATGTGATAGAGAATCGGATGTGCCAGTACGGGGATGCCGCCGGCACCGAGGATAAGTTCCACGGCCTGCGCAGGGGTTACCTTTTCGCGGGGAACGAAGCAGGGACAGCGGTCGCCGACATAACGGTCGAAGGCTTCTTTCAGACTCTGAATATAGCCGTGGGAGAGGAGATATCTTGCAAAATGAGCTCTGGTGATCACAGCACCGGGAAACTCTGCCAGTAATGCCTCATAGGTAATATCTATGCCATGCTCCCGCAGGAGTGCACACATTTTCTTGTTGCGATTTTCCCTGGAATGAATGAAATCTTCCAAATAGTGGGCGAAATCCAGTTGATGATAGTCGATAAATAATCCGACCATGTGGATATCCTTACCCTGATATTCTGTAGACAATTCGATGCCGGGGATTATCTCCGGGATTTGCGAGGTCGGACTATTTAGGCTGTCAGGAGTCGAAAACGGTGTGGAAAGAGTCTTTTTCCGCAGGCTATCTGCATAGTTGATTGCCCGGTCAAGTCCGCTTACCGTGTCGTGATCCGTAAGCGCAAAGGCTGTTAAGCCTTTTTTTATTGCATAATCTACTAATTCCTCCGGTGTGAAAGTGCCGTCGGAGCAGGTGGAATGTACGTGCAAATCTACCATGATGTAATCTCCCTTTTTTAAAATTCTTAATGTGTTCTTATTATCTATCAGTTAAAAAACAAGAGAATCTACTTGTTTTAAACTTCGATGAGTTTCATTTTATAACCGGTTAGACCATATTTGCAAATATATCTGTGATGTCCTTACGGTTGCGTTATTCCTGTATGATCCCCATATCATACAGTGCTTTTTCCCAATAGGAAGCATCAATACAATACCAGGGATCTTTGTAACCGTTTAATTTCATGACATGTCTTAATGCGGTTCCATGAGATGGTTTGCCGGTGAGTAACAAATGTTCTGTAATCATACACCAATACGGAGTTTTATCCCAAAGACCGGAATCGTGAAGCTCTTTTATTACCGCATCTACATCATATTCCAATGAAAAAAATTCGGGATTCCATTCCCTGCCATCAGAGGTTAGTATCAGATACTGTGTTTTTTTAGGTGAATTGAGGGGGACTCCCACAGAGCCTGCGTTGAATATCTTTTTCTCACCATCGAAGACGATACCCCGGATATGCGTATGACCGCATATGATATATTTTTCTCTGTATTGATGGATAGTCTCTGAAAATTTTTCATCATCCGGAAGTAATGTCCTGTTGTTTGCTGACGGTGTTCCATGACATATTAAGATAGGTTCTGTTCCGTCAAACGCAAGTACCCGGCTGATCGGCAGGCTTTCAAAAAAATCAATATCTTCAGACTGCAGATTTTCATAATTATTTAGCATTGCCATGATACTATGATTCCCATTTTTCCAATCACAGTTGATATTTTTTCTGCGATTGATCCAATAATCTTCTTTATTTCCACGTAAGAAAAAGCAGGAATAGTTATTCCTCATATCATAAAGAATTTGCAAGGTTTTTTGAGGATAAGGAAATTCTCCCAGATAATCTCCTAAAAAAATATAGGAATCGACATTTTGACGGAAAGCATGGTCTAAACACTTTTGCAGGGCTTTATAGTTACCATGTATGTCTGAAAGAATTGCTATTTTCATTTGAAGGCTCCCTGTGTTGGTAAATGTTTGCGTAAATGAAATGGATGTCGGAAATTCCGGCATCCATTTCGCAAGGTGCCTTGCGGCACACGTTATCAGTTCTCGTCGTCCTCGGTCTGTGCGGTGAAGACGGTACGCTTTCTTGCCATTTCATCGCTTGCCAGATATTCATCGTAGGTAGTGATCTTGTCTACCAGACTGCCGTTCGGCAGAATCTCGATGATACGGTTTGCTGTGGTCTGTACAAACTGGTGGTCATGGCAGGAGAACAGTGCCACGCCGGGGAACTTGATCAGACCGTTGTTCAGCGCGGTGATGGACTCCATGTCCAGATGGTTGGTGGGCTCATCCAGGATCAGGCAGTTAGCGCCGCTGATCATCATCTTGGACAGCAGGCAGCGGACCTTCTCACCACCGGAGAGTACGCGGACCTTTTTCACACCGTCTTCTCCGGCGAACAGCATACGTCCCAGGAATCCACGTACATAAGTGGCATCCTTCACGGGAGAGTAGCCGGTCAGCCAGTCGGCGATGGTCATATCGTTATCGAACTCAGCGGTATTGTCCTTCGGGAAGTAGGACTGGGAAGTGGTAACACCCCACTTGTAGGTTCCTTCGTCCGGCTCGATCTCTCCTGCCAGGATCTGGAACAGCGTGGTCTTCGCCAGCTCACAGCTGCCTACAAAAGCAACCTTGTCTTCACGACCTAAGGTAAAGGAAATATCGTTCAGTACCTTTTCTCCGTTAACAGTCTTGGACAGATGCTCGACAGCCAGTACTTCGTTACCGATCTCGCGCTCGGGACGGAAGTCGATATAAGGGTATTTTCTGCTGGAAGGCTTAATGTCATCCAACTCAATTTTTTCCAGTGCACGCTTTCTGGAGGTAGCCTGCTTGGATTTGGAAGCGTTCGCGGAGAAACGGGAGATGAACTCCTGCAATTCCTTGATTTTTTCTTCCTTCTTCTTGTTGGCTTCCTTCATCTGCTTGATCAACAGCTGGCTGGACTCATACCAGAAGTCGTAGTTACCGGCATACAGCTGGATCTTACCGTAATCGATGTCGGCGATCTGGGTACATACCTTGTTCAGGAAATAACGGTCATGGGATACCACGATAACGGTATTCTCGAAATCAATCAGGAAGTCCTCCAGCCATGCGATCGCATCCAAATCCAGATGGTTGGTAGGCTCGTCGAGCAGCAGGATGTCGGGGTTACCGAACAGAGCTTTTGCTAACAGGACTTTCACCTTCAGGCTGCCGTCCAGATCCTTCATGAGAGAGTAGTGGAACTCGGTGCCGATGCCCAGACCGTTCAACAGCATGGCGGCGTTGGATTCTGCTTCCCAACCATCCATCTCGGCGAATTCCGCTTCCAGCTCACTGGCACGGATGCCGTCCTCGTCACTGAAATCTTCTTTTGCATAAATAGCATCCTTTTCCTTCATGATCTGGAAGAGACGCGCGTTACCCATGATAACGGTATCCATAACCACGTTGTCATCGTATTTGAAATGATCCTGCTCCAACACGGAGAGACGC
>CAKRRU010000166.1 GCA_934394515.1 uncultured Acetatifactor sp.
AATCGACATGCTGCAAAACCATGGAGTAGGACTTTTCCTTGATCTCTTCTTCCAATACCTTGATCATCTGGCTGAAAAAAGAGTTGTTAATACCTTTGACCAGTACTGCAATCGCCTTGGCATCCTGACGTTTCAGGTTCCGTGCACTGTTATTGGGCACATAATTATTTTCCTTGATCACCCGCATGATCGTTTCCTTGGTCTCAGGATTGATATCCGGATGATTATTTATCGCACGGGACACCGTGCTGACGCCGACACCGCAGATTCTGGCGATGTCCTTGATCGTGATTTCCTCCATGGAGCGCAAACCTTTCCAAGCCTACATGCTTACCTGCCGTACAGCTTTGTCATACTGCGGATCCGCCCTGCAAGCTCCTTTGTAAAATCTCCGTTCCCCATTCTCCACTTCCAGTTGATTCCCAGTGTGGAAGGAATGTTGATGCGGGCCTCCGATCCCAGTCCGAGATAATCCTGCATAGGAATAATTGCCAGATCCGCTACACTGGACATTGCCGCACGCACGAACTCCCAGGGGATCTGTTCTCTGGGGATGGGCTCACCGTCCGCGTCTTTCAGACGCAGGTAATCATCACAGAGCTTCTTATCCGCTCCCTTCAGTGTATCATACCATCCCATCACTGTATCATTATCATGGGTTCCCGTATATACCACGCAATTATGTGTATAATTATGCGGCAGATAATCACTTTCCTCGCGGGAATCAAATGCAAACTGCAGAATCTTCATGCCAGGATAACCGGATTTCTTCACTAATTCTATCACAGATGGCGTCAAAAATCCAAGGTCTTCTGCAATAACTTCTTTTTCGCCCAGTTTCTCCTTCATGGTACGGAAAATGTCATATCCGGGTCCCTGCTCCCAGTGACCGTGCTCTGCTGTCGGTTCTCCATATGGAATCGCATAGTAAGCATCAAATCCACGGAAATGATCGATACGAACCACGTCATAGCGTTCAAAGCAGGCCGCCAGACGCTGCATCCACCACGCATAACCGGTCTCTCTGTGATGTTCCCATTTGTATAGCGGATTGCCCCACAGCTGTCCGGTAGCGGAGAAAGCATCGGGTGGGCATCCCGCTACTGCTACCGGCTCACAATTCTCATCGAACTGGAACAATTCCGGATTCGCCCAAGCATCCGAGCTGTCAAATGCCACGTAAATAGGAATATCTCCGATGATCTTGATTCCGTTGTCGTTGGCATAGGTCTTTAATTTTTCCCACTGTACCTGGAACAGGTACTGCTGGAACTGATAAAATGTGATCTCTTTCGCATATTTTCTGCGGTATTTATCCATAGCCGCAGGCGTTCTCAGCTTGATATCCTCTTCCCATGCCGCCCAGCAGATGCCGCGGAAACCGTCCTTGATTGCCATATACAACGCATAATCATCCAGCCAGTAGGCATTTTTCTGTACAAAATCCCGGAAGTCCGCATCCTCTTCGATATGGCTGTTCTCAAAGGCTTCCTTCAGCAGTCGGAAACGGCTCTTATAGATTTTGCCATAATCCACGGAATGAATGTCAGTACCGAAATCATAGGCATTACACTGTTCTGCGGTGACATAGCCTCTCACCACCAGATCCTCCGGATCGATAAAGTAAGGATTTCCCGCAAAAGTAGAGAAGGACTGGTACGGAGAATCTCCGTAGCTGGTAGGTCCTAACGGCAGAATCTGCCAATAGGCCTGACCGGCTTCTTTTAATCTGTCGATAAATTTATATGCTTCCTTGGAAAAGCAGCCGATTCCATATCTCGACGGCAGACTGCTCACCGGCAGCAAAATTCCGCTTTTTCTCATATTAATAACCATATCTTTCTATTTTTTTAGCCCTTAACCGCACCGGCTACCACGCCCTCGATAATGTACTTCTGACAGGTCAGATAGAAGACGATAATAGGGATCACGGACAGTACCAGCAGTGCCATCATGGCACCCAGATCCTTTGCACCGTAAGAACCTACCAGGTATTGTACCACAACCGGGATGGTTTTGTAATTAGTGCTCAGACCGATTACCAGATAAGGCAGCAGATAGTCGTTCCAGATCCACATGGCATTCAGGATGGCTACAGTGATGGCGGTCGGCTTCAGGATCGGCATTACGACACCGAAGAAGGTCTGCAAAGGGTTGCAGCCGTCGATCATGGCTGCCTCTTCGATGTCCAGCGGAATCGATTTGATGAATCCGCAGAACATGAACACGGACAGGCCGGAACCGAATCCCAGATACAGCAGCACCATTCCGGGAGGGTTGTTTAAATGGGTCATATTTGCCAGTTTGGACATGGTGAACATAACCATCTGGAAGGGTACGATCATGGAAAATACGAACATATAATACAGCACGTTGGTCACACCGGATTTCACTCTGGTCAGATAGTACGCAGTCATGGAAGTGAACAGAATGATCGCCGCCACGGAAAATACAGTGATAAATGCAGACCATCCGAAAGCTGTAAAGAACCCGGTCTTTTCAATACCGTTCACATAGTTGGTAAGTCCTGCAAAGGTCTCTGCGGTAGGCAGTGCAAAAGGATTGTTACTGATGTACAGCTTTCCTTTAAAAGAGTTGATCAACACGAAGAAAATAGGTGTTAAAAAAGCAACTACCAGCAGACACAGGATACAAAATATGATTACATTGGAAGTTTTTTTCTTAGTCATTATTGCTCTACCTCCTTACGTCTGGTAAGTACCAGCTGCCCCAGGGCAATGACTGCCACAACGATGAAGAACAGTACTGCTTTGGCCTGACCGACACCTTCAAATCCGCTTCTGCCGTAGAAGGTATTGTAGATGTCCAGAGCCAGCATAGCTGTCTTTTTGCTGGGTGCACCGGCGGTCAGTGCCAGGTTCTGGTCGAACAGCTTAAAGCTGTTGGATACGGTAAGGAATAAGCATATCGTAATAGATGGCATAACCATCGGAATTTTCACTTTGAATAATGTCTGTAACGAAGTAGCTCCGTCAATCTGTGCTGCTTCGATCAGATCGGTAGGTACATTCTGCAGTCCGGCTACATAAATGATCATCATATAACCGATCATCTGCCAGTTCATCAGGATGACCAGTCCCCAGAAACCGTAGGTAGGATTGGATACCAGTGTGGTCTCGTATTTTAACAATACCGCATTAATCATCTGCTGCCAGATATAGCCCAGGATGATACCGCCGATCAGGTTCGGCATGAAGAATACGGTACGGAACAGATTGGTTCCTTTGATCTTTCTGGTCAGTGCCAGTGCCAGAATAAATGCAAACACGTTAATCGTAACAATGGATACGACTGAGAATTTTAAGGTAAAACCGAATGCGTTGACAAAATCTTTGTCCGCAAAAATTTTAATGTAATTGTCTAAGCCTACAAACTGCGCGTTCGTGATTGTCTTGAATTTGCAAAAGGACAGATATACGCCCATAACAAACGGTATGATAAATGCAAAGGAAAACGCGATCAACGTAGGCAGTACAAAAATGGGAAAATATCGTTTTAATGTCTTTTGCATAAGCCTTCTCCTCGATTACTTGCTTTTTAAATTCTTTTCAATGAACATGGGGACTGTGGTACCGCCACCGCCCCCATGTCCGAAATAATATAAGATGGATTAAGTTTATCGCTTTGTTTAGTTAGCTGCAGTAGCTGCTTTTTCAGCTGCCCATCTGTCAACTACGGTTGTCTTTACAGTATCCCAGTCGATGGAACCGGAAGCATACTCCAGAAGAGCTGCGCCGAAGTCAT
>CAKRRU010000167.1 GCA_934394515.1 uncultured Acetatifactor sp.
TGTCTTGCCCTTACCCTTTTTGCCTACAATCAACTGAACCATTGGTGTAACCCTCCTGTCGTAAAATTTATAGGAACTTCACGCAACCTATTTACTTTATTATAGTTTATAACCCCTCAAAAAACAACAGTTATTTATTGATTTGCTCCAACAGCTGTACCATTTCCGGATACAGGACGTCACTCGCCGAAGAATTCAGAATGACCGATATATACGGGGCTCCGTTTACATCTCTGGACAACAGGATCAGGCAGTGTCCCGCAGCATTGGTAGTACCTGTCTTGCCGCCGATGACAGTAATATTTTCCGGTGCCTGGAAATCTCCTCTTAAAAATCTGTTCGTATTATTTACCGTAAGTTCTTTGGCCTTACCGTCTTTATCGTAGTAGGTCGTCTGATAGCTGGTCATATGAATGATCTCATTAAAGGAATCATACTTGATTGCTTCATTAAAAATCAGATACAGATCATAGGCAGAAGTATAATGATTGTCATCCGACAATCCGTGAGGATTGGCAAAGCTGGTATTGGTCGCTCCCAGCCGCACCGCTTCCTCGTTCATCATCTCCACAAAATGATCCACACTGCCGCCGATATTCTCAGCGATCAGCATTGCAGCATCATTGGCAGAATACATCAACAGAATATGCAATGCCTGATCCAGTGTCATGGTATCTCCGGATTTCAGTCCGCAGAGCTGTGCACCGGACTCGCTGATCTTCACAGTATCCGTCGCAGTCAGCACCGTATCTAAAGAAGCATTCTGCAGTGCCACCAGCGCCGTCATTACCTTGGTCAGACTGGCGGGATATAATCTCTCATGCGCATTTTTGGAATATAATACCTTTTTGTTATTTACGTCGAATAATACAGCAGCTGAAGCCTGTGACATATCTACGCTGCCGTCTCCCGTTTCATCCTCCGTCACGACACACAGATCGGCCGCAAACGGTTCTGCCCTTCCGGCTCCGGTCCCAGCCAGCACATTAAAGCTGCTGACACTGGAGTTAACATCATAAGGAAATGTATAAGCCACATTGCCGCATCCGGTCAGCAGACCCACGCAGAGGATCATGGACATACAGAAGCAGATCCAACGAACTCTATTTGTACATTTCACGCCACTCTAAATCTCCTCTGTCTAAGGACTTGATCAACAGTTCCGCGCTGGCAAGATTCGTTGCCAGCGGAATATTATGCATATCACACAGGCGCATTACATTACTCACATCCGGCTCATGTGCTTTCGGTGCCAGCGGATCCCGCAGGAAGATCACGAGGTCGATCTCGTTGTGCTCGATCTGGGCGCCAATCTGCTGTTCTCCTCCCAGATGTCCCGCCAGATACTTGTGAACATTCAGGTTCGTGACCTCTTCGATCAATCTGCCGGTCGTTCCTGTGGCGTATAATTCATTTTTGCTTAAAATTCCGCGATATGCAATGCAGAAATTCTGCATCAGTTTCTTTTTGGCATCATGTGCAATCAGTGCAATGTTCATATCGTCTATACCCCTTCTCTATATAATGTATATTTCTTTTGTTTAGCTTCTCTTCGCCTGTAACCGTACGTTCAATACAACACCCATTCCAATATACAGACTCAGCAAAGAGGTCAGGCCATAACTTACAAACGGCAGCGGAAGTCCCGTATTCGGTAAAATAAAAGTAGCCACTCCGATATTCACGAAACTCTGGAAAGCGATCAGTCCCCCCATTGACGCCGCTATGATCGTACCCGCAATGTCTTTCGCCTTTCCGGCGATTGAGATACATTCCATTGCCGTAAACATCAGCAGTAAGATTACTACAATACTTCCCTTAAAACCGAACTCTTCACCGATCACGGCAAATATGAAATCGGTTTCCGCTTCAGACAGGAAATTTCCGTTTTTTACCGATGTGATCTCATTGTTTTTGTAGCCTTTGCCATCCAGCTGTCCGGAACCGATTGCCGTTACGGAATTCAGCTGCTGATATGCCAGATCCGTGGAATATTCTTCCGGATTTACAAAGGCAAGGATACGATTTTTCTGATAGGTTTCCAGGATGGTACTGTCCGGCTGCATCGCCAGGGATACCAGTATGACCACTGCCGGAACAGCAACCGCCAATGCTCCGAAGATCAGCTTGTAACTAATGCCTCCGGTATACAGGATCACGCAGAAAATAAAGATCAGTACCAGACTGGTAGACAGTGCCGGCTGTTCCTTTACCATGATCCAGGGAACACCCATCAGTACTGCAATCGATGCAATCACAGGGAAAGTATTCAGTTTCTCCTTATATTTCATAATAAACTGTGCAAAGAATAAAATCAATAAAATTTTTGCAAGTTCGGAAGGTTGAAATTGCAATCCGCCGATTTTCAGCCACCGTTGTGCACCGTTGCCTTCTTCTCCCATCAGGATGACCAGTCCCAGGAGTACCAGATTTCCTATGTACATCAACCAGTAAAGCTTCAGGATCACGGAATAATTGAAGAAAGAAAGCGCAATCATAATTACAGCACCGGCAACTACACCCGCCACCTGTTTCATCTGCTGTGCAGGCTCCGCACTGCCGATAGTTACGATGCCAATGACAGACAAAGCCAGTACCAATATGATCAATTTAAAGTCATAATCCCGCAATCTATAATTTTTAAACATCTGTTTTGCCTTTCTGTTCCCTTATGGCATTTTCGCAGTTTTCTGCAGGTCGAGAATCGGAATATTGGCAATGAGACTGGGACTTTTGTTCCTTCCTCCCTTATTGCCCTTCGCCTGTATCTCGATCTCCATATGGTCCGTATCGATCCTCATGTATTTTGAGATCACTTTTGTAATATCCGCCTTGATCAGTTCCATCATCTCAGGAGAACAATTCACCCTGTCCGATATCAGCAGGATCTTCAGGCGATCCTTTGCAACCTGGCAGGAACTTCTCCTGCGAAAAAAATGCTTCATATTCATCCCGTCCCCTTCCTATGCTTTCCGGAAAATACCGGTTACTTTTGTCCAAAAAGAGACTCCTTTTTCAAAATCCAGGAACGGAATTTCTTTTCCGAGCAGCCGATCCACCACATTGCCGTAAGCCTTTCCGGCCGGTGTATCGCTTCCGACTAACGGTTCCCCCTGATTGGTAGCGATCACTACGTTTTCATCATCGGGGACAATCCCGATAAGGGGCACCGCCAGAATATCCACCACATCATCTGCCGACATCATATCGCCACGCTTTACCATATCCGTGCGCAGTCTGTTGATGATCAGATCCATCTGTTTGAAACCATTGGCTTCCAGCAGCCCAATAATACGGTCTGCATCCCGGATGGCAGATACCTCCGGTGTCGTTACCACCAGTGCCCTGTCCGCACCCGCAATGGCATTTTGAAATCCCTGCTCGATTCCAGCCGGACAGTCCAGTATGATGTAATCAAACTGTTCCCTGAGATGATCGATCACTTTTACCATCTGTCCCGGTGTTACCGCCGACTTATCTCTGGTCTGTGCCGAAGGCATCAGATACAGCCCCTGATGACGCTTATCGCGGATCAGGGCCTGCTTGATCCTGCAGTTTCCTTCTATGACATCTACCAGATTATACACGATACGGTTTTCCAGCCCCATGACAACATCAAGGTTGCGCAGACCGATATCCGTATCAATGAGACAGACTTTACAGCCTGCCTTTGCAAGACCTGTACCCACGTTTGCGGATGTAGTGGTCTTACCTACACCGCCTTTTCCTGAAGTGACGACAATGACTTCGGAGCTTTTCTTCT
>CAKRRU010000168.1 GCA_934394515.1 uncultured Acetatifactor sp.
GCTCGCATTTGATCACACCGCCATCCTTCATAGTAATAGTAACAATAGGATTTTTTGCCATAATAATTTCCTTTCTTCCTTTTTGAACAAAAATAGAATAAAATATAAATATTATTGTAATGGATTCCCGGGGAAACGTAAAGAGGAGAATTGCCGCAGATGGATTTTTTGAAGCAGGTGTCAATAGAAATATATCCGGAAGGTGCATCGGACGAGGAACGAAAAAGCTACAGTAAAAAATATGGTGCGCAGATGCACGCCCTGCTGGATGCGATTCGCAGACAGAGACAGGAAAGAGAATTTTCCCAACAAAGAAACGGGTCGGGAAAAGAGTGCTTCGAAGAGAAAAGCGTCCGGGATAGCATGATGTCCGGGTATGAAAGCGGGCAGGGAAAACTCTGGATCGTAGATAACGGAAAACGTGCACAGGAACTATTGGAGCAGGGCTGCCCGGTGCTTGTCTGGCTCCATGAGGACAACAGAGATCAGGATTTTAGTGGTGTCCGGTATGCCTGTGAAAATATCAGTGAACTGGATTTTGATTATCTGGAAAAAGTCTATCGCAGATACGTGGGCATTCCCTGGGAGATCCTGACCACAGAGAGGTGTCTCATCAGGGAGACCGGTGCGGAGGATTTGAATGATTTCTATGAGATTTATGCAGAACCTTCTATAACAAGGTATACGGAAGGACTTTATCCGGACAGGGCGGAGGAAGAGGCCTATCTGAAGGACTATACGGAAAATATGTATTATTTTTACAATTACGGTGTGTGGACAATCTGTGACCGGCTGACCGGACAGGTAATAGGAAGAGCAGGTTTTTCCAATCGTGAAGGCTATGAGAATCCGGAACTGGGGTTTGTCATCGGTGTTCCCTGGCAGGGGAAAGGGTACGCAACGGAAGTATGTCAGGCATTATTGCGATACGGAAAAGAAGAACTTGGTTTCGAACGGGTGCAGATGCTGGTGATGCCGGGAAATGAAATTTCTCTGCATTTGGCGGAAAAACTGGGATTTCGCAGAGCAGACAGTGTGATGTGGGAAGGAACATTATACGAGCGACTGATACATGAAATGTAAGTACAAATATTTGACGATTGAAATTTATGACCGGTGATGTTAATCTGATGTTAGATTTTAGCAAACATGCATTTTAGAAGAATAGGAGGCTGCTGATGGACAAGAATATAATATATCATGGAAGCAATGTAGAAGTGGCTGTTCCGCGTATTCTTCAGAATGGCTTCTATAAGGATTTTGGATATGGCTTTTATTGTACCGGCTTTGAAAAACAGGCGAAGCGTTGGGCACTGACACGAAAAGGTGCATCTGTAGTGAATAGATATGAATACATTCCTGGTGTAGACTTAAAAACATTGCAATTTGCAGAAATGACAGATGAATGGCTTGATTTTGTCGTCGAATGCAGGAGAGGCATCGAACACGATTATGATATTGTGGAAGGTCCTATGGCGGATGACCAGATCTGGAATTTTGTGGAGGAATTTATGGATGGCAGAGTATCGAGACAAGCTTTTTGGGAATTGGTAAAGTTTAATTATCCGACACATCAGATTGTATTCTGTACGGAGAAAGCATTGGATACACTAACATTTGAGGGGAGTGATACGTTATGAAAAATAAGTACTTCCCGGATGAAGACATAGAAATCAATGACCTCTATTTTGTATGTTATATGATAGAGAGAGTCGCAAGACATATTAAGCAGAAGAATAAATATGTGGTAAATGCAATCGGGAGAGAGAACTTATACCATCTGCTTAGCTGTGCCAACGTATTGCATTGTGAGAATCCGCTGAAAGTGGAGGAAGATTGGATTAGGGAGTATCACTTGGAGAGTGGGGATTATGATATTACAGCAGTTGATAAAGAACTGGCTGCAATCATTCCGACGCCCCTCGATATGGGAGCAGTATATCAGCGATTAATCAGGGATACCATGACATCCAAAGAGGATTATGTGGATGGCATTATAAGGGTATACAACGATGATATTTGTGATGTGATTGACGATTACAATTGCAGTGCATTTTATGAACCATCCTATGTGATAGCCAGAGCTTATCTAAATGGTGGATTTTAGAAAAAAAAAGAAATTATAAAAATATAGTTGACACTTAAAAACTACGGTGCTATACTCTCACCATAGCAAAGGTGCTACAGAATAAAAACTGTAGTGCCTTTTTTGTTCGGAAGAATCACAACGCGCGTGGCCGGACAAAAATAGCGTAAGGGTATGTGGAAAACAGTTTAACTGCTATACCCAAAGGATGCGATGCAATGGGGCTTCGAAGGAGAGACCATGGTATCGCATATTTTTTTACGTGAGAAGATCACACGAGTGATTCTCACAGCACACAGGTGAAGTATTGTGGAAGATATTTCACGAAAAGTGAGGAGGAAAATGTTATGACAGAAGAAATCTTAAGTGCAGTAGACGGTCAGTTATTTGCAGTCTGGTTTCTGATTGGCGCGGCTCTGGTGTTCTGGATGCAGGCCGGATTCGCGATGGTGGAGACCGGATTTACCAGAGCCAAGAATGCCGGTAATATCCTGATGAAGAATCTGATGGATTTCTGTATCGGTACCGTAGTGTTTATTCTGATCGGCTTTGGATTGTTACTTGGTGAAGATGTAGTGGGTCTGATCGGTAAACCGGGACTGGATATCTTTACCGCCTATGAGAATTTTGATTATTCCAATTTTGTATTTAACCTGGTATTCTGTGCTACCACGGCAACCATCGTATCCGGTGCCATGGCAGAGAGAACCAAATTTTTATCCTATTGTATTTACTCCGGTGTAATTTCCGCTTTGATCTATCCTATCGAGGCTCACTGGATCTGGGGCGGCGGCTGGCTTGCACAGTTAGGCTTCCATGATTTCGCAGGATCCTGTGCGATTCACATGGTCGGCGGTATTTCCGCACTGATCGGTGCAAAACTGTTAGGGCCCCGTATCGGTAAATTCGACAAAGATAAGAACGGCAAGATCGTAAAGGTAAATGCATTCCCCGGACATAACCTTCCGATCGGATGCCTCGGTGTATTTATCCTGTGGCTTGGCTGGTATGGATTCAACGGTGCTGCTTGTACTTCCGTAGAGCAGTTAGGTTCTGTGTTCCTTACCACTACCGTAGCTCCCGCAATCGCAACTGTAGTATGTATGGTATTTACCTGGATCAAATATGGTAAGCCTGATGTATCCATGTGTCTGAATGCATCTCTGGCAGGTCTGGTAGCAATTACCGCTCCTTGTGATGTGACTGACTGCTTCGGTGCTATCGTGATCGGTGCAGTAGCAGGACTTCTGGTAGTATTTGGTGTATGGCTTCTGGATTATAAGCTTCATATTGATGACCCCGTAGGTGCAGTAGCAGTACATTGCCTGAATGGTATCTGGGGTACTATCGCAACCGGTCTATTTGCAACCACTTCCGCACCCGGCAATGACAGCGTAGTAGGCCTGTTCTATGGAGGCGGCTTCAAGCAGCTTGGTTTACAGCTGTTAGGTTTTGTAAGCGTAGCAGCTTGGACCGCAGTAACGATTACCATTGCTTTCCTGATCATCAAGGCTACCGTAGGCTTACGTGTATCTGAGGAAGAAGAGATTGTTGGTCTGGATTCCTGCGAGCATGGTCTTCCTTCCGCATATGCAGGCTTCAGCATTATGGATATTTCCAACACTATGA
>CAKRRU010000169.1 GCA_934394515.1 uncultured Acetatifactor sp.
AAACGCCTGATACTAAGACTAAGGTCGGAGTGTCCGTAATCTGAGCATCGGCTAATCATACTGTTTTAATATAGCATAATTTTTTCCGAT
The DNA here is from genome assembly GCA_934394515.1 of uncultured Acetatifactor sp. Classification (GTDB taxonomy): domain Bacteria; phylum Bacillota; class Clostridia; order Lachnospirales; family Lachnospiraceae; genus Acetatifactor. Next base: position 91 of record CAKRRU010000169.1, read on the forward strand.
TGTAAATACTTAAAATAAGGGAACCCACTCTTTTCCGGTCACTTCCTGATAGCTGGTCAGTAAAGATGCCAGAGGTATGCCCCATCTCGACGGACTGCCCTCTGTCTCATAGACCTCACCTACGACCATGGCGAGCAGATTGCCGTCCTCGTCAAAAACCGCAGAACCGGAATCTCCACTTTCCAGGATAATATTCATCTTGGTATGGTTCAGACCGTTGCCATAGGCAAACTCTTCCATAAGACCTGCCACCGTACCTTCGACGCAGGTTCCGGTATAACCTTCTCTGCTCATGCGATAAACCTTAATGTTTCCGCATGCTTTCTCTCCGTCACTCATAGCGAGCCAGCTCTCAATATCGACATTGACGGGAGCCAGCTTTCCGGCTGTTTCCGCATCCACATCCTCACTGTGGACCGATACTACTCCTACATCAAAGACATCACTGCAGCCTTCTTTTCTTCCGATCGCCTGTGTACCGTCAGCAAATGTCACAGTCCAGGTGTCCGCCGACTCAATGACATGTCTATTGGTACAAATATAAAGCATGCCATTCTCTTCCTTTGCAAGGAACCCTGAGCCACTGACTTCCTTGCCGCCATTTTCTGCATACAGATTTACCAGGCTGTACACTGCACCCGGAAGCCCGGTGTCATCTGTCTCTGTGCTTTTTTCCTGTACCTCAGTCTGCTGTACGCTTTCTTCTGCAACAGTTGTTGTCTCCTGCTGCTCTTGCTTGCTGCCACAGGCGGACAGCGTCAGTACGACTCCCGTCATCAGGCAGACATTACATATCTTCTTCCAAATCTTTTTCATAATCATCCTCTTTTATTTTCAAAAGAATCCTGCCGGACTTTTCCAGTATTATACTACTTTGTATAACAAAGGCGGCAGATACAGATACCTGCCGCCTTTGCCTCTTCGTTACGGACAAAGATTAATATTCTACACCGTTATAATCACCAAACATAGCATTGTAATCAGAAGAAATGACGTTCTGATCATGGATCTGATTATTCTTTACATAGAATACATTCCATACGTTACCGGCATGATTAGAGGGTACGTTGTACTCCTTGATCAGTGTTGCACCCTGATATACCTTTATGTTTGCACCGGAGAAAGACATCTCGGTAGAACCAGGATTATCACCATTGGTAAAATCGTGTACAGAATAATAGTAGGGCTTGTCACTCTGCACATTGAATACGGTTACGGTCTCAGGACCATAAGAAGAAGTATCATCTACATCCAGAGAAGCATTTACTTCGTGCTCAAGATCATAGTAAACCTTGTGGGAAAAATATACATGGAAGTAATCAGCGCTGTCTCCTGCCACGGTAGGTCCTACCAGATGGGAATCCAAGTCTCTGGGTGTCTCACCCCAGGTAAGAACTACACGGAACTGAGTGTCGTCTACAGTAGTTGCGGTAGGATTCAGAGTTCCGTTAAAGGAGGGAGATGCATTGGAGCTGAATACATTCACAAATACAGATGCATAACCTTCACGGGCAAACTCGATGGTGTAGTAACCTCTCTCCAGAGTTACACTATAGTGACCATCTGCATCCGTAGTTACGGAAATGATAGGGTTACCCTCTTTGTTGTTCCAGTTTTCTCTGATATGCACAGCTACATTTGCCAAAGGCTGGCCTGTTACAGCATCTGTGGCAATACCTGCAATATCGTTCTGTCCACTGCCATTATCTCTCAGCAGATTGAAGGTCGGCATTTCAAAGGAACCGGAACCGGAAGCTACTGCGAAATTGGTCATGGTCAGTGTCATGTAATCGGGAGCGGTGACAGTCACATTATATCTGCCTGCAGGCAACTGGGAGATCACATAGTGACCATTTGCATCCGTCGTTACCTCATACCAGCCGGCACCGGTAGTCACAGTGCTGCTACCTGCGTTATTACCGCTGACATCGTTGCCGCTGACATCATTACCGCTGACAGAAGCAAGTGCCTCATACAGATCACCGGTTCTGGTAAATCTTACATGCGCATTAGGAATAGCGTTACCGGTCTCGGGATCAACCAGGGTACCTCTGGTAGCAACTACTGCAGTGCTTGTGCCACCACTGATTCCACTGTTAGAACCGCTGTTGGAACCACTGTTATCATTGGAACAATTATTGTCATCAGAATCATTAGAAGAAGCTACTACAACATCAGCATGGCAGTTTCTGCCTTCCTTGCTGCCAAATGCCAGCCAGTGTCTGTAGAGAGCCATGACATCATAGCCAAATGCCTTCTTCAGATCAGGATATCTGTCTGCGTATGCTCTTGCATCAAAAGTACCGAAAGAATTTCTGCCTTCCTTGATACCAAAGGTTACATAGTGATTTAAGTATGCGTTCCAGTTATCACCGAAAGCAGCGTTCAGATCAGCATATGCCTCTCTGTACTTCTTCAGATCGATCAGCTCGGTAAATACGCGCTGCTCTTTCTGTCCAAACTTTACATAATGATTGTACAGTGCCTTGGCATCTTTACCAAAAGCAGCGTTCAGATCACTGTAAGTCTGGGAATAGTAATTTGCATCGAATACATCCTTGGGAGTAGTGGTCTTTGCAGATACGGTAGTTCCTACCAGCATTGCCAGAACCAGCACTGTAGATACAGTCTTTGCGAGCTTTTTTCCGAATAAGCTCAGTTTTTTGTTGTTCATTCCGGGATTCCTCCTCATTCGTTTTTTTAGGCTTTTTTGCCTATTCAGAGAATAGCACTTCTTGTTCCGAATTACAATATTCCGTGAACTTTTTTTCAAAAAATGTCAGTACTTTTTTCCCGGTATTTTTACAGTTTGTGCATATTACACATAAACTTCTTGGATTTTATATCATTTTTATACTTTTTTTATTTTTTATCCCTGACTGCTGCCTGATCCTTCAGAACTATTTTCTTGTGACCCGTTTCTGTACCTTTTCCTCGTACATCCGGCTGTCCGCTACTTTGATGTAATCGGCAAAGGTCTGGTCGGATTCCGGATCTGTCACTACGGTTCCGATACTCATGGATAAGGGAAATGGAAGCTTCTGGGCTTTTCCCTCCGCCTCCAGGGTTCTGCGGATCCGATGAACCAGATCTCTCGAGGCTTCATCGGACTGATATGTCTGTACCACGACGAATTCATCACCACCGGTTCTGGCAGGCACGGCATCACGGCTGCTGCACTGCATCAATGCCCTGGCTGCGGCACAGATGGCCATATCGCCATATTCATGACCGAACGTATCATTGATATATTTCAGCCTGTCCAGATCGACAAACAGGATCAACAGCCTGCGACCATTCAGTCTCGAGATCCGGAACGCTTCCTCTCCCAACTGTTGGTATCCCATCCGATTGTACATACCGGTCAGGGTGTCCATGATATACAGCGAGGACAATTTTTTATTCATATATGCGAGCATTTCTTTTTTATGAAGATTCTCCATGGAACGGGTCAATGCGTTCATGATCTGGAACAGATACTGCTTCTCCATAAGATAGACCGCATTACGGATGACCACATACCCCACCGTGCGCTCTCCGAAATGTAGCGGCAGGAACAGAAAATCCTGTCCCGGCTTCGGATAGTCAAATGTGGGGAAGATTCCGTCCACTTCCTGTCTGT
>CAKRRU010000170.1 GCA_934394515.1 uncultured Acetatifactor sp.
TCTATATTACCAATCCTGATCAGGTTAACTTCCAGTATCAGTTACGTAATATGATCATGGATGGTGATACCCCTACCACACAGTATTCGGTATCACAGAACACTCTGTTCTATGCAGCAATCGTATGTGCAATCCTTCCTTTCATGGCATTGTATCCTTTCCTGCAGAAATACTTCGTAAAGGGTGTTAATATCGGCGCTGTTAAGGAGTAATTTTCTTCTCGCACGTATTTAGACTTAGACAAGGGAAACTTCGGTTTCCCTTGTGCTGTATCTGTGAGTAAATTCTACAAGAAAAGATGCGCAGGGGAAGCGCAGAAATGAGGCAGAAATGAATAAAATTTTTTGGGCTGCTGATTCCACAGTCCAGACCAATGATTTCACGACATATCCACAGACGGGCATTGGCCAGGTATTTCCTTTATTTGTTAAAAATGAGTATCAGGTAGTAAACCATGCCAAAAACGGCAGAAGCACCAAAAGCTTTATGGACGAAGGGAGACTGAAAGCCATAGAGGAACAGATTGGTGCGGGAGATTTCCTGTTTATTCAGTTTGGGCATAACGATGAGAAGAAGGAAGATCCTACGAGATTTACAGAGCCTTTTTCCACTTACATGGAGAACCTGGAGACTTTTATCCGGGTAGCCAGAGATCACAGTGCTTATCCGGTGCTGATCACTCCCTTAGAGCGCAGATGCTTTATGGATGAGAAACACTTGGGAATCGGAGCACATTCCGATTATGTGGCTGCTATGAAGCAGACCGCAGAGAAAAACAATGTGCCCCTGGTAGACCTCTACAGCATGAGCCGCATGGAACTGAAAAGAGCCGGCGAGAAAAACAGCAGAAGATGGTACATGTTCTTCCCGGAGGGCGAGTACAAAAATCATCCGGAGAAATCCGAGGATAATACCCACCTTCGTTATGACGGTGCAGTGAATTTTGCTTCGCTGATAGCGAAGGGATTGAAAGAGATCGGTGGAATCTATGCGGATCTTCTGATTGATGATCTGAAGCTTTGATTGATTGCCGAAAGCAAAGAAGAACCTGTTTCAAGGACAAATTTTGTCAGTGAAACAGGCTTTTTTGCACATTGTGAATCACAATATGAGAATATATAATGATACCGGAAAATGAAATCAGCAAACAGAAAGATTTAAGGATGGATGAAGAGCATGGCGAACTTTAGATTAAATGCCGGTATTGATATAAAAAACGAAGCAGGAGAGAACACAGCAATACAAAAAGCATGTATGCGCTTTCGAAGAGACCTTTCGATGACATTCCTATCCTCCGGTATGGAAAAGGGCGTTATCGTTTTACGGAAAAAGGAACTGGGCAGAGAACAGTATGAGATAGAAGTAACGGAAGAGAAAATTGTGATCCATGGATCAGAACCGCGTTCCTTTATTTATGCATTCAATCTGTTAAGTGAAAAATACCTGGGAATTCTTCCTTTCTGGTTCTGGAATGACCGGCAGCCGGAGAGAAAACGTTACGTGGAGATCCCCTGCGGCCGCTATCAGCCGGAAGCGTACCGGATCAAATACCGTGGCTGGTTCATCAATGATGAAGTCCTTATCAACCGGTGGGATGCCGGAGTATCAAGGGAATATCCCTGGGAAATGGTGTTCGAGGCATTGCTTCGCTGTGGAGGCAATCTTGTAATCCCCGGAACGGACAAAAATGCAGAGATCTATGCTCCAATCGCGTCTGCCATGGGATTAATGGTCACACATCATCATGCGGAGCCGCTGGGGGCAGAAATGTTTCTGCGGGCATATCCGGATCTGGAACCCTCCTATTTAAAACATGCAGACTTGTTTGAACATCTTTGGAGAACAGCCATCGAAAGGCAGAAAGAGGAGGAGATCGTCTGGAATATCGGATTCCGCGGTCAGGGAGATACACCATTCTGGGAGAATGATCCTGCCTTTGACACACAGGAAAAACGAGGGGCACTGATCGGCAGCATCATGAAAAAACAGTATGATATGGTACGGGAACAGATTCCTGACGCTGTATTCTGCACAAATCTGTATGGAGAAATCCTGGAGCTGTACAGAGAGGGATGTCTTCAGATCCCGGAAGATGTGATCCTGGTCTGGGGAGATAACGGTTACGGTAAGATGGTGTCCAGACGCCAGGGGAATCATAATCCGAGGATCCCGGCATTGCCAGGGAGAGAGGAACAACAGTGGCATCATGGAACTTACTATCATGTGTCATTCTATGATCTGCAGGCAGCAAACCATATTACCATGCTGCCGAATTCCATGGAATTCGTAGAAAGAGAACTTACAGATGCCATGACACATGGAATCACAGAATTGTGGCTCATTAATGCATCTAACATCAAACCTCATGTATATCCGCTTTCTTTTATTGCAAATCTATGGAAGAAAGATTACTTATCCGCTAAGGAGCACAGGAAAGCATATGTGAGAGAATATTACTGTGACAGCTGTACACAGGAGCAGTTTACAGATATGGAAGCGTGCATCCGGACTTATCCGGAAGTAATGATTTCTTTCGGAGACAGAGAAGATGAACACGCAGGGGAACAATTCTATAACTATACTGTCCGTGATTTTGTCTGCGGCTGGATGAAAGACGGAGCCACAGAGCCGGTGAAAGAATTGTTCTGGTGTGCCGGAGAAGATACCTTCGGAGAACAGATGGCGTGGTTTGAGGGAAAATGCAGCAGCACTTTTTCTGAAGTGGAAGCATTATCCGACAGATGCGGGCGTGTTACAGAAAATGAACTATGGAAGGATTCTCTGGTACTACAGATGAAAATACACCGGTATTGCCTGCATGGATGCATTTTATTCGCAAAAGCTTTTCGGGCTTATAGTCAAAAGCAATATAAAAAGGCGTTTTTCCTCTTGGGAGACGCAGCAGAAGCTTTTGAGGAGGCTGATATTTCCATGAGAGACAGAGAACACGGAAAATGGAGTGGCTTCTATGCCAATGATTGCCTTACGGATGTCGGGGAGACAGTTTTTTGCCTGAAACGTCTGATGGGATACGTACGTAATCTGGGAGACGGACCGCATTTCTATCAATGGCAGAGAGAAGTAACGTATTCGGAAAGGGACAGTAAAGTGGTTCTCATCACTAATATGGAGAAGCATATGACGGATTGGGAGCTCTACCTTGCAGGAAAGAAAACAGCTGACAATAAATTTGTATAAATAGTTGTAACAATTTTGAACTGCCGGAAACAATTTATAGAAAATACTGTATCTTTACGAAAAAAGGAAAAGCCTCAAATGCTGATAAAATGGGGCTTTTCTACATCAAAAAAATATAAATTAAAAATTGTGTAAAAATGTGTTGACAATAATACTCCTTTTTGTTAGAATAGCTTTTGTCGTCAGGTGAGACAAGACGACACACATTCGGAGAGATATCGAAGTGGTCATAACGAGGCGGTCTTGAAAACCGTTTGTCCGCAAGGGCGCGTGGGTTCGAATCCCACTCTCTCCGCTGGGAGTAGTTGGGAGGACTGATTCAGACGACCAGCTGTTGATATATGGAACGCTGTACATTGGCAGTATATCTCTCCGCCGACAACTTAAAATTGATTAAGAGTCAACTATCTGGAGAAGTACCCAAGAGGTTGAAGGGACACCCCTGGAAAGGGTGCAGGTCGTTAATAGCGGCGCGAGGGTTCAAAT
>CAKRRU010000171.1 GCA_934394515.1 uncultured Acetatifactor sp.
ACGTGAGAGTGTCCCTGTCGGTACAGGGTGCAGTATTGTCGCTGTTGTTTGGTGTCCTCACCGGAAGCATCTTCGGTTTCTATCCGGCATATAAGGCATCAAGACTGATCCCCGTAGAAGCTCTGAATCAGGAATAGTGTGAAAAGTGTGAAAAATAAATTTTTCACACGCAACTTTGTGCCAAAGGCCCAAAGTTTGCAGGTTATTGAAAGACGTAAAGATAGGATGGAAAATGCAATGATCACCATGAAAAATATAAATAAAGGCTATATGCTGGGAGAGGAGCGTCTGCCGATCCTGAAGGACATCAATTTTCAGGTAAATAAGGGAGAATATGTGGCAATCTTAGGTCCTTCCGGTTCCGGTAAGACTACGTTAATGAATATGATCGGCTGTATGGATGTGATGGACAGTGGGGAATATTATCTGGATGGCATGGCAATCCACGAGACCAAAGAGGATGATCTGACCATGGTGCGCAACCAGAAGATCGGGTTCATTTTCCAGAACTATCAGCTGATCCCGACCTATAATGTCATGCAGAATATCATCATGCCGCTTCTGATGCGGGGAATGACTCATGAAGAAGCAGAGGAAAAGTGCAGGAATACGATCAAACTACTGGGACTGGATCACAGAATCGGACACAAACCCAATGAACTCTCCGGTGGTCAGAAACAGAGAGTATCCATTGCCAGAGCACTGGTAGGTCAGCCGGCGATCCTGCTGGCGGATGAGCCTACCGGTGCCCTGGATCAGACCAGCGGCAAAGAAGTACTGAAGCTGTTCCGGGAGTTAAACGACATGGGCAACACGATTGTAATGATCACTCATGATCTGGGAGTGGCACAGTCCGCGAAGCGTATTGTACGCATTGTGGACGGAGAATTACATGAATAAATAAATTAAATACTTTTTGCAACAAGCACAATTCCCGACACAATGAGCAGAATAATCACTATTTTCCGTCCGGTCTTTTCATTTAAGTGGTCGCTGCACTTCATACCCAGAAACAGGGCGAGCAGCATGACGGGCCACAGGCCGACGACCTGCACAAGCGTATCCCAATGAATCAGGCCAAGCGCAATATACAGGCAGATACGGAATGTATTTTCCACGACAAAGACGGCACTGATATTTGCCTTGAAAGTATCGTTGTCGGGACAGACTTTGGTCAGGTAGGCGGCCATCAGTGCACCGACACCGAACATGCCGCATAACAGTCCTGCAGACAGACCAATCAGAATCATAAATACAGGGGAGATTTTTTGATTGGGAGAAGTCTCCTTTTTTACTGTTCTCGTTTCCTGTATCCACATCTGAATGCCCATGCCGACGACCACGAGACCGAAGATGATTTTTACAGCATCCGCATTGACATATTTTAATACAAATGCCCCCGGAAGACTTCCGACCAGGATGAATAATGCGGGAAGCAGGAAAATACGGACTTTCAGAAATTTACGCTTCTTGAAGGCAAGGATCAGGTTCGAAGGATAGCCCAGAACGACTTCCACCGGAGAGATGTTGGCGTTTGTAATGCCGAAACTCAGGACGGAACTGAAGACCAGTGAATTGGCGAATCCGCACAGACCCTTGACGAAAAATGCTGTTAAAGTGGCTAAAATCCAGTATATCATGAGAACCCGGCTCCTTAATCGTTCGTTTCAGCTAGAATAAAGTCCCATATGCGCTGCCAGTGCAGGAATCATCCATAGCGGAACTTTCTTCTATAGTAAGATACACGCGTGGTCAGGGCAAGCATTTTGTGAAAAAACTTGTGGGAACTTTAGGAGTGTGGTACATTGACACTAAGCGAAAGGAAAGGCAGGAAGATACGTATGGCAGGATATTTGATCAAAGATACTACAAGAGAAGAACGGGAGCAGATCGTAGCGGAATCCTTAGGATATATGGAAGCAAATTGTGACGGCTGTTCGTCCGGACTGGCAGAGATGTATCAGGCATACATCGATGGCGAGAAGGAGCTTCGGGACATTAATATGGAATTTCATGCAGGATATGTCTCTGGGGAGGAAGTACCTGGGAGAAGATCCTGCCCGATGTAAGGATAATAAGCATAAAGTTTCGTAATCTGCAAAAACTCTTTCTATAAGGGAGAAAACCCGGAAAAGAGGGATGCAGATGCGGAATGATCTTACAATTATAGTAAATCTGGAAAATGGAAAAGCACAGTTGGAATGCAAGCTGCCTGAGGAATTTTTGGCAAAGCAGCGGGAAATCGAGGTGCGGATGGAAATATGGGAGACAGCAGGAGGCGGTCGCCCTATTTTTTATGGAAAGTACCGGAATGTGGATCAGGATCCGATGACCGCGTTATTATTGCGGCCGCACCTGTGGAACGGAAGGAAGGATCCCTATCTATATCAGGTGAGGGCTTGGCTGCGGTGCCCAACCGGGATTGACAGTAACCTTCGCGAGGGGGAGAATTCAGGAAAATTCCGGGATGCAGAAGATTTCGAAAACCGACGCGAAGTCTACTGGCAGCAGGACCTTGCAATTTATGACTTGCGTGTCATAGAGAAAAAAGGTATCTATTTGAACGAAGCCGAATTCCGTCCGCACATCGTGAAATACCGGCTGCCGCCGCAACTTAGTGGGTCTGGCACACAGGAAGAGCAGATGGAAAGAGATCTGGAGCGGCTGGCACGGATGGGAGCCAATGCGATTCTTTTCTATAATGACGGGAAGAAAAGTGAAAGACAGGAAAAAATCGGGCAGGACAAAGAAGGGCTGGAAAATGATGTAAGGCAGAATCCCGGAACAGATAGTTTTTACAGGTTATGCCGGAAACGTGGATTTTTGGTAAAAGACCTGTGGATAACGGAAGAAAAAATTCCCGTATACCGTGGATTACCCGGAGACACTTCGCAGGAAGCACTGCTTGCGACGGACGGCAGGACGCTGACAGAGCGATACTACTATTATCAGGCGAAATGGAGCAGTGAAGCGGTGTTGTATCCTGCACTTTCCACCCTGCGCCGGCAGGAGAACGGGCTGCTCTCCCTGACAGTCTACAGCAACCAGAAAAAAGCAGTGCTTTATGTGAATGGGGTACTTTTCCTGTTCCAGTCGGCGCAGACCGGTGAACCGGAGTTTATTTTTGAAGATATTCCGGCAGAGAGGCTGCCGCTGCATCTGGCGGTGGAAGCCGGTAACTTAAGCACTTCTCTGACGATAAGTAGGATATGAGATAAGTAAAGCCTGAAACAAGTAAAATATAAAGTTGGTGAAAAGTTTTTTGTAGGATTCAAAACCGTTTTCACACAGTTTTCACAAATGTTTCACCTTTTGATGACATTTGCCTCATATACTGATATCAAAATCGAAAGGTTCGAAACGGCATGATTTTGTTCAGAGCCGGCAGGTGACCTTGAAAATTTGGTATCATACAGCGCAAGCAACTGATATGGGAGGCAAATATGATAGAAGTAACCAATCTTACAAAAAAATACGGAGACCATATAGCCGTAGATCAT
>CAKRRU010000172.1 GCA_934394515.1 uncultured Acetatifactor sp.
GCTCTGTTTCCGAGCGGAAGCGATGTCAGCGTTTCTTATATGCAATCGGGTCTACGGCGATTTGAGAAATACTATTTAACTAACTTTCAAGTTATCCATCTATTATTTTCCAAACAGTGTACTCAGAATCCCTCTTTTGATAACCTGGGCACCGGTATTGATCAGCTGGCGCTCGATCTGTGCCTGGCGGCGTTCTGCTGCTTTCTCTTTCTTTTTCTGGGCAGCTTCCCATTCTTTCTGCTTCTGTTTTACGGCATTTTCCTGAAGCTTCGCCTGCTGTTTTGCCAGGGCTTCTTTATCCTTCTCCAGCTGGGCACGCTCTGCTGCCAACTGCTCGGTCCTGGCTTCATGTTCCATCGTATCGGTCAGGACTTCGTAGGCAGAAATATTGTCTACTGCCCGGTCGTAACGTCCCATGCCATCACGTGTCATCAGGTTCTTACGCTCTGTCTCATCCACCGGTCCCATAAAGCTCTGAGGACAGATGATGGAGGTACGCTGGGCAATGCCGGGCACGCCGTTCTCGTCCAGAAAAGAAGTCAGTGCTTCTCCCACACCTAACTCCATGATCACTTCCTCTGCCTTAAACGCCGGATTGGCCCGCAGAGACTGTGCTGCCGCCCGTACTGCCTTCTGCTCCGCCGGGGTATAGGCACGCAGGGCGTGTTGCACACGGTTGCTGAGCTGTGCCAATACGGAATCCGGAATATCACTGGGGCTCTGGGTCACGAAATAGATGCCGACACCCTTGGATCGGATCAGCTTCACTACCTGCTCGATCTTCTGCACCAGTATCTTCGGTGCATCAGCAAACAACAGGTGTGCCTCATCGAAGAAAAATACCAGCTTCGGCTTCTCCAGATCTCCGGCTTCCGGAAGCTTCTCGAACAATTCCGACATCATCCACAGCAGAAAACTTGCGTACAAAGTCGGATTCTGCACCAGTTTCACACAGTTTAAAACATTGACGATTCCCTTGCCGTAGACATCTGTGCGCATCCAGTCATAGATATCCAGATCCGGCTCTCCGAAGAAGAGATCCCCACCCTGATTTTCCAGCGGAAGCAGCGCACGCAGGATACCGCCTACCGACTGCTTGGAAATACTCCCGTAGGTCGTCAGATATTCATCCTTGTGTTCTGCCACATAGTTTAATAAAATGCGTAAATCCTTCAGGTCGATCAGAAGCAGTCCTTTATCATCTGCAATGCGAAATACAATATTCAGCACACCTTCCTGTGCTGTGGTCAATCCCAGGATTCTCGATAACAGCTCCGGACCCATATCGGAAATGGTTGCTCTCACCGGATGTCCGCCTTCCTGATAGATGTCCCAAAAGCATACCGGATAGGCCTTGTAGGTGAAACTGTCACGAATGCCGAATTTATCGATTCTCTTGTCCATGGATTCTGAAGCCACACCTGCTGACGCAATGCCGGACACATCACCCTTTACATCACATAAAAACACCGGTACGCCGGCATCCGAAAAAGATTCTGCCATAGCTTTCATGGTAATCGTCTTGCCGGTGCCGCTGGCTCCCGCGATCAGTCCGTGACGATTGCTCATGTTCAGCTGCATATTCACGCGTTGCCCGTCCGCCAGTCCCATATAAATCTGTCCGTCTGTATACATTGTTGTGTTCTCTCCCTCTCTTTTCTTTTATATTGTACAGGCCGTCCTTTTTTGCTCTCTGTACCCCCGGCTTCCATGATGGCATATACGCCGTATAAAAAGAGTGACATTATGCCCTCTTGAAACGCTTCTTGCCTGTCATCTGCTCCACCTTCAGGCAAAATACTTCTGTCATTGCCACGACTTCCGGACGGAAGACAAACCCTTCCGTTCTATCGGGATAATATTGCTTCATCAGCAGATCCAGTGCTTTCTTTTTGCTATCCTCAGACAGAATTTCCAGTGTTCCACGGCCTATGATGCTCTCATATTCCATGGTACATTCACAGCCGTTTTCCTTCTCCGACAGCACCAGGCGGTGAGAACAATCCATCTCAAAACTTGCCCTTGCATCCTTACGGATCAGATCATATTTTCTGCCTTCCTTCGCCCCGTGAAAATATAGCGTCACCTTGCCGTCGTTCTCTTCCATTCCGAAGTTTAACGGCAGGAGATACGGATAGCCTTCCTCATCATTCAATGCCAGCCTGCATACATCGCAGCGCTTCATTACCTCTGTCATTTCAGAAAAATCTGTGATCTCACGATCCTTGCGTCTCATTCTTCTGCCTCCCACGTTATTTCTATATTCTACTATATCTCATAAGCACATAATTGTGCAACCATATCCTTTTTCAAATGTGCTGTCAGGCTCCTTTGATGAGAAATTTTATTTTACTTTCGTGTATCGCCAGTATATAATGTAACTACATTTTAAGTAAAAATCTCTCGAAAGGAATTATTATTTTGCATAACAAATCATCCCGTTTTTCTATATTGCCGCCGGATCTCAGTGCCTTGACACTGCATCTGCTCGCCATGCTGTTCATGTTCTGTGATCATCTGTGGGCAACTCTGGCCGGAGATGCCTGGTGGCTGACCGGCATCGGTAGACTGGCATTTCCCATGTTCGCCTTTTTCCTGGTGGAAGGCTTCTTCCATACCCATGATAAGAAAAAATATTGCATGCGCCTGCTTCTTCTGGCCATTCTGTCTGAGCTTCCCATTAACCTGATGTACAGTGGGCTACTATTCTACCCGTTTCATCAGAACGTGATCTGGACATTGCTCACAGGCTTCCTGTGTATCTGGGCAATGGATGCCCTCCGGAAAAAATGTCCGGTCTGGCTGTGGATTCCGGCGATTCTGCTGCTGTCTGCAGTGGGCTATGTGCTGGCAACCCTCCTCATGTTCGACTATTACGGGGAAGGCGTTCTGACTGTTATCGTATTCTATCTCTTCCACGGGAAAAAATGGTGGCAGCTTGCCGGACAGTTTGCCGGACTCTACTGGATCAATGTCATGCTGTTGGCAGGAATGC
>CAKRRU010000173.1 GCA_934394515.1 uncultured Acetatifactor sp.
TATGTAACCGTACTGGTAGAGGATAAGAGCGGCATCGGTTCTCTGGCAGATCTGGTAGATAAAAAGGTCGGCGTATCTTCCGGCTCTACTTCCGCAAAGGCACTGACCAAGGCAATGATCGATGCCGGACTGATCGACGGCACCGGATTCGATGCGGATACCTTTGATCCCGCACTGTGGACCACCGGAATCTCTTTCCAGCAGTATGATGACTACCCTGCAATCTCCACTGCACTGAGTGCCGGCGAAGTAGATGCCTTCTGTGTAGATAAGTCCATCCTGGCTATCTACAAGACAGACGGACGTTCCTACATCGACGACAAGTTCTCTCCTCAGGAATACGGCGTTGCCACTACCAAGGGTTCCGGTCTCTCCGCCTATGTGGATGAACTGGTACAGGGATGGCTGGCAGATGGCACGATTGATAGCCTGATTGCTGAGAATGGATTAGAGTAACACAGGAATGAAGTTTGATTTTACCATTCGGAGATGCATTCACAGGACAGGATAGGATATTTAGATGCTGCGTCCAAACATTATGTTATTTGTGTGTGGAAGGAATCCCGGATGAAATGAAAGAAACATATTTAGGAGGAAACACTATGTCAGGAATCATTTCAGCAAGAGCCTGGAGTAAGGTCTGGGCATACAGGAGCACATTCCTGTTAGGACTTCTGAATACTGTGGAGACAGCGGTTTTCGCGATTCTGCTATCGCTTTTACTGGGAATTCTCTTCGGTCTGATGGCTACCAGCGGTAAAAGATGGCTGCAGATCATCAGCAGAATCTATGTAGAGATCATGCAGAATACACCGATCCTGTTACAGCTGTGTTTCTTCTACTATGCACTGGCGTTTTCCGGTCACAGTATCGGAATCCTGCCGACCGGTATCGTTGCACTGGGCGTGTACACCGGAGCCTATATGGCTGAGGTGGTACGCGCCGGCATCGAAGCCGTTCCCAAGGGACAGTTCGAGGCGGCGGTGTCCCAGGGCTTCACCTATGTGGAGCGGATGTACTATATTATCCTGCCGCAGAGCATAAAAATCATCCTGCCGCCCATGGTAAACCAGATCGTGAACCTGATTAAAAATACATCTTGTTTGTATATTATCGGCGGCGCGGATCTGATCTCGCTGACCTACAGCTTCGTCACCGGGGAAAATACCGGCGGCGCGTATGCTCCGGCCTATCTGGTCAGCGGTCTGTTGTTTTTCATTATTTGTTACCCTCTTTCCAAGACAGCCAGTGTCTGGGAGATCCATTTGAAGAAGAGAGACCAGAGGGTAATGTTTCAGAGAACAGAAGGGACGGTGACGGACAATGAGTAATCTGGAAGCAAGCTTTTCCATTCTGGGCCAGAAGGGCGTCATGGCGTATATCCTGAAGGGCACCGTGTTTACCCTGATCATTGCACTCATCGCCGTTATACTGGGAATTATTCTTGGCTCGATTCTGGCGCTGTGCAGAAATTACTGCACAAGTAAAAAGACGAAAATATTTGGTATCATTGCTACCGTATACATAGAAGTATTTCGTAACACACCGTTACTGTTGTGGATCTTTATCTGTCTGGTGTTCTGCCCCTGCCCGGAGCTGTTCAACCGGAAACTGTTCGGGCTGACCACGGTAGAGACGAAATTGTTGTTCAAGGCAGCAGTTGCCCTGATCCTGTTTACCTCTTCCGTCATCGCAGAGATCATCCGCGGAGGACTGAATTCCATCGGACACGGACAGTTTGAAGCGGGTCATGCACAGGGATTCAATGTGGTACAGGTCATGGTCTATATTATCCTGCCGCAGGCTTACCGCAACGTGATCCCGACCCTGTTAAGCCAGGTCATCACTACCATCAAGGACTCCTCGTATCTGGCAAATGTGGCAACGATTGAACTGATGGCAAGGACAAAACAGCTGCTGTCCGCAGCCAGCCGTTACAACGGCACCGGTAATGTAAATGTATCGGATGTATTTGTGTTGTTTGGTGTTGCTGCATTGATCTATTTTATCATCAACTACACACTGTCCTGCGTGGTACGTACCATGCAGAAACGGCGGAAGAGACCGGTACGTGTGACCGCAGATTAAACGAGAAAAGAAAAGAGGATATCCATGGAACAGTATGTGATCACGATTTCAAGACAATTCGGAAGTATGGGACGTTCCATTGCCAGGGAACTGTCCGAAATACTGGGAATAGAATTCCTGGACAGAGATATTGTGGAGGCTACGGCGAAGCGCATGGGCCTTCCGGTATCTGTCATCAGCGATGAAGAAGAGAGTATGAAGTCTACTTTCTTCCGGAGGCAGTATCCGCTCGGAATGGGAATGTCCAGCCTCAAGGATGAGATCTTTCTTACCCAGAAAAATATCATCCGGGATTTCGTAGCCAAGGGATCCTGCATCATTGTGGGACGCTGTGCGGACTATATTCTGGAGGATATCCCGAATCATCTGAATGTGTATGTCTATGCCCCCGATGAGGCAAGGCTGAAAAACTGTGTGGAGAACCTGCAGATGGATCCCCAGACGGCAAAGAAAATGATGCGGGATGTGGATGCTGCCAGAAACCGTTACCACAAAGCCTATATTCCCGGCTGGCAGAGCGTTTTCGACCATAAGGATCTCATGATCGACAGCAGCCGGTTCGGCATCGACGGCACAGCAAAGATTCTGGCAGACATTGTTAAAAACCAGTGGGGCTGATGGCCCACAGATTTTTGATCTGCGCAGACAGCGTGTCATAATCCCAGGTGCGGGAAGAATTGCTTACCCGATTGGGATCTTTGACGCAAAAGCCCGTGTCATCATAATCATAGAGCAGGATATAGTGGCCGGAGGTGGTGAAATCCCCCGGCCGCATGCTGCATACGATAAGTTTGCCCTGATCCAGGGC
>CAKRRU010000174.1 GCA_934394515.1 uncultured Acetatifactor sp.
CCGGAGGACTTGCGGATGTCGTAGGATCTTTGCCGAAGTATATTGACAAGGAGTATTTTGATGTAAGAGTGTTTATCCCGAAGTATACCTGTATGAAGCAGGAGATGAAGGATAAGCTTAGGTATGTGACACATTTCTACATGGATTTCAACTGGCAGAACGTGTACGTAGGTGTTCTGGAGGCAGAAGAAGCCGGGGTGCATTATTATTTCATTGATAATGAGAGTTATTTCGGAGGCTTCAAGCCTTATGGAGATGATCCCAGATATGAGATCGAGAAATACGCTTATTTCTGCAAGGCAGTGCTGTCGGCTTTGCCGCTGTTGAATTTCCAGCCGGATCTGATTCATTGTCATGACTGGCAGACCGGTCTGATCCCGGTATATCTGAAGGAACGTTTCCACGGCGGAGAGTTTTACCGTAATATCAAGTCCGTTATCACGATACATAACCTGAAGTTCCAGGGAAAATGGGATGTGAAGACGGTACAGAGCATTACCGGTCTGCCGGAGTATTATTTTACCTCTGACAAGCTGGAGGCTTATAAGGATGCAAACCTGTTAAAGGGCGGTATTGTATTTGCGGATGCAGTGACTACCGTAAGTGATACTTACGCCGAAGAGATCAAGACCCCGTTCTACGGAGAGGGACTGGACGGACTGTTACGTGCCAGAAGTCACGATCTGCGTGGTATTGTCAACGGCATTGACTATGAAGAGTTCAATCCGGAGACGGACAAAAATATCGTAAAAGCATACAATGCAGTGAATTTCCGTAAGGAAAAGGTGAAGAATAAACGTGCCTTGCAGGAAGAATTGGGACTTCGTGTAGATGACAAGAAGATGATGATCGGTCTGGTATCCCGACTGACAGACCAGAAGGGTCTGGATCTGATCGCTTATGTGATGGATGAACTGTGCCAGGATGATATTCAGTTTGTAGTACTGGGAACCGGTGAGGAACGTTATGAAAATATGTTCCGTCATTTTGACTGGAAGTATGGTGACAAGGTATCTGCCAATATTTACTATTCGGATGCACTGTCTCACAAGATTTATGCGGCTTGTGACGCGTACCTGATGCCGTCACTGTTTGAGCCGTGCGGACTGAGCCAGCTGATTGCACTGCGTTACGGCACCGTGCCTATCGTCAGGGAGACCGGAGGACTGAAGGACACCGTACAGCCGTATAATGAATATGAGGGTACCGGTACAGGATTCAGCTTCACGAATTACAATGCACATGAGATGCTGAATGCGATCCGCTATGCGGAGCATATTTACTATGACAGGAAGAGAGAGTGGAATAAGATCGTGGATCGTGCCATGGCCACTGACTATTCCTGGAAAGTATCAGCCAACAAGTATCAGGAGATGTATGACTGGCTGATCGGATAAAGAACTGAAGTAAGGTAAGAAATCTATGGCAGATAAGAACAGTTCCAAGAACAATTTTATCATGCAGGCGGGAATTCTGGCAGCAGCCGGGATCATCAGCAGAATTATAGGGCTCCTGTACAGGGGCCCTTTACAAAGTGTTATCGGGAATCTGGGACTGGGATATTACCAGTCGGCCTATAACTATTACACGATTATCCTGCTGATCTCTTCCTATAGTATTCCTTCGGCGATTTCCAAAGCAATCGCACAGAAGCTGGGAGAGAAGGAATACCGCAATGCACACAGATTGTTCCACGGAGCCATGATCTATGTATTGGTGGTTGGCGGCATTGCCAGCCTTTTTCTGTTTTTTGGGGCGGGATTGTTCGTATCGGGAGCGGCGGTCACGGTTCTCCGGACCTTTGCCCCGACGATCTTTGTCTATGGTATTTTAGGAGTACTGCGAGGATATTTTCAGGCGCATAAGAGTATGGCACAGACTTCCGTGTCCCAGATCCTGGAGCAGATCGCCAATGCAGTGGTCAGTGTAGGTGCGGCATATCTTCTGATCCAAATGTTCATGGGAACGATGGAGGTTCCGGCAGATCAGGCAGGGCAGGTGGTGAGAGCAACCTACGGTGCCGTGGGAAGTGCACTGGGTACCGGCGTCGGCGTATTAGTGGCTCTGCTTTTTATGGCGGGAGTCTATGCTCTGAATCGTGGAATGATCCTGCGCAGAGTGCAGCGTGACAGGCATATCCATGTGGATTCTTATGGACAGATATTCAAGACCATTACACTGGTGGTGACCCCGTTTATTTTGAGTACGGCTGTGTATAACTTAAGCAGTACGGTCAACAACAGCATTTACACCAAATGGTATCCGAATCTGCGTGGACTGGATACGGTATCCATTTATGAAAAATACGGTATTTTCTCCGGACAGTCCCTGACGATGTCCAATATTCCCATAGCTTTTGCATCTGCGATGGCTTCAGCCATGATTCCTTCCGTGGCACAGCTGATGGCAGCGAGGGATGTGAAGGGAGCCAGAGAGAAGATCGGTCTGGCGGTGAAGACGACCATGGTGATCTCCATTCCCTGTGCGGTAGGACTTTTCGTGCTGGCGAAGCCGGTGATCAGTCTGCTGTTCACGAATAAGACAGCGGAGGAGCTGAATCTGGCATCAGCGCTGTTGATGACGTTGTCACTGTCGGTTATCTTTTATGCATTGTCGACATTAAACAGTTCCATTTTACAGGGGCTGGGCAAAGTCAATACCCCGATCATCAATGCGGGGATCTCGCTGGTGGTGCAGACGGTGGCAGCAGTATTGCTTTTGATGTTCACGAGCCTGGATCTGTACAGCATTGCCATCGCCAATACGCTGTATTCCGGTATGATGTG
>CAKRRU010000175.1 GCA_934394515.1 uncultured Acetatifactor sp.
CCTCAAACTTTTCGTAGCGTGGGTATCAGCAACAAAACAAGCTTCTCATACCCATAAACTATTCACGCTGAGGCGGGCAGTCCTTTCTGCGTGGATTTTACGGCCCCCTACGTTATAAGCCATGCACCCAATTCATAAATGTGTCGCAAAGGGCGCTCCACATTTGTTGGCAGTTCTCCGCAATGAGCCACGCTATTCATAAGATTGTCAGCAAAAAACGCTGTCACTCTTATTTTATATCGCGGTGTTTATTCTCTAAAGCCGCCTCCACGAATCCCTTGAACAGCGGATGGGGTCTGTTGGGTCTGGACTTGAGCTCAGGATGTCCCTGGGTGGCTACGAAGAAGGGATGCTCGGTAAGCTCGCACATTTCCACGATACGTCCGTCAGGGGACAATCCGGACAGACGCAGACCGTTCTCGGTGAGGACGGCACGGTAATCGTTGTTGACCTCATAACGATGACGATGTCTCTCGGAGATGTTCTCCTGTCCGTAGAGCTGGTAAGCACGGGAATCCTTATCCAGCACACAAGGGTATGCACCCAGTCTTAAGGTACCGCCGATATCCTCCACACCGTTCTGATCCGGCATCAGAGCGATCACGGGATGTGTAGTGTTAGGATCCAGTTCCACACTGTGGGCATCCGTATACCCGATGACATTTCTTGCATATTCTACGATCGTCAGCTGCATTCCCAGACACAGTCCCAGGAAGGGAACCCCATGGGTTCTTGCATACTGGATCGCCAAAATCTTACCTTCGATACCGCGGGAACCGAAACCACCGGGTACGAGGACACCGTTGCAGTCACTTAATAATTCTTCCACATTTTCCGGCGTAACCGTCTCGGAATCGATCCACTTGATATGCACCGTGGCATGATTGCTGATACCGCCGTGCTTCAGAGCTTCTACGACACTGATGTAGGCGTCGTGCAGAGAGACATATTTTCCGACCAGAGCCACCTGTACTTCGTCGGTAGGATGACGCAGTGCCTCCACCATCTTCTTCCAGTCTGTCAGATCCGGTTCCGGACAATCCAGATGCAGACATTCGCAGGCCACCTGAGCCAGATGCTCTTTTTCCATTGCCAGCGGCGCTTCATACAGATATTCCACATCCAGATTCTGTAATACATGGCTCTCAGGTACGTTACAGAACAACGCAATCTTGTCTTTGATGGACTGGTCCAGAGGATGCTCGCTCCGGCATACGATAATATCCGGCTGGATACCCATGCCCTGCAGATCCTTTACACTGGCCTGGGTGGGCTTGGTCTTCAATTCTTGGGAAGCACTCAGATAAGGAATCAGGGTAACATGGATCAGAATCGCATTCTCATGACCCACCTCATGCTGGAACTGACGGATGGACTCGAGAAAAGGCTGGCTCTCGATATCGCCGACGGTACCGCCGACTTCGATGATGGCAATACGGGTCTCATCATCGGTAAAATTGCGGTAGAAACGGCTCTTGATCTCATTGGTGATATGAGGGATGACCTGCACGGTGCCTCCGCCGTAGTCACCGCGACGCTCTTTCTGCAATACGGACCAATAGACCTTACCGGTGGTCACGTTGGAATTTTTATCCAGGTTCTCATCAATGAAACGCTCATAATGTCCCAGATCCAGATCAGTCTCCGTACCATCCTCCGTAACGAATACCTCACCGTGCTGGATGGGGTTCATGGTGCCGGGGTCAATGTTGATATACGGATCGAACTTCTGCATGGTTACCTTGTAACCTCTCGCCTTTAACAGTCTTCCCAGGGAAGCTGCGGTAATTCCTTTTCCCAGACCGGATACGACGCCTCCGGTCACAAACACGTACTTTACTGCCATAATTTTCTCCTCCTTTTGATATATCTCAGCAAAGCTTTGAAACCTCAGTGCATATCCGAGATGCAATCAAGAAATGAAGTGATGCACTGTGAATATTTGGTCATAATGAAGCCTTTGCTATAAAATAGTTATATATAAAAAGAGCGAGGGACTCCCCTTGGGGAGCGCCTTCGCTCAAATAACTGCCTGATTCAAAATTACATGATGCAAAATAAGAAAAACAATCTGATTCCAAATCACGAAACAGCATATTTAGTTGTGGTAAAGCTTCTGGTTCTGATAATGTGGTTCGCATGTCAGGTTCACACCTAACTTGCGGAAGGTATTCATGTCGATCTGTGATAAGATCACGCTGGAGTGCACTTCGGAACCTTTCAGGTTCTTCAACTGCTCCACAGCAGCATTCGCGGTATCATCCGTAGCCGCACAGATGGAAAGGGCAATCAGCGTCTCGTCTGTATGAAGTCTGGGATTGCGGTTCCCCAGGTAATTCACCTTCAGATCCTGAATGGGTCCGATCGCAGTGGGTGAGATCAGCTGCACTTCGTCTGGAATACCGGCCAGAGCTTTTAATGCATTTAACAACAATGCGGAAGAAGCACCCAGCAGATTGCTGGTTCTTCCGGTGAGGACTCTGCCGTCCGGAAGCTGGATCGCAGCTGCCGGTTCCCCGGTGGTCTCTGCCTTAATATTAGCAGCGCTGACTACTGCACGGTCATCGATGGTGACACCTGCCTGCTTCATCAGAAGCTCAAGTTTTAAGATCTGGTCGTCACTGGCGGTACCCTGGCGCTTCTGGCACAGAGTGTGGTAGTAGCGGCGGATGATTTCCTGTTTGGCGGCGTCGCGGACA
>CAKRRU010000176.1 GCA_934394515.1 uncultured Acetatifactor sp.
AGGGAACGGGGCATGCACCGGTGATCCGGGGGCGCATCGCTCATATGATGAATGCTTATGAGCTGAGTCTGCACGGTGTCGGCATCTCCATTTATCCGGCGTCTATCTCTTCCTTAATCCGGGACAAGGATGTCTGCGTGCGGGAAGTGGCACATCCGGATGCTCATGCGGATTACGCGCTGATCTGGAATAAAAATCATACCCTGTCCCATGTGGCGGAAGAATTTATCGCTTATGTAAAAGAATATGAGTAACTAGGCGAACAGGTTAAAACACATAACAGCGATTCCCAGAATCACCAGGATCACACCGGTGACACGGTTCAGGGTCTTGGGAGTCGCCTTGTTGGCAAACAGTGCGGCGATTCTCGCCCAGATCAGGGTGAAAATTACGCAGAGAATAAATACTGTCCAGTCAGGAGCACCGCCGATGGCAAAATGGGATGCGGCACCGGTAAAAGCGGTAAAAGCCATGATAAATACGCTGGTACCTACTGCGGTCTTCAGCTCATATCCCAGGACAGAAGTCAGGATCAGCAGCATCATCATACCGCCGCCGGCACCGACAAAGCCGCAGATAAAACCGATCAGCATACCACAGACCAGAGACTGGACAGCTCTTTTTTTCGCAGAGACGCCCTGCATGGCTTCCTTGGTGGTCATTACAGGACGGACGATGAATTTGATACCCAGGAGGAAGGTCATGAACACTGAGAAATTCCCCATAGTAGTGGAAGGCACGAGACTGGAGACATAACTGCCTACGACAGTAAATGCCAGTACACTTCCCATCATGATCAGGCCGTTTTTGATATCAATATTTTTGTTCTTCGCATAAGTATAGGCAGAAATCGCACTGGCGAGGACATCCGAAGACAGGGCGATACCCACAGCCATATAGGGATCCATGTCGAGGAAAGTGATCAGCATGGGACTGATAACGGCCGCAGCACTCATGCCTGCAAAACCGGTACCGAGACCGGCCCCCATACCGGCGAAAAAGGTGACAAGAATAGTGATCAGAATCTGCATTTATTTATCTCCTTTCAGGATATTGTCCATATTTTCTTCCATGACATGAAGCATGTGGAAAAAGATTTCTTTGCTTGCATCATCAGTGCCATCGAGCAGAGTATCTTTGAAAATGCTCTGTATCATGCGGCCCTTTTCGATGACATCCTGCGCCTTTTCCGTGCAGAACAGCAGTGTCTTGCGGCGGTCATCGGGAGCTTCTCTGCGTTCCAGATAGCCCTCCCGTACCAGCTTGTCCACATTGACGGACACCAGGTTCGCCTTGATCCTGCGGATCTTTACGACATCACTGGCGGTGTGGTACTCCGGATTGTTGCCGAAGAACATGAGAATATCAAAAGCTGTCTGCGGCAGCTTTAACTGTTGGCACAGAGGCTTGCACATGGTGTTGTAAGCCAGATTGAATTTTTGTACGAATTCGATATCGGTATTCATTCGAAGGCTCCTTTTACAAAAATGAATAATTCAAATTTGAAATAATTGCTATATCGCATAGTATTACAGATAATTTTTGAAGTCAAGCATCAGATGTTTTATTTCATAAAAAAATTATATTAATTATACTATCGTAAACATCATTTCGATATGTTATAATTTATATGATATATTCTATAAATGGTTATCATAGCTAAAGGGATGAAGCAATTTCTGATGAGAGTATCAGACTGTGGGCATACAGAAGAAAGTGCCGGGAGGAGACATGAGTATTAATAAATATGACGAGCAGAAATTCTGGGAGGAAGTGGACATCCTGTTCCCGGATATTGTAAAAGCCATTACTTCCCTGGCGAAAAAATCCTACATATCCATAACCAATCTGCGGAACGGCGTGACATGGTGGTCCGAGAAGGCGATGGAATATTTTGGTATGCAGGAGAATTATACCATTCGAGGACAAGAAAAATCAAAGAGACCGATTCATCCGGATGATCTGGAGGATTTCCGGAGAGGATTCCGGGAAAGAGTTGCCGGAAAAAATATGGACGAGCCCTGGGAATACCGGGTGCGAGACGGCAGCACCTACAACCGGATCAGTGCCAGGGCAAGAATGCTGAATGATAAGGATGGAAAGCCTTTTGTGATCGTAATACGGTATAATAATTACGGTATTTCCGACGAAGTGGATGCGACCACCGGATTGCATACGGAACCGGCGCTGGATCGGGAGATCAGGGAATTCCTGGAGGAAAGTGGACAGGGGACTCTGCTGAAGATCGGACTGGATCAGTTCAGTCATATCAATGTTATGTACGGTGCAGCTTTTTCGGATAAGATTCTGAACTGTGCGGCACAGGAGCTGTTGCGCTTGTTAAAGGGAAAAGGATATGTATACCGGCTCTCCGGTGCGAAATTTGTGATCAGCTTTAAAAAGGTATCCAAAGAGGAGCTGCAGCGAGTATACGATGAGATTGTAGAAGTTTTCGAAAATACAGAGGTGGAGGGGAAAAAGATCCCTCTGAAGGTATCCGCCGGTGCAATATTTATGGAACCTTATATGAAGGAGACCAATGCGGTTCGTAGCCGTCTGACCTACGCGTTGAACCATTCCCGGCTTGAGCATCATGGAGAGCTGGTGATTTTTAATGATGAGGTCTGTGGCAGTGACGAGA
>CAKRRU010000177.1 GCA_934394515.1 uncultured Acetatifactor sp.
TGGAAGCGAAGGACAAAGGCATGATCCGCCATATCGGCATCACGAACCATCGTCTGAATGTAGCGCATGAAGCCATCGAAAGCGGACTGTATGAGACGTTGCAGTTCCCGTTCTGCTATCTGGCAACAGACAAGGATCTGGAGCTGGTACAGGAATGTAAAAAAGCAGGTATGGGATTCATCGCGATGAAGGCATTGTCAGGCGGACTGATCAATAACTCCGCGGCAGCCTATGCTTATCTGGCACAGTTTGACAATGTACTTCCTATCTGGGGTGTGCAGCGGGAGAGTGAACTGGATGAATTTTTATCTTATATTGACAATCCACCTGCTTTGACTCCCGAGTTACAGGCCGTGATCGATCATGACAGGGAGGAATTGCAGGGAGAATTCTGCAGAGGCTGCGGTTATTGTATGCCCTGTCCTGCGGGAATTGAGATCAATAACTGTGCCCGTATGAGCCTGATGATCCGCAGGGCTCCCTCGGCAGCACAATTGACGGAAGAAATGCAGGCGAAGATGCGCAAGATCGAGGGCTGTCTGCACTGCGGCAGATGTAAATCCAAGTGCCCCTACGGACTGGATACACCGACTTTACTGGAAAAGAATTACAAGGATTACTGCGAGATACTTGCCGGAAAAGAATATTAGAATTACCCGAATAAAAACCTCTTTACAGGACATACTTACATCAGAAAATAAGTAGGTATACCTGTAAGGAGGTTTTTTATGGAAACATATCTGGAGATCATCGAAGTACACGGAAGGGAGATCCTGGATTCAAGAGGGAATCCTACGGTGGCGGCGCTTGTCAGAGTAAAGGACAGGGAGAGCGGCAGATGCAGCGAGGGATTTGCGGCGGTTCCTTCCGGGGCCAGTACGGGCCGGTTCGAGGCGGTGGAACTCAGAGACGGTGAGACCAGATATTTTGGACTTGGGGTACAACATGCGGTCAAAAATGTGGAGGAAAAAATATCCGGTGTCCTCATGGGAGAGAATGCGGTGGAACAGATCCGCATCGATAGAATCCTGCGACAGACAGACGGCACAGAGAATAAGAGCAATCTGGGGGCTAATGCCATGCTGGCCGTATCCATGGCAGTGGCTAAAGCTGCGGCAGCTGGTCTTGGAATGCCACTGTATCGGTATTTTGGCGGAATCTCACCGAGACTTCTGCCGGTGCCTATGATGAATATTTTGAACGGGGGAAAGCATGCGGCCAACACGGTGGATTTTCAGGAATTCATGATCATGCCGGTACAGGCGGAAACTTTTGCAGAGGGTCTGCGGATCTGTGCGGAAATCTATCATAATCTGAAAAAACTTCTGGAACAAAAAGGTCTGTCCACCGGTGTCGGTGATGAAGGTGGTTTTGCACCGGATCTGCCGGATGCGGAGAGTGTGCTGGATTTTCTGGTAGAAGCCATCGGGGCAGCCGGTTACGTGCCGGGGCAGGACATTAAAATAGCCATGGATGCCGCCAGCAGTGAGCTTTATAATGAAAAGACGGGAATGTATCATTTCCCGGGAGAGAGTCGTCTCAAAGGAGAGGAAGTCCTGCGGGATACGGGAGAGATGATCGCATATTATGAAAGTCTTGTAGAAAAATATCCCATTATATCCATAGAGGACGGGCTGGATGAGAATGACTGGGACGGATGGCAGGAACTGACGAAGCGTCTGGGAGAGAAAATCCAGCTAGTGGGAGATGACCTGTTTGTAACCAATACCAAGCGTCTGGACGCCGGTATCAAGCTGCATTGCGGGAATGCCATCCTGGTAAAAGTGAATCAGATCGGAACACTGTCGGAAGCCTTCGAAGCGGTGGAGATGGCACACAAGAACGGCTATAAGGCAGTGATTTCCCACAGATCCGGCGAGACGGAGGATACCACCATAGCAGATATAGCGGTGGCACTGAATGCCGGACAGATCAAGACCGGAGCACCCTGCCGCAGCGATCGTGTGGCGAAGTACAACCGGCTGCTTGCCATTGAAGAGGAGTTAAAGGATGCCGCGGCATATATGGAGCCGTTTTGCAAAATCTGAGTGACTGCGCAACAAAATGAAAACTACAAAAAATAAAAAATGTATAAAAAAGAAGAATTTTCTGCACCGGAAATTCTTCTTTTTTTGAGGAAAACTATAGAGACATACATGGGAGAAAGAAAAAAGAACAAAAATATAATGTGTAAATATACATCATATACTGGAAAATATACACTATATACAGGAATTGAAAAACAGAGACTATTTTTAATGAAAAACTTTTTCATAAATATACAGACAAATGTGCGTAGCACACGAACACGGTGGAGATAAATCAGGAATAAGAAAAACACGGAAACTGGCAGATGCTTCATATGTAATTCAGTTGACAGCCTTGAAAAAGTGTTGTAATATAACAAAAGTCGTTGTCGGAAAAGTAAAGTACATTTTACGTACGTGTATACTTGCATACAAATACGAAAAGTGTATTTTATGAATGTCCGTAGGCAAAAGAAAAGCAAGGAGTTGAAGAGATGCTTAAATATATTGCAAAACGTATCGGTCTTGCGCTGATCACGATTTTTACAGTAGCAACACTCACCTTTTTCCTGATGAACATGGTCCCCGGTGGTCCGTTCCTCTC
>CAKRRU010000178.1 GCA_934394515.1 uncultured Acetatifactor sp.
AACGAAGCCAGAAAAGACTGGACTCCGAACGCTATATTGCCAATGATTTCTATATCCGGGCGAGACAGATCCTGGATAATCCTCCCGACAAACATAATTACGCCGGCTGGGTCTCCCTGATGCAGCACTACGGTCTTCCCACGAGAATGTTAGACTGGACCCAGTCTCCCCTGATCGCCGTATTTTTCGCCACGGAGACTTACAGAGAGACTCCAGACACCGATGCCTGTGTCTGGGTACTGACCCCCGGACTGCTGAATGAAAAGGAAGGCTTCGGCAACTGCATCTATCCCATCGACGCAGACACCACACAGGAAATGCTGCTGCCCGCCTTCAAGCACAATCACCATAACCCGGAATTGAAAAACAAGATCCTGGCCTGCAGCTCCACGGAGAACAATCTCCGCATGTACTCCCAGTACTCCAACTTCACCGTGCACAACTCTCTGGAACGTCTGGAAGACATCTGCGATGAAAATATGCTCTATAAAATTATTATTCCCGCCGAACGGAAACAATATTTTATAGAAAGTCTGCGTGTGTTCGGCATTTCCGAGAGCTTCGTATATCCTGATTTGGATCATATTTCAAGCGACCTGAGAGATTCCTATGGAATCTGAAAAATCATTTGTGACTGGGAGAGATCCCAATGGGATCAAAGATCCCAATGGGATCAAAGATCCCATTAGAATTTAGAAAATTTAAGGCAAGTCGCCCACTCCTTTCGCGCTGTCTGAGTTTCTTATCACGGAGTTCAAACCGCTCGGAGAATAAATTTCAAAATATTTGTTTGAAACCTTCTAACGTACTGCTTCTGAATAACGTACTGATCCTGAAGCAAATGAAAAACAAGGATTATTAAATTAAGAAAGGACATATACACATGAAAATCGTATTGCAGCATCTGACCAAGAAATTCCCCGCCCGCGGTTCCATCCGCGGCAGGAAGAACCGCGAGGATGTCATTGCCGTAAATGACTTCGACTTCGAGATCCCCGACGGCAAGCTGATCGGTCTCTTAGGTCCTTCCGGCTGTGGCAAGAGTACCGCACTGAACCTGATCTGCGGTCTGTTGAAGCCCACGGAAGGCAAAATCTTTTTCGGAGAAGATGATGTCACCGCCCTTCCTCCCGAGGATCGCGGTGTCGGTATGGTCTTCCAGAACTATGCCCTCTACCCTCACCTCACCGTGGAGAAAAACATTCAGTTCCCCTTAGAGAACCTCAAGGGTGCAGACAAGCTCTCCAAAGAAGAGATGGGTAAACGCGTCCTGGAAGCGGCCAAGCTGGTACAGATCGATCACCTCTTAGAACGTAAACCCAACGAACTCTCCGGCGGTCAGCAGCAGCGTGTAGCCATTGCCAGAGCCCTAGTCAAGCTTCCGAGCGTCCTTCTCCTGGACGAGCCCCTCTCCAATCTGGATGCCAGACTCCGTCTCCAGACCAGAGAAGAGATCCGCCGTATCCAGAAGGAGACGCAGATCACCACGATTTTCGTTACCCATGATCAGGATGAAGCCATGAGCATTTCCGATATGATCGTCGTTATGAAAGACGGTATCGTACAGCAGATCGGCAAGCCGCAGACGGTATATGACGATCCGGTGAATCTGTTCGTTGCCAAATTCTTAGGTACTCCTCCCATCAATGTATTCGAGGGTGAAGTGAAAAACGAACAGCTCTATATCGGTACAGAGGCAGTATTATCCACTCCCGGTGTTGCCGCTCAGCCGGTGCATGTCGGCATCCGTCCGGAAGGCTTTGTATTAAAAGAAGACGGTCCGTTCTCCTGTGATCTGGTTCGTTTAGAGGTCATGGGACGCGATGTGAGTATCGTCTCCACCCATGAAAAATCCGAAAATGTCACCATTCGTTCCATTATTGATGCGGACGACGGTAAAAATCTTCCGATTGGCAAAGTGCATTTTGCCCTGAAGCCCCAGAAAGTCTTTCTGTTTACAAAGGATACGGAGGAACGTATTCGGTTTTAGGCTGATTTTCAATTCTACACTTCTATTATATTGCAGTCGCTGCAAAGCAACCTTTATCGCAGTGTCTGCGGAATGGAGATTTTTATGGAAAAACAAAATGCGAAAGCCTGGCTCTATCTGCTGCCGGCATTCCTGTTTCTGGGAGCATTTATGATTTATCCTCTCATTGATGTATTCGTTTACTCCTTTGAAGAGGGTTACAATTCCGCCTCCCAGACATTTTACGGTGTGGGTATGTACAATTATTCTTATGTACTCCACGATCCGTATTTTTTACAGGCATTGAAAAATACATTTATTCTGGTCATCATCACCGTTCCGGTCTCCACCGGACTGGCGCTTTTGATCTCCGCTGCCTTAAGCTCCATCCGGCCGCTGCGGGATCTGTTCCAGACCATATTTTTC
>CAKRRU010000179.1 GCA_934394515.1 uncultured Acetatifactor sp.
ATGGTATCGTTATCAATGTTAATAGTAATCTGCTTTTTTACACGCTTTGCATAGGGATTTTTTCTGGGAGTTAATTTTTCGATATCGTATTCTTTTTCCATTGACTTACCACCTTTCGTTAATTTTGTAGTATTGAGTTGTTGCAGAAGAAGGAGAAAACATGGAAAACTCAAGAGATACTTATGATGTAGAACAAGCATTAGACGAGGCAGATTGGCTGGCAGAAAATAGTAACGAAAGAATGACACATGAAGAAGTGTTTCGCACGCTGAAGAGCAGAGTAACAATTCCTTTTACACTTCACGGAATAGAAGAAAATCTCACAGTGGAATACGTGCAAGGTACAGACCCCAAGGTCATTGGGTACGATGCCCTTCAGGGGTTCCCGATAGATAAAATATGTTGTACAGGTTATCCGGTAATGCATGGCTACTTTGAACACATGAATGCGACCGGCTACCGGAGATACTGTGGGTTTATTCAGTTCGTGGAAAGAATTGAAAATCACGGGGAAAACAGGGAGTTTTCCATAGATGTCAGCGATGAAAGTCTGGAAAAGGGCAATCCGTATTTTGCGTATGGATATCCGGCAGAAATATTTGATGCGCCCTGCTGTAATCTGGCTGGATGCAAACACTTGAAATGGACCGCCTATACCTATCTGGTGGATTTGCCCTCCCGGATGAACGGAAACAGGTTGGAGTTCCTGGCGGGATACTCCTGGGGATATGAAGAAGATGAAAACGGTTCACAGAGATTGTTACCATTAGAGATCCTGACGAAAAATGACTGGAAAAAGCATATTGCAGAAAAAGCTGCTGCACCGCTCGTCGGCGGCGCGGCAACACCAGCATCCACGCAAGGAAAATGATCAAAGCCCCAAGGCTCCTATTGGAGCAGGCGATGCCGTTCCGGAACGCGGCGGTGCTCATTTTTCCGGAAAGGAGGGTGTTGTGGAGGCACCCAGAGAGATACTAGCATGGAAGATCTGGGGCAGCAGGTATTAAAATTGTACGGCGACCGGGTGACAGAGACACTTATGACAGGTACACTGGCGGAAAAGATTATGATAACGGAGTAAATGCAAAATAAGCCAGAAGTTGTATGACAGAATGCCGCTAACATGATACTATAAAAATAGTAGGATAAATTCGTTATATTAACAGAGGGAAAATTATGCACTATGTGATAGGTGATGTGCATGGTTGTTATAACGAAATGACAGCCTTGCTTGCGAAAATTGAATCCATGGATCCGGAAGCAGAGATCTGGTTCGTAGGAGATTTCATTGACAGAGGTCCCAAGGTATGGGAGACATTGTGCTGGGCGATGGAACATATTGCGGAAAATGGGCTGCCCGGACGTTTAAGAAAGCGATGCGTGTGCAATGATTTGCCGGAAAATGTTTTAGGAGGATGCGCATGAATTATTACATCAGTGATTTACACCTGTTTCACGAAGCGTCGATTCGGTTCGACAAACGACCGTTCCGGAACCCGGAAGACATGCATGCGGAGATTGTGAGAAAATGGAATGAAAAAGTAAATAACGGTGACACCGTATACATCCTGGGTGATATGAGCATGCGTGGGAAAAAGGAAGAGCTTATCGCGCTGGCTGCAATATTGAAGGGACGAAAGATTCTGGTGAAAGGCAACCACGATGACGTATCGGATCTCAGGTACAGGCAGCTGTTTCAGGAGGTCTGCGATTATAAGGAGATCCATGATTCTGTGGCAGGTAAGGCGTATGACCTGGTTTTGTGCCATTATCCTATCTTCAGTTGGAAAAATATGAGCCGCGGCACGATTCTGCTCTACGGGCATACCCACAACAGTCCGGAAGATATTTATTTTCAGAAATGTCTGGAACAGATGAAGGAGAATGAATGCCGCCATGTCGGAGACAGCGATATCCGGGCATACAATGTCGGCTGTATGAAGCCCTGGATAGACTATGAACCGAGAAGCTTACAGGAGATTATGGAATGGGAAAAGCAAGAGTCTGAAGCGTAAGGAAGATGAAAAAGAATGCAATTACGGGAAATATACAAAAACAGCAGATCCCGCCAGATCTGCTGTTTTTCTCTGTGTATATGAGCGTGAAAAACACACTTCTATCATAAAATAAAGGATACTTCGTTACTTAGAACTTTTCAGCGAAGCTCTTGTAATACTCGTCAAAAAACTCGTTAACCTTTTCCATAATCTTCTTCATAATATTCACCCTTAACCTTTCCAAGACAAATGAACTGTTGACTTTGTTGTTACGTTTA
>CAKRRU010000180.1 GCA_934394515.1 uncultured Acetatifactor sp.
TGGCCATTTAACGCATTACCATGCGACTCGCTTCTCCAGCTGCAAAACCCCTGTCGAAACCTTTACTACCCCTTATGCAATTGTCATGGCAAGTATACTTGATAACCTTTCTGCTGTCAAGCACTTGCGGTAAAGCATCAAAGAATGCATTTCAAAGATGAAAACTACAGATTACGGACCTTGAATTCCTTCTCTGCCTCTCTGCGCTGATCCTTTTTGGCAATGGCTTCTCGCTTATCATAAAGCTTTTTACCACGTGCCAGTCCGATCTCAACTTTTACCTTGCCGTCCTTAAAGTATACCTGCAAAGGCACCAGGGTATACCCTTTTTCTTTGATCTTGCCCAGTAATTTGTTGATCTCGTACTTGTGCATCAGCAGTTTTTTCACACGAAGAGGATCTTTGTTGAAAATATTCCCCTTCTCATAAGGACTTACATGCATTCCGTAGACGAAGACTTCTCCGTCCTCTATGCGAATGAACGCCTCCTTGATGCTGCATTTGCCCATGCGCATGGACTTTACTTCCGTGCCATGCAGGGCAATACCGCATTCATAGGTCTCATCGATGAAAAAATCATGATATGCTTTTTTATTATTTGCGATCAGCTTCTGGGACTCTTTTCCTTTTGCCATCTGTCGTTACCTCGTCAAACTGCTGTAACTATTCAGAGTTTTTTGTTAATAACATCGTAGCCGGTCACTACAGTATCTGTACCGCTCTGAATAATTACAGTTTACTATATTCTCAAAAATTGTCAATGAACCAACGGTTCAATTGAATCAGCGGTTCAATTGAATCAGCGGTTCAATTGAATCAGCGGTTCAATTGAGCCAGTAATTCCATTTGAATCAATTTATCATTCATCTACCAGTTTAAAATTAATCGTCCTCATAAACCGGTCGCAGTCTTCCACTTCGATTTTCACGGGCATTCCCAGCTTAAAAGTCCTGCCGGTAGCCTCTCCCACCATCTCACAGCTTTCTTCTCTATAATGGTAGTAATCCCCGGGAATCGTTGAGATATGAATCAGCCCTTCCACAGTATTCAGCAGTTCGACATACAGCCCCCAGCCGGTGACACCGGAGATCACACCTTCGTATTCCTCTCCGATGTGCTGCTCCATATATTCTACCTTCTTCAGCTTATCCGTCTCACGCTCCGCCTCATCGGCACGCCGTTCCATCTCGGAAGAATGCCTTGCTACCTCCGGCAAAATATCACGGTAATGCTCCACGCGCTCTTCTCTCAGGCGTCCGCGCAGCTGTTCTTTGATAATACGGTGAATCTGGAGATCCGGATACCGTCTGATTGGGGATGTAAAATGGCAGTAATACTGGCATGCCAGTCCGAAATGTCCGGTACATTCGGTACTGTATTTCGCCTGCTTCATGCTTCTGAGAGTCAGTCTTGCGATCATAGGCTCCTCAGGCGTCCCCTCGATCTTCTGCAATAGCTTCTGAATCTCCTTGGGATGAATCTCTTCCGTGGAGACCTTGCTGTTTTTCCGTCCCAGTGCCTTCATGTAATAGCCGTAGTTATTGATGAAGGCGGACAACTTCTGAATCCGGTCCGGATCCGGCACATCATGCACACGATAGACAAAGGGCAGTTCCTGCCAGTAGAAATGCTGTGCCACCGTCTCATTAGCTGCCAGCATAAAGTCTTCGATCAGCATAGTCGCGACATTCCGTTCATACGGTTTGATATCCAGGGGATGTCCTTCCTTGTCCAACAGGATCTTACATTCCGGAAAATCAAAATCGATAGAGCCACGTTTCTGTCTCTTCTTACGCAGTTTGTCCGCAAGCTCAGCCATTTGTTGGAACACGGGAAGTAACTCTTTGTATTGTGCATAATTAATTGCTGTAGCCGTATTATTCGCCACAGCCTCATTTGTAACAACACTCTCTGATGCAACATTATCTGTATCAGCACTATTTAGATTCACATTTTCCGATCCGGCTGCGTCACGATCCACACACTCCGGCTCCTCCAGCAGCTTTTTCACCACGGTATAGGACATTCTCTTCTTGACCCGGATCACGGATTCGCAGATCTCATAGTCCACGATCTCGCCCTCTTCATCCACCTTCATCAGGCAGCTTAATGCCAGGCGGTCCACGCCTTCGTTCAGGGAACAGATACCGTTGCTCAGTGCATGGGGCAGCATGGGGATCACACGGTCTACCAGATAGACGCTGGTGCCGCGCTTTAATGCTTCTCTGTCCAGTGC
>CAKRRU010000181.1 GCA_934394515.1 uncultured Acetatifactor sp.
GGGGCGTGATTTTCTTCAGGGTGGTGACGCGGGAAGCGTATTTTTTTACCAGATTCTCTACGGAGCGGACTGCCATCCGACGATTCTGCAGGGACAAAAACAGAGCGTTTTCATGTCCTTCTGCGGGAATGATGTGTTCCCGCTGTTCCAGATAATCTAAAAGTGCAGTTTCCACTTCCTCCCCGAAATAGACGATTGCTTCATAACCGCCTTTTCTGCGAATTTTGATGCCTCCGTTATCTAAATCAACATCGTTAATATCCAGTCCGACACACTCCGATACACGGATACCGGTTCCCAACAGAAGCGTCAGGAGAGCAACGTCACGGAGTTTTGTTTTTTTATGATATTCCAGTTCTTTTTTGGTCAGCTTGGTGCCGTCCTCTACCTGATCCAACAGGATAGCCACTTCGTTGGGTTCCAACCGGATGATCTCTTTTTCATGGCGCTTCGGTAAGGGAACCAGTGCCGCAGTATTTTTCTCAATCTGTTCGTTCTGGAAGTAGTAATTATAAAAGCTTCGAAGAGCGGCCAGCTTTCTTGCCTTTCCCCGTTCCTCGTTCGTGATATTTTTTCCATCTTTCTGGTACAGGCTCATAAAATCCAGATATTCTTCAATATCCGTCCGCTGCACCATATCCAGAACGGCAAGCGGAAATTCTGTAATCTCCATTTTATTGCAATAGCTGTTTTTTTCATGAAGGAACTCAAAAAAAAGCCGGATATCATAGGCATAAGCAAGTCTGGTTCTGGTGGAAGTATAAGGCTCAATTCCACGGAAAAAATCCTTACAGAAAGTGGGAAGGGTATCCAGAACCGCCCGGAGCTTTAAGATGTTATTCTTATTTTGTTCGTCATGGTAATTTTCTTCTTTAATGACTGCCAAAGTATTCTGACCAACCTTCCATATTTCCTCGCTGGATCGCTGTGAAAATACGATCCTTGACACCGGGATTTTCCCGATGGATCTGCTGTAATAATTCTTTGATGTATTCCCGTTTCGTATGTCCATCCGCAGGACAGGGGCTCTTGACTACCGGCACCTGATATTTGTTCACAAAACCAATGACCTCGGCTTCCCGCATATAGATCAGAGGCCTGATCACAGTCAGATCGGTCTTATCCAGATGCGTTACCGGGGAGAACGTATGCAGGCGTCCCTCGTAGAAGAGGGAAAGCAACATGGTCTCCACCACATCATCCTCATGGTGAGCATAAGCAATCTTATTGCAGCCAGCGGCTTTGATGGTATCATTCAGAGCTCCTTTGCGCATTTTGGCGCAGAGAGAACAGGGATTGTCTTCCTTGCGGTCTACAAATACGATCTTAGCAATCGAGGTCTCCACTACAGTGTAGGGAATCGCCCGGGAGGCACAGAGTGCCCGGATCTTGTCAAGATCCAGATTTTGAAAGCCCAGATCAACAGTTACAGCGTGAATATTGAATTTTTTCGGATAAAATATTCTTAATTCGTTGAGTGCCAGCAGGAGCGTAAGGCTGTCCTTGCCACCGGAGATACCTATGGCAATGGTGTCACCGTCCTCGATCATATCATAATCATCTACAGCCTGCCTGACACGGCTGAGTACTTTTTGTAATGTCATGATGTTCTCCATTCGTTTCTTATTATCTATTTTATACTTGTAGGAATGCTTTTTCAACCAAAACGACAGATTTCTTCTTGTGATAAGATCAAAACCATAGTATATTAAAAGCAGTAAGTTTCACAGAAAGGTGTGGGTGTATGAAATACGACTTAAAAAATAACAAGTATTTTCGTTGGGGATTGACGGCATTTTTAACCATTGCCGCCAGCCTTTGTTTTTACTATCTGTTATTCCATGGAAGCAGCATCAAGGCAGGCTTGCATATGATCACCGGGATTCTGATGCCGGTGGTGTTCGGACTGGTGACGGCATATCTGCTGACCCCTGTTCTTAATTTTATAGAAACCAAATTGTTGTTCCCATTGTGCCGGAAAATGAAGGTGAAGGAGAATAAGAAGCGTAATTCTATTGTCCGTGGTATCGGCATCCTCATTACGGCCTTTTTATTCGTGGCTTTGATCTACAGTCTGGTTGCCATGATGCTTTCTCAGATCGTTCCCAGTATTGTAAACATTGCATCTAATTTTGATA
>CAKRRU010000182.1 GCA_934394515.1 uncultured Acetatifactor sp.
AGGCATTTGTCCCTCCCGCATGGTTTGACAAAGATGTGACTTACTGTAAGGAATACCACAATTCCTATCTGGCGCTAGAACTACATCACGCACCGGAGAATTCCTGAAATGTAAATATAACGACTTGCGCCACAAAGCGCACGTTAAAATGCACGATAATTCCCATTGGGAATCCCGTGCATTTTATTTTTCTGTCTATACCACCGTAAAACAACGAATGCTTTCCTTTAACTGCCCTACCGAGGCAGCCAGTTCCTCCACTGCATAAGAGATATCTTTCATCTCCTGCTGCAGTCCCTGGTTGTTTTTCTCTACCGCAGACAACTTTTCGGTACTGTCTCCCACAGTTGCTTCCATCTGTGTATTGGCAGTATTGACATTCTGCAGTACCGACAGCAATTCATCGATCTTCTGTCCGAATTCGTTCATCATTTCATCCACATGATCTGCCGCTTCATGATAGTTGCTGCCGGTATCCTCCAGTGCATCATAATCTTTCATGACTCTGGTATTCATAAATTCCAGCAGTCTGGTGGCGTTCTCGGATAGTTCCTCCACGCTCTCCACTACACGATTGCTGATTTCCTGGATATTGTTGGCAGATTCTCTGGAGCTGTCGGCCAGTTTGCGGATTTCCTCTGCCACAACGGCGAATCCACGGCCGGCTTCTCCTGCCCTTGCTGCCTCAATGGACGCATTCAGTGCCAGCAGATTTGTGGTTCCGGCTATTCCCAGAATCTCTTCCGTCAGTTCTGTGATCTTATGGATCTGCCTGCTGTTGGCGATGGACTCTGTCATTGCCGTGTCAATCTCCTTCATGACAAGGGTTGCCTCCTGCTTGCTCTCCACCGCTGTCACTTTCATTTTACCGGCTTTTTCCTTGATATCAGCCGCATAGTCTCTTCCGTTCTGGGCTACTTCCAGCATATTTTCCACCGTGTGATCCAATACACCGGTATCCTGTTGTACACCTCCGATTGCCCCTGTCACCAGCTGCATTCCCTCGGACATTACACCCAGATTCTGCATGGTATGATCCGCAGTGGCATTTACTTTCTCCACATTGGAGATAATGTCAGCCTGCTTTTCTTCCATCTGTCCACAGCCCTCGGTGATGGCTCTGATGATGATCTGCATCTGGGCTACCAGGTCATTAATGGCAATGGCCAGTCTTCCCACTTCATCTCTCGATCCCACATGAATTCTTTTGGTAATATCTCCTTTGTTGCAGCGAATCCCTTCTACCAGTTCATCTACCTGTTTCGTTGCCTTTTTCACCGGGCCGATGACCCACAGCCGCAGTCCCAGCATGATCACGATCACTACCACAAGTAACGCAATACTTGCCACGGAGATGATCCCCGGCACTCTGGCAGCACTCTGCTCCATCTGTCCCTGGGCCTGTTCCATTTCCTGCGCTGTGATCTCCAGCATCCGGTTCATGTAATTTTCGATATGTTCATTAAACATCGGAAGGTTAGATGTGGCAGATACATATGCCTGGGTTTTGTTCTCGGCACTGGTGACCAGCAGACTCTCCACCGTCTTCCTGTATTTCGCCAGTTCTGCAGAGGCACTGTCCAGTGCTTCTTTACGCTCATCCCCCTCGGAAAGCAGGTCGCCGAATTCCTCTATCTGCTGTTCCATATCTGTAATATCCTGCAAAATTTTCTCAGACAGAGTATCCATGGTCACACTATTGGTAGTCATGACATGGGTGAGCACCTGACTGTTGATATAAGTGAACTCTCTGGAAAGTCCGCTTATCTTTTCCTGCTCCGCAACCTGTTCGGATACGATCTGATCACTCGTCCCGATCACACTCTGCAGCGTCCATACTAACACTCCGACACAGCTGATCGCCGTAACTGCCAGAAGCAGCAACAGCCCCATGATCTTAATGCCGATGCCGGCTCCTCTTTTCCGCTTTCCTGTATTTTCTTTTTTCCGTTGTCTTTTTCCCTTATCCATACTCTTCTCCTATACGCAACGAATAAATACCATCAAAAGGGCCTGCGGCACAAAAGCGCCGGGCCCTTTTTGATTAGATATGTAGAAATTAATTCTTGGCAATTAATTTTCCACCACGTTTGGATACAACATCGAAGATAACTGCTGCCAGAAG
>CAKRRU010000183.1 GCA_934394515.1 uncultured Acetatifactor sp.
CCAGCGCTACCGCTACGGCGATCATACCGGTACTGTAAGCACTGAAGCTTAAGTTCTTCACGGACATGCTGTAACGGCGCTTCTGAATGGACTGTACCGTCAGGAACAGAACCAATGCGGTCACAGAAGCATAATATACAATCGAAGATACATCCAGCGTACCATTTAACAGGTTGGAAAACGGTGTATACAGATCAAAGCAGCGCAGCAGCTTCGTCAGCAGATTGCCCGTGCTGGAAATAATGGAGCAGATGGAATCCATCATATATCCCAGGAACAATACCACAAAAGTAAGTACCGCCGCGATCACCTGGCTCTCCGTCAGGGAGGACAGGAACAGACCGATGGCAATCGCGGTCATCCCAAAAAGGAAATATGCCAGGATCGACAGGTAAGCCTCTCCCATGGGAACACTGCCGTACTGCGCCATGATCAGTGGGTAAAAGCAGATGATCGCTACGGGAATGGCAAATATGGTCAACAGCGCCAGGAATTTTCCCATGACGATGCCGCCTACGGACACCGGTGCCGTCAGGATCAGCTGATCCGTCTTGCTCCGCTTTTCTTCCGCCAGGATACGCATGGTCAGGATCGGCACGGTCAGCATGAATAGAAAGGTAACGCTGGATACCACATACGCAAAATAAGGATATCCGTTCATCAGGTTATAAACGCTGAAATACAGTCCCAGGAAAAACAGGGTGACTGCAATAAATAAAAATCCGATAAAGGAACGGAAATAGGATTTCAATTCTCTCTTA
Source organism: uncultured Acetatifactor sp. (assembly GCA_934394515.1). Taxonomy (GTDB): domain Bacteria; phylum Bacillota; class Clostridia; order Lachnospirales; family Lachnospiraceae; genus Acetatifactor. The sequence continues at coordinate 762 of CAKRRU010000183.1, forward strand.
TAAATGGCTAGCATATTATTCCGCCTCCTTTGTGGCAGCTGCGTCTGCCTTTGACTCGCTACTCTCGGACACATTTACGCCAGTCGTAGCGGAAACATTGTCTGAGGTATTGGTGTTTATTGATCCTTCGTCGGATGCCTCGGCATTATTGTCTGTATTTTCATCTACTGCTGCCGCCTTTTTATGCCTGGTAAACAATTTTTTCTTTTCAGGCTGCGAAGGCGCTACATCTTCTGTCAGTTCCAGGAAGATATCTTCCAGAGATTTCTCTGCATGGGTCATCTGCAGAATCGGCAGTTTAGCGTCTGCCAGTGCGTAGAATACCTGCTCTCTGACATCTGCATTTTCTTTGGAGATGACTTTCAGTTTTGTAATGCCTTTTTGTACCTCTGTGTTCTCCTCCATCTGATTGATCTGTGGAATCTTATACAGAGCTGCCTTGACAGCATCGGCATTGCCCTTTACTTCCAGATCCAGTTCCATGGAACCGCTCATCAGCTTCTGCAGATTCTCCGGAGAATCGCTGGCGACCAGTTTGCCGTGGGCGATGATCATAATGTGGTCGCAGACCGCGCTGACTTCCGACAGGATATGGGAGCTTAGAATCACGGTGTGATTCTCGCCAAGCCTGCGGATCAGATCACGGATCTCGATAATCTGTTTCGGATCCAGTCCCACGGTAGGCTCATCCAGAATGATGACCTCCGGATAACCCAGAATTGCCTGTGCGAGACCTACTCTCTGTCTGTAACCTTTGGACAGGTTCTTGATCAGACGCTGTTGCATATCCGTGATCTGCGTCATCTCCATAACCTCACAGATCTGCTGTTCCCGTTCCTTTTTCGGAACTTTTTTCAGCTCCGCCACAAATTCCAGATACTCCCTGACAGTCATGTCAACATACAGGGGTGGGAGCTCCGGCAGATAACCGATGGCACGCTTTGCCTCCTCCGGATCCTTCTGCACATCCTTGCCATCTATGGTCACTGTGCCTTCTGTGGCAGCCAGATAACCGGTGATGATATTCATGGTCGTCGACTTGCCGGCGCCGTTAGGACCTAAAAAACCGTAGATCTGTCCCTTTTCCACGCGGAAAGAAAGATGATCTACGGCTATATGGTCTCCGTATTTTTTTGTAAGATTGGTTACTTCTATCATATTTGCCTCCCATATCAGTT
>CAKRRU010000184.1 GCA_934394515.1 uncultured Acetatifactor sp.
ATCTGCAATATGAGCTGACCCGCCTGAAGCTGGATTTTGTACAGCCGTGTGAGAAGGTCCGGGAAGGCGGCTTCTGTCCGGATTTCACGGAGCAGGAGAAGCGGGATTTTTACGAACAGAACAGAGATCTGTTCGGACGCTATCATGGGGATTATTTTACCTATGAGGAGGTGTCGCAGATCATTGAGAAACGGTTACGGGAGGATGTATATGACAAGCTTATCTGCGACATATTATGTGAGTCAGAGAACAGGCAGTGATGAAAATGACGGACGGACGTGCAGTACAGCGTTTGCCAGTCTGTCTGCCATCAATCGAAGAAGCCTGCAGCCGGGCGACCGCGTCCTGCTGGAGCGGGGCAGTGTATTTTACGGACAATATCTGCATGTGACAGACAGCGGTACGAAAGAGGCACCGATCGTGATCGGAGCGTACGGCACAGCAGATGCACCACCGCGGATCGATGCCTGCGGACAGGGGATCTGGTATCAGGATTATGGGACACCGCTGGATTCCCCTACGCATGTGTATCACGGCTATGTATCTTCCGCAGTACTTTTGTACGATGCGGAGCATATTGTGGTCGAGGATCTGGAGATCACGAATGAAGGCAGCATGATCCCGGGAGAGCGTTACAGCCTGGGTGAGAAAATGAACCGTACCGGTGTGGCTGTGGCAGCTAAGGACAAAGGGGTGCGGGGCGGCATCACACTTAGGAATCTGTGGATCCATGATGTCCATGGGAATGTCTACGATAAACACATGAACAACGGTGGGATCTATATGACAGCGCTCCGTCCGGAATGTGAGGAACTGACGGGTGTGGCACGGTATCGGGATATCGTTATTGAAGGATGCTTCGTGCACCGGGTCAGCCGCTGGGGAATTGCAGCAGGCTATACCTATGCCCATGATAAGTTCCGGGGGGCAGAGCTTACGGAAGCCGTTTTTCTGAACTATGGACATGAAAATATGCAGATACGGAATAATTATGTAAAAGAGGCCGGTGGGGATGGGATCACGCCGATGTATGCCCTGCGTCCTCTGGTGGAGCATAATATGGCAGACTCTGTGGCCTGCGAGATCAATGACCGTATCTATTGCGAGCCGGGCGGTCGGATGGGAAAGGTGGCAGCCGCAATCTGGCCCTGGAAATGTAAGGAAGCCCTGTTTCGCTATAATGAAGTCACAGACACCAGACTCAATCAGGACGGCATGGCATATGATGCGGATTCCGGGGACGGAACGGTGTATGAATCTAATTACAGCAGGCAGAATGAGGGCGGCTGTGTGATGTTCTGTCTGCAGGAGTCGATTCATAATACCTTCCGCAATAATATCAGCTATGACGATCTCGGTGGTACGATCAGCCCGTCAGAGAATCCGGATGCCCTGCTTCAGGATAATGTATACTATGTGCGGAAGGGGGTTCCCTTTGTACGCAAAAATATGGACGGAGGCAGCTTTACACAGGTAAATGACCGGGTGGTTGAGCTGGATTTTGATCGGCATAGATAGAAAATAGATCCGAATTCTGATCCGATCAGATAAAAAACAGGCCGGAATAAATAAAAAATACTTGACAGATGCCGCTAAGACGCATATCATAATTCCATGATCGCAAGATCAGAAGAAGTAATTATTGATTGTAAATGCGATGAAAGAGACTCTTGCCAAGGGAAACGACAGGAATACAGCGTCACCGACTGAGAGCGCTGTTTGCGGAAGCTGGC
>CAKRRU010000185.1 GCA_934394515.1 uncultured Acetatifactor sp.
CTTTCATGTTAAACCCTCCTTTCAAAAAAGACCGTCTTACATTATAGCATGACGGTCTTTCCTTTGCAAGCGTATTTTTACGCTTTTTCCCTTGTTTTTCAATTTTTTTTGCTTATTTTTGTCTGTTTTACGATCAAAACGACAAAAGTGATGACCGCAGCCGCCGCAACACTGAGAATACGGAACGTAAATCTCGCATGCAGCGCCGAATGATGCTGTACCGCAATGATCCAGGCAAAGGGAATTGCCGCTATGATCACCGTTGGAAGTAACTGCATATACACTTGCTTCCATTTTCCTGTGACGACTGTCATAATCAGAGCCCCCACTGCCGCCACTGCCAGAACTCCCACTGCAATTTTCATATATTCGGGATATTCCTGCAGGTTCAGTCCGATGACGTAGAAGCCTCCGTTCATACGGGGTCTTCCGCCGATTGCCTCGGTACGGCCGATAATGGACCAGACAGCATCTTTAATCGTACCGGTATGCAGGGTCAGATCTGCAATGATCCATTTGGCAGCCCACATTCCGGCATAACCGACGGCCCAGCTTACGCCGAAGCCGATCAGCTTTTTCATGTTGTTCCACAGCTTATCACTCTCTAATAAGAAGTAACAGCACAGAGGAATTCCCAAAGTGACGATAGGATACGTCAGGAAATCAAAATAAGACGTAAGAATTCCGATGATCAGGAAATATTCCGGATACCATCCCTTTTCATGCAGTCTGTCATGATGCAGCAGCATATATTCCACTGCCAGGAGCGTCAGGATCCAGCAGACTGACATCGTCAGAGATACCAGGACCAGCACCGGCTTCATAAACAGAAAACTTCCCAGCGTCACCACCGCAACACCTGTATTTTTCCTGCGGATTGCCGTGACCAGTACCCAGATCATAAGCGCAACCTGTGCCGCCAGTTCCAGCCATACCACATGCTGCCAGGAAAAAAGCATGAGTAACGGTTTTAAATACAAAAGATAACCGTGCCAATATCTTGCATAAATATGAAGATACATGTTATTTACATTCTCATGGGATTCACAAAAGGCTTTCAGGGAATCCTCCGGTGTCCACACATCTTCTTCCAGATCATAGTGGTACATCCACATGGCATGTTCATAAGCATTTTTATCCGGCAATCTCTCTATGGCATTCTGTACCATAATGGCATCGGTATAAGTCTCTCTGTTTTTCCACAAATACTGGGAAAAAGCATCTTCCGGGATCTGGTTCCCGGTCTTGAGCATATTCTCAACACTTTTCTCCACATTCCGGCGCATGGGTTCTACCGGAAGCAGGAACACCAGTACTAAAAGCAGGATTCCCACCACCGCACTGACCGCCAGAATGACGGCAAAGTTACGTATTTTTTTAGCCATATCTGTTTTCTCTCCAGATCGTCTTATTTATCTCTCCAGATAATACGTCCCTTGCTCAGATCGTAAGGAGACAGCTCCAGTGTTACCTTATCTCCGGGAAGGATACGGATAAAGTTCTGACGAAGCTTACCACTGATGGTAGCCAGCACTCTGTGTCCGTT